>NZ_JBSGWY010000115.1:0-1138 GCF_053609145.1 Streptomyces sp. NPDC054961 | reverse complement strand
CAGCCGTCAGCAGCCGCGCCGCCTGACCCGCCACCGCCTCCACACCACGACCCGACACCACCCACGGCACCACACCCGACACCGCCACCGGCGCCACAGGAGCGTCAACAGCCAGGGCCTCCTCGGCCACGGGCGCCTGCTCCAGAATCACGTGCGCATTCGTCCCGCTGATCCCGAAGGAGGAGACGGCACTACGGCGCGGACGGCCCGCGTCGTCCCACTCACGCGTCCGCGTGAGCAGCTCGACGGCGCCCGCGTCCCACTCGACGTGCGGACTCGGCTCCGTGACGTGCAGGGTCTGGGGCAGCACGCCGTGGCGCATCGCCATGACCATCTTGATGACGCCCGCGACACCGGCAGCGGCCAGGGTGTGACCGATGTTGGACTTGATCGAGCCCAGCCACAGGGGCTGGTCCGCCTCGCGTCCCCGGCCGTAGGTGGCCAGCAGCGCCTGCGCCTCGATCGGGTCGCCGAGGCGGGTGCCCGTGCCGTGCGCCTCGACCACGTCCACGTCGGCCGTGGTCAGACGAGCGTTCGCCAACGCCTGCCGGATGACGCGCTCCTGCGACGGACCGTTCGGCGCGGCAAGGCCGTTCGACGCACCGTCCTGGTTCACCGCCGAACCACGCACCACAGCCAGCACCGGATGCCCCAGCCGCCGCGCGTCCGAGAGCCGCTCGACGAGCACGACGCCGACGCCCTCACCCCAGCCCGTTCCGTCCGCCGAGGCCGAGAACGCCTTGCACCGCCCGTCGGTGGAGAGCGCGCGCTGCCGGCTGAACTCGATGAAGCTGGTCGGACCGGAGTTGATGGTGGCACCACCGACGACGGCGAGGCTGCACTCGCCCTGGCGCAGCGACTGCGCCGCCAGGTGCAGGGCGACCAGCGAGGAGGAGCACGCCGTGTCCACCGTCATGGCCGGGCCCTCAAGCCCGAAGGTGTAGGCGATCCGACCGGATGCCACGCTGGTGGTCGTACCAGTGGACATGTAGCCCTCGAACTCGCCCGGGATGCGGCCCAGCCGGGAGGCGTAGTCCCCCGAGATCACGCCGGCGAAGACGCCGGTGTCCGAACCCCGCAGGCTCGCCGGGTCGATCCCCGCCCGCTCGAAAGCCTCCCACGCCGTCTCCAGCAGCAG
>NZ_JBSGWY010000114.1:0-1259 GCF_053609145.1 Streptomyces sp. NPDC054961 | reverse complement strand
TGAGACGGTTCGCGCTGCCCTGGAGGCGTTGGTCTGCGCGGCTCCGCACTGGGTGGGACAGGTGATCGACGTGCCTTCCTGGAGTCGGCGTTACGGCGACCGGGTCCCCGGCTGGCACGCGCCCGCGTCCAAGGCCAAACGCGCCCGGCTGGCTGTCGACTACGGCCAGGACGGCTTCGCCCTGCTCACCGCGGTCCACGCGCCCGCGTCCCCGACGTGGCTGCGGGACCTGCCGGCTGTCCAGGTTCTGCGGTGCGTGCTGGTGCAGATCTACACCCGCACGGTGTCGGGCAGTGGACGGGAGGTGGTCAAGCGGCGGGAGGCGAAGGTGGACGGTCTCCCGCCCGGTCAACGGCGTGTGACGTCGCCGTATGACATCGATGCCCGCCGGAGCGTCAAGGGTGACACCCTGTGGAACGGCTTCAAGATCCATATCAGTGAGACCTGCCAGGCCAACGGACCGGCCGCGAGCGGCAACAACGGCGATGCGCGGCCGGGACGGCGCAGGGCCACCCGGCCGAACCTGGTCACCAACGTCACCACCACGGCCGCCACCGTCGCCGACAATGCCGTGCTCGATACCGTCCACCAGGTCCTCCAGCGACGCGGGCTGCTGCCCGGGGAGCACTACCTGGACAGTGGGTATGCCTCGGCCGAGCTGATCGTGGGGTCCGTGAAGCGGTTCGGTGTCGTGCTGGTCACCCCGATGCTGAGTGACCAGACCCGTCAGGGCAGGGCCAAGGAGGGCTTCGCCACCCACGACTTCCGCATCGACTGGCAGGGCCGGGAGGTCGTCTGCCCGGCCGGGCGGACGAGCACCGCCTGGAGCCCCTGCCGCCAAGGCGGCCTTGCCAAGACGGTGGTCGTTTTCTCCCCTACGGTCTGCGGCCCCTGCCCGCTACGGCCCAAGTGCACGACCTCGAAGCTCGGACGCCGTCAACTCACTCTGCAACCACAGGAGATGCACGAGGCACTGAAGAGTGCGCGTGCCCGACAGGAAACCGATGAGTGGAAGCATGACTACGCGTTGCGCGCCGGAGTCGAAGGGACCATCCACCAGGCCACCACCGTGACCGGTATCCGCCGTGCCCGTTACCACGGTCTGAAGAAAACTCACCTCGACCACGTCTACAGCGCGGTGGCGTTGAACCTGATCCGTCTCGACGCCTGGTGGAACGGCCACCCCCTCGACCGCACCCGCACCAGCCACCTCGCCCGACTAAATCTCTCCCTCGTCGCCTGAATTAGCCACCAGGATC
>NZ_JBSGWY010000113.1:0-1275 GCF_053609145.1 Streptomyces sp. NPDC054961 | reverse complement strand
ACGGGGCTATCCAGGACGGCTCCGACGCCGTGATCACACCAGCCACTGCAAGATCATCTCACCCGTGACCAGCAGTTGCGGGACAACCCTTAGTCCCGCCGCCCGCCGGGAGTTTGTTGCAACTCTGCTACCAAACCCCCGAGTTTTAGGGATTTCTGACGGGCAGTTTGGTTGCGATTTTGCTACCAAAGGCAGGAGATCCGTCAGTGCCTACTGACACACCGTGCAGAGATATGTCAGTGCTGCACTGACGTATCTCCAAAGGCTCGTCCTCCTGACCAGCCGAAACATGTCCGCTTCCCTCTTAGAACCCGCGTAGTGGTTGGCACCGGTCCAAAGCCGGCCAGCCTCCCATACGATCCCGGCCAGGGGTTGGGGTCTCTCGGGGAGGTTCGGGCTGGCGGGTACCGGTTTGATGGCCTGTTGTCGAGGGTCAGTGGATCTGGTACAGGATGATCTTTCCAGAATCTAGCTCTGACTCAGTTTGAATCATTCAAGGTGGAGGCCTGTTTCGATGCGGTCTCCGCAAGGGTTCGTGATCGTGTTTTCATCTTTGACTGCTGGGGAGGATCGGCGTGCGGCCGGGTGCGGAGCGCTCAACAGGCCGGAGGCCCGGACCCTGTGAAACGGCGTCACCTCCGTGCGAAGCACGGGAGTCCCAAGCCCTGTGCGGTGGTGACCTGTAGCGTCGAGCAGGGTCGAAGTGATCACCACCTGGAGGGGATGATGGCAGCGAAGAGTGAGTGGCCCGAGCTGGTGGGGAAGCTTGCGGAGCATGCCCGCCAGCAGATCGGGGCGGAGTTTCCGGAGATCACGGTGCATGTGGTGCCTGAGGGCAGCATGGTGACGATGGACTTCAATGAGCAGCGGGTGAGGCTCTTCGTTAAGGATGGCAAGGTGGTCCGGGTACCCAGGCGTGGGTAGTCTTTGCTGCCAGCTTGGCCTGCGGAGCAGGCCTGGGGTCCTGGAGGCGGAGCCGGAAGGCCCCTGGGGTGGGGGAGCGGAGCGGACCCGCCCAACGGGCCGAAGGCCCGGACCCCGTGAAACGGGGTCACCTCCCGCGCGGAGCGCGAGCGCCCTGGGGCCTGCGGAGCAGGCCCGCTCTGGTGGAGCGCAGCGCAACCAGAGCCAGTCCGGAGCGAAGCGCAGGACCCCGGCCGAAGGCCGGCCATGGCTCGGAGCGAAGCGCAGAGCTGGGCCCGAATGTCCCCCGCCCGATCCTGTATATTATACACATCTACGAGACCCAGATACAATGAAGTATATAGTTTGTAG
>NZ_JBSGWY010000112.1:0-1278 GCF_053609145.1 Streptomyces sp. NPDC054961 | reverse complement strand
AGTGGTGGACACGCTGATACTGGATCTTGATTGATCCGGAGGAAGCGAGAAGACCACCGATGGCTCTGAAGGACTATTCGGACGAGTTCAAGGCCGATGCCGTGGCCCTGTACGAGTCCACGCCCGGGGCGACGTACAAGAGCATCGCCGCTGACCTGGGCGTCAACCGGGCGACCCTGCGCGAGTGGGTGCTGCGGGACCGCACGCGCCGTGGCGTCACCGCTGCGAGTGCGAAGCCGGCCGTCGGCCACCGGGCGGCGGTTACGCCCAGTGATCCGGAGGAGCGGGTCCGACAGCTGGAAGCACGGGTGGCGGAACTCGAGGCCAGTGAGCGCAAGCTCGCCACCGAGCGGGACATACTCCGCAAGGCGGCCAAGTATTTCGCCGGAGAGACGAACTGGTGACCAGCCGCTTCCAGTTCGTCGACGACCACCGGGCCACCTTTGAGGTGAAGCGGCTCTGCCAGATCCTGGACGTCAACCGGTCCAGCTACTACAAGTGGCTCGCCGGCGCCGAGACACGGGCCGCCCGGCAGCGCGAGGACCAGGTCCTGGCCGGGGAGATCCGCCAGGTCCACGGCGAGTCCGGCGGCGCCTACGGCTCCCCACGCGTGACCGCCGAGCTCCGCGACAAAGGGCGGCAGGTCAACGAGAAGCGGGTCGCCCGGATCATGCGGACGTACTCCATCACCGGCATCCGCCTGCGCAGACGCATCCGCACCACCGTCCCCGACCCGGCATCCTCACCGGTCGAAGACCTGTTCCAGCGGGACTTCACGGCCGTCGAGCCGGGGCGGAAGTACATGGGTGACATCACGTATCTCCCGCTCGCGAGCGGGAAGTTCCTCTATCTCGCGACGGTGCTGGACTGCTTCAGCCGCAAGATCGTCGGCTGGTCCATCGCGGACCACATGCGCACGGACCCTGGTCGCCGACGCTCTGCGGATGGCCGCCGGCACCCGCGGCTCGCTGGACGGGGCGGTGTTCCACTCCGATCACGGAGCCCAATACGGATCAAGGGCCTACGCCAGCCTCTGCGGCCAGCTCAAAGTCACCCGGTCGATGGGCGCGGTCGGCACCAGCGCCGACAACGCGGCCTGCGAAAGCTTCCACGCCTCCCTGAAACGCGAAACCCTCCAAGGCGCCCACGACTACGGCGACGCCACCACCTGCAGAAAAACGGTCTTCGCGTGGCTGACCCGCTACAACACCCGCCGCCGACACTCCACCAACAGCCACCTCAGCCCCGACGAATACGAACGCCGACACCACGCCGCTA
>NZ_JBSGWY010000111.1:0-1304 GCF_053609145.1 Streptomyces sp. NPDC054961 | reverse complement strand
GCGGTCGCGGCACTGCGCAAGGACAAGCCCGAGGACGAAACATTCCTGGCCGCCCTCGCACACCTGTGGACCACCGGCACCCCCGTCAACTGGGAGCAGACACCGGGTCTGGTGGGCGGCCGTGCGGTCGAGCTGCCGACGTATGCGTTCCAGCGCCGCCGGTACTGGCTGGACGCGCCCGCCGTCACCGGTGACCCGACGGGCCTGGGCCAGAGCATCACCTCGCACGGTCTCCTCGCAGCCGCCGTCGACCTGGCCGGTGAGGGCGGTGCGGTGTTCACCGGCCGGCTGTCGCGCACCGCGCAGCCCTGGCTGGCCGGCCACGCCGTCCTCGGCAACGTCATCCTGCCGGGCACCGCGTTCGTCGACCTCGCCATCGCCGCCGGTGACCACCTCGGCGCCGGACACCTCGAAGACCTCACCCTCCATACGCCCCTCACCATCCCCGAGGCCGAGGGCGTTCACCTGCAGGTGACGGTGAGTCCGGACGAGAGCGAGGGGTTCGCCCTCGCCGTGCACTCCCGCGCCGGGAACGGCGAGGGCGCCTGGGTTCGTCATGCGACCGGCCGCCTGACCATCCAGGCCACCACACCCGCGCCCACCACCGGCGCGTGGCCGCCGGCCGGCGCCGAGCGGATCGACCTCGACGGCCTCTACGACCGCCTGGCCGAGCGCGGCTACGAGTACGGCCCGCTGTTCCAGGGCCTGCACACCGCCTGGCGCACCGGCAACGGCGACCTGCACGCCGAGATCACCCTCCCCGAAGACGACACCGGTACCACTGGCTTCGGCGTGCATCCGGCGCTCCTCGACGCCGCCCTGCACACGCTGCTGTCCACCGAAGAGGACGCCTCCACCACGCACCGTGAGGTCAAGCCGCCTGTCCTGCTGCCGTTCGCGTGGAGCGGTGTCGCGCTGCACGCCACCGGCGCGACGAGCCTGCGCGTCCACTGGCAGGCCACCGGTGAGAACACGTACGCCCTCGACGCCACCGACCCGGCCGGTACGCCCGTCATCGGCGTGGAGTCGCTGACCGTCCGGGAGATCACCCCCGACCAGCTCGCCGCCACCACACCCGCCGTCAACGACCTCTACCAACTCACCTGGACCCCCACCAACAACCCGGGCTCCGAGGCCACCGCCTTCGGTGACCCGGTGGTTCTGGGCACCGAGACCTTCGGCCTGGAGGACGTGCCCGTCCACGCCGAACTGGACACCGTGCCCGCGCACGCCCACGTCCTGCTCACCATCGAACCCTCCACCACCACCGACCCCGCGCACACCCACGCGGTCCTGACCCGCAC
>NZ_JBSGWY010000110.1:0-1311 GCF_053609145.1 Streptomyces sp. NPDC054961 | reverse complement strand
CTAGGCCGTGTTTTAGATCGGGGTTCCGGTCCACGCCTTGCGCTGTGATGATCATGGTGTGGGGCGTGGGGATCTTTCTGATGAGCAGTGGTCGGTGCTGGAGTCGTTGCTGCCTGCGGCAGGCGTGAACCGCAGGTCCGGGAACCGGCGGCGGTTGATCAATGGAGTTCGGTGGCGTGTTCGGACAGGTGTTCCGTGGCGTGATCTGCCGCGCGAGTACGGGCCTTGGCAGACCGTTTACGGGCTCTTTCGCCGCTGGCAGCGCGAGGGTGTGTGGGCCAGGATCCTCACCTTGCTGCAGGCGAGGGCTGATGCGGCCGGGCTGATCACGTGGGAGGTGAACGTCGACTCCACAGTCTGCCGGGCCCATCAGCACGCGGCTGGTGCCCGCCGGGACGGGGCCGGACAGAAGGAGCCCCCGGGAGGGGTCGGGACCGAACCGGAGGATCACGGGCTGGGCCGGTCGCGGGGCGGGTTCTCCACGAAGATCCATCTGGCCTGCGAGCAGGGCCAGAAGCCGCTGTCGTTGCTGGTCACGGCAGGTCAACGGGGTGACAGTCCGCAGTTCGAGCCGGTCCTCGAAGCGATCCGGGTGCCCAAGGCCGGCGGCGGTCGTCCCAGGCGCAGGCCACTGCGGGTGCGAGGTGACAAGGCGTACTCCTCGCGCGCCAACCGTGCTTACCTGCGCAGACGCGGGATCCGCTGCACCATCGCCGAGCCGGCCGACCAGGTTCGCAACCGCAAGCGCCGCGGCCGAGCCGGTGGCCGACCGCCGGCCTTCGACCGGGAGGACTACAAAGCCCGCCACGCGGTCGAGTGCGGGATCAGCCGTCTCAAGCAGCACCGGGCCGTCGCGACCCGCTATGACAAGCTCGCCGTCCGGTTCGAGGCGGCCGTCCAGATCGCGGCGATCCACCAGTGGCTGTGAACCGGCGGCCCGCCGATACGGCCGTGCCATGCTGATCACGGCATTGGGCAGCACATCTTCGGGGAGGGCTTCGGTGGCCGCCAGGTACTACTGCGCCGACAGCGAGAACGGTGACCACGTCGACGACCCGTCCGAGGACGCGCTGTTCATGCTGATCGACGACCTGAACGACTCGGACAACACGTTCGTCGTCATCCAGCCCGACCAGGACGACCCCGTCTGGTTTGCCTCCGTCGCCGTCCTGGACGAGGGCGGATACGAGGTCGTCCGCCGTGACACCACCCGTCGCGAACACGACGTGACCGTCGAGACCAACAACGACCGCATCGCCGGCGACCTCACCAAGTGGCTGGCCGCCCGCGCTACCTAAAACACGGCCTAGG
>NZ_JBSGWY010000109.1:0-1311 GCF_053609145.1 Streptomyces sp. NPDC054961 | reverse complement strand
GCTAGGCCGTGTTTTAGGAAGCGCGGGCGGCCAGCCATTTGGTGAGGTCGCCCGCGATCTGGTCGATGCTGGTCTCGGTGGTGACTTCGTGTTCGCGGCGGGTGGTGTCGCGGCGGACGATCTCGTAGCCGCCTTCGTCCAGTACGGCGACGGAGGCGAACCAGGCCGGGTCGTCCTCGTCGGGCTGGATGACGACGAAGGTGTTGTCCGTGCCGTTCAGATCGCCGATCAGCATGAACAAGGCGTCCTCGGACGGGTCGTCGATGTGGTCGCCGTTCTCGCTGTCGGCGCAGTAGTAGTCGGCGGCCACGGGCCTTCCCCTTTTGCGTGTGCTGGACGTTTCCGGTGGTCAGGATGGCACGGGCCGGCGGCCGGCCGGTGGTTCACAGCCACTGGCTGATCGCCGCGATGTGAACGGCCGCCTCGAAGCGCACGGCGAGCTTGTCGTATCGGGTCGCGACGGCCCGGTGCTGCTTGAGGCGGCTGATCCCGCACTCCACCGCGTGACGGGCCTTGTAATCGTCCCGGTCGAAGGCCGGCGGGCGGCCACCATCGCGGCCGCGGCGCTTGCGGTTGCGGATCTGGTCGGCCGGCTCCGGGATCGTGCACCGGATCCCGCGTCTGCGCAGGTAGGCACGGTTGGCGCGCGAGGAATACGCCTTGTCTCCCCGCACACGCAACGGCTTGCGCCTGGGCCGCCCACCACCGGCCTTGGGCACCCCGATGGCTTCCAGGACCGGCTCGAACTGCGGGCTGTCACCCCGCTGACCCGCCGTGACCAGCAGCGACAACGGCTTCTGGCCCTGCTCGCACGCCAGATGGATCTTCGTGGTGAACCCGCCCCGCGACCTGCCCAGCCCGTGATCGTCCGGCTCCTGGCCGACCCCGCCGGGCGGTTCCTTCTGCCCCGCGCCGTCCCGGCGGGCACCAGCCGCGTGCTGATGGGCCCGGCAGACGGTGGAGTCGACGTTGACCTCCCACACGATCAGCCCGGACGCATCCGCCCGCGCCTGCAACAACGTCAGCAGCCGAGCCCACACCCCCTGCCGCTGCCACCTGCGGAACAATCCGTAAACGGTCTGCCAGGGCCCGTACTCACACGGCAGATCCCGCCACGGAACACCAGTCCGCACCCGCCACCGCACACCGTCCACCAACATCCGCCGGGACGACGACCTGCGCCTCACACCCGCCGCAGGCAGCAACGACTCCAACACCGACCACTGCTCATCAGAAAGATCCCCACGCCCCACACCATGATCATCACAGCGTGAGGCGTGGACCGGAACCCCTACCTAAAACACGGCCTAG
>NZ_JBSGWY010000108.1:0-1375 GCF_053609145.1 Streptomyces sp. NPDC054961 | reverse complement strand
GGGTCTGTCAAACGAGCGGTGTAACTCGGGTAGTTGAAGGTTACTGACGTGCTGCGGAGAGCCGGCCGTCGAAGGTGATGTCGAAGGCGTTCAGTGCGGTCTTCCAGCGCATGGTCCAGCGGGCCTGGCCCTTACCGGTGGGGTCCAGGGACATGATCGCCATGTAGACGCACTTGAGTGCGGCCTGCTCGTTGGGGAAGTGACCGCGGGCCTTGACCGCCCGGCGGATCCGGGCGTTCACGGACTCGATGGCGTTGGTCGTGCAGACGATGCGGCGGATCTCGGTGTCGAAGCGGAGGAACGGGGTGAACTCTTCCCACGCGTTCTCCCAGAGCCGCACGATCGCCGGATACTTCTTGCCCCAGGCGTCGGCGAACTCGGCGAACCGGTCGAGTGCGGCTTCCTCGGTCGCCGCCGTGTAAACGGGCTTGAGCACCTTGGCGATCTTGTCCCAGTCCTGGCGGGCGGCATAGCGGAAGGAGTTTCGCAGCAGGTGGACCACGCAGGTCTGCACGACCGTGCGGGGCCAGACGGCCTCGACCGCGTCGGGCAGCCCCTTGAGCCCGTCGCAGACGAGCATGAGGACGTCGTTCACGCCGCGGTTCTTGATCTCGGTGAGGATGTGCATCCAGTGCTTGGCGCCCTCACCGCCTTCGCCGGCCCACAGCCCGAGGACGTCCCGCCGGCCCTCGGCCGTAACGGCCAGAGCCACATAGATGGGCCGGTTTGCCACTGCACCGTCGCGGACCTTCACGTGGATCGCGTCGATGAAGATCACCGGATAGACGGCGTCCAGGGGCCGGTTCTGCCACTCGGCCATGCCCTCGAGGACCTTGTCGGTGATCGTGGAGATCGTCTGGCGCGACACCTCGGCGCCATAGACCTCGGCCAGATGAGCCTGGACCTCACCGGTCGTCAGACCCTTCGCGGCAAGCGAGATGACCATCTCGTCCACGCCGGAAAGGCGCTTCTGCCGCTTCTTGACGATCTTCGGCTCGAAGGAACCCTCGCGGTCGCGGGGCACGGCTATCTCCACCGGGCCGACCTCGGTCAACACGGTCTTGGCCCGGGTGCCGTTGCGTGAGTTGCCGCCGTTCTTCCCGGCGGGATCGTGCTTGTCATAGCCGAGGTGGTCGGTGATCTCGCCCTCGAGAGCGGACTCCAGCAGCCGCTTCGTCAGCTGCTGGAGCAGCCCGCCCTCACCGGTCAGCTGCAGGCCCTCGGCCTGAGCCCGACCCACGAGCTCGTCGATCAGCCGGTCGTCCGTGGACTTCGACGCCACCGTCGCAGACGACTCGACGGTCTCGGTCACGTTGTTGCTGGTCATCGATGCATCTTCCATGATCGGGAGTTACACCGAACGTTTTACAGTCCC
>NZ_JBSGWY010000107.1:0-1381 GCF_053609145.1 Streptomyces sp. NPDC054961 | reverse complement strand
CTGCTGCTGGAGACGGCGTGGGAGGCTTTCGAGCGGGCGGGGATCGACCCGGCGAGCCTGCGGGGTTCGGACACCGGCGTCTTCGCCGGCGTGATGTACAACGACTACGGCTCGCGCATGCAGCAGGCCTCCGAGAGCTTCGACGGGTTCTTCGCAACGGGCACCGCCGGGAGTGTCGCCTCCGGCCGCGTGGCCTACACGCTCGGGCTCGAGGGCCCGGCCGTCTCGGTGGACACGGCGTGCTCCTCCTCCCTGGTCGCCCTGCACCTGGCGGCGCAATCGCTGCGGCAGGGCGAGTGCAGCCTGGCGCTGGCCGGCGGTGTCGCGGTGATGTCGACGCCGACCACCTTTGTGGAGTTCAGCCACCAGCGCGGCCTGGCGCCCGACGGCCGCTGCAAGCCCTTCTCCGCCGAGGCCGACGGAACCGCGTGGGGCGAGGGCGTGGGCCTGATCCTGCTTGAACGGCTTTCGGATGCGCAGCGGCTGGGGCATCCGGTGCTGGCCGTGGTGCGTGGTTCGGCGGTGAACCAGGATGGTGCGTCGAACGGTCTGACCGCGCCGAACGGTCCGTCGCAGGAGCGCGTCATCCGGCAGGCGTTGGCGAGCGCCCGTCTGACGACCGCCGACGTGGACGTGGTCGAGGCGCACGGTACCGGGACTCGCCTCGGCGACCCCATCGAGGCACAGGCCCTCCTCGCCACCTACGGCCAGGACCGGCCCACCGACCAGCCGCTCTGGCTGGGCTCGATCAAGTCCAACATCGGCCACACCCAGGCCGCCGCCGGTGTCGCGGGCGTCATCAAGATGGTCATGGCGATGCGCCACGGCGTGCTGCCGAAGACCCTGCATGCCGATGAGCCATCCCCCCACGTCGAGTGGGAGACCGGCGCCGTCGAGCTGCTCAGTCAGGCTCGCGCGTGGCAGGCCGCGGGTCGTCCGCGCCGTGGCGCCGTCTCCTCCTTCGGGCTGAGCGGCACGAACGCGCACGTGATCATCGAGCAGCCGCTTGCGGTGGAGGACGACCGGACGGACGCGGACGACACCGGGACCCTTGGGGTGTCGGGTGTGGTGCCGTGGGTGGTGTCGGGTCGTGGTGTGGAGGCGGTGGCGGGTCAGGCTGCGCGGCTGCTGACGGCTGTCGGGGCGGACGAGGAGCTTTCTCCCCGCGATGTGGGTGTGTCGTTGGTGTCTTCGCGTGCGGTGTTCGAGGACCGTGCGGTGGTGCTGGGTGGGGACCGGGAGGGGTTGTTGGCCGGGCTGGGTGCTCTTGCTGGTGGTGTTGATGTTGCTGGTGTGGTGCGTGGTCGGGCTGTTGGGGGTGGGCGGACGGTGTTCGTGTTCCCGGGGCAGGGTTCGCAGTGGGTGGGCATGGCGGTGGAGT
>NZ_JBSGWY010000106.1:463-1382 GCF_053609145.1 Streptomyces sp. NPDC054961 | reverse complement strand
GTCAAGTCCCGAGTTTCCGGAACGTGACCGGGGTGGGGGCCCCGGGGCTTACTGGTGATGCGGGCCTCACCGAACAGGAAACGAGGCACCACGGTAGGGACGGAAGACCTCTTCTGGGGGATTTCCTTCTCCTCGCCGGAATCACCGCATCGCCTCGATTCCCCGGGGCATCTCGTTCTCGATTCTTAGGAGAAGGTCATGAACCGTAAGACGCGCAGCAGCAACGTGGTCCGTTCCAACCGTCGTGGTGTCCGGTTCGCGACTCTGTTCGCTTCGGCCGCGGTGATCTCGGCGGGGGTCGTCCTTCCGGCTTCGATGGCGTCGGCGGCTCCGATGCCCGCTCACGTGGCTTCGGCTTTCCCGAGCGCCGGCGGTGCCGGTGGGGACGGCGGTGCGGGCGGCGGCGGCCTCATCGGTGGCGGTGGCGGCTCCGGCGGCTCCGGTGGGGGCAGTGTCCTGGGCGTCGGCGGCGCCGGTGGCAATGGTGGCAAGGGCGGCGACGGCGTCCTGGCCGGCGGCGGTGGCGGCGGGGGCGGTGGCGGCGGTGAAGGCGTCATCGGCGGCAACGGCGGCAAGGGCGGCGACGGCGGCAGCGGCCTGTTCGGCGGCGGCGCCGGCAACGGCGGCAGCGGCGGTGACGGCACCCTGATCGGCGGAAACGGCGGCAAGGGCGGAAAGGGAGGCTTCGGTGTCTTCCAGGGCGGCAACGGCGGCAAGGGCGGCAAGGGCGGCTTCGGTGGCCTCCTCGGCGGCCTGGGCGGCGGCGGCGGCGCCGGCGGCGCCCGCATCTTCTAGGCGCTGAAAGGCCCGCGTCCACCGGGTGGGGGCCCCCCCCCCCCCCCCCCCCCCCCCCCCCCCCCCCCCCCCCCCCCCCCCCCGCCCCCCGGCGCCCCGGGGGGGGGGCCCCCCCGACGGAGAG
>NZ_JBSGWY010000106.1:0-453 GCF_053609145.1 Streptomyces sp. NPDC054961 | reverse complement strand
GGGGGTGGGGTGGGGACGGGGGCGCGGTGGGGGGGGCGGGCGCCGGGGCCCGGAGTATCTTCTCGGGGGTGGGGGGGGGGGGCCCGCGGGGGGGCCCCCCCCCGCCCCCCCCCCACCCCGCACCACCCCGCACCACCTCACCCCCGGCCCTGTCAGGCCACGTGCACCGGTCACCACCCATGATCACGGAAATTGGAGAAGTCCCATGTTCACCAGCTCCTGGCAGCGCCCGCTCCTCCTGGCCGCGGTTTCCCTGGCTTTCGTCTCCGGTACCGCGTGCGCCGCACAGGCTTCCCCGTCCCACACCCCCGGCTCCGTTTCCCCGGCCACGGCCGGCGACTCCAGCCACTGCAGGGCGGGCGGCGAAGGCGGCGAAGGCGGAAAGGGCGGCGAAGGCGGCAAGGGCGGACGGCCCGGTGAGCCCGGCAAGCCCGGCAAGCCCGGCCGCGCAGG
>NZ_JBSGWY010000105.1:0-1464 GCF_053609145.1 Streptomyces sp. NPDC054961 | reverse complement strand
CACCACCGTCACCACTCTGAACACCACCCACCCCCAGACCGCCCACCGCAACCACACCCCCCACACCCCCCACCTCACCCCCACCACCAATGACCGCACCTTCCTGACGCCGCCGCAGGAAACGGCGGCGTGGCGCATCGATGTCGAGAGCGCGGGGACGCTGGACGGCTTGGCCCTCGTCGCGAATCCGGAGGCCACCGAGCCGCTGGCAGCCGGGCAGATCCGGCTGTCCGTTCGTGCGGCGGGCCTCAACTTCCGTGATGTGCTGATCGCATTGGGGATGTACCCGGGCGAGGCACGGATCGGTAGTGAGGGCGCCGGCATCGTGCTGGAGGTGGCGCCCGACGTGACCGATCTGAAGCCGGGTGACCGGGTCATGGGCCTGCTCTCGGGTGGCGTGGGACCGGTCTCGGTGACGGACCGCCTGCTGGTGACGCCGATCCCCGAGGGCTGGTCGTACGCCCAGGCGGCGGCGACCCCGATCGTGTTCCTGACGGCGTACTACGCGCTGCGCGACCTGGCCGCGGCCGAGGCGGGGGAGACCCTGCTCGTACATGCCGCCGCCGGTGGCGTCGGCATGGCCGCCGTACAGTTGGCGCGTCACCTCGGGGTCGAGGTCTTCGGCACGGCGAGCCTCGGCAAGTGGCACACGCTGCGGACCCTGGGCTTCGACGACGACCGTCTGGCGGACTCCCGCACGCTGGAGTTCGAGCAGCGCATCCTCGCGGCGACCGACGGTCGTGGCGTCGACATCGTCCTGGACTCCCTGGCACGGGAGTTCGTCGACGCGTCGCTGCGGCTGCTGCCGCGGGGCGGCCGCTTCCTGGAAATGGGCAAGACCGACATCCGGGATCCGGAGGTCGTCGCCGCCGAGCACACCGGCGTCGCCTACCAGGCCTTCGACCTGATGGAGGCCGGGAACGAGCGCATTCAGCAGATGCTGCGAGAGCTGGTGACGCTCTTCGAGAGCGGTGCGCTGCGCCCGCTTCCCGTCACCGAGTGGGACGTACGCCGTTCGCCGGAGGCCTTCCGCTTCCTCGGCCAGGCCCGCCACGTCGGCAAGGTCGTCCTCACCGTGCCGGCCGATCTCGACCCGGACGGGACGGTGCTGGTCACGGGCGCGACGGGGACTCTGGGTGGTCTTTTCGCCCGCCATCTCGTAACCGAGCACCACGCCAAGCACCTGCTGCTGGTCAGCCGACGCGGAGCCGACGCCCCCGGAGCCACCGAACTCGCCGACGAACTCACCGCCCTCGGCGCACAGGTCACTTTCGCTGCGTGTGATCTGGCTGACCGGGACGCGACGGCCGAGCTTCTCGCCGCCATTCCCGCAGAGCACCCCCTCACCGCTGTGGTCCACACCGCCGGTGTCCTCGCCGACACGCTTGTGGAGGGTCTGACGCCGGAGGCTCTGGCGGAGGTGCTGCGGCCCAAGGTGGATGCCGCGTGGAACCTCCACGACCT
>NZ_JBSGWY010000104.1:0-1478 GCF_053609145.1 Streptomyces sp. NPDC054961 | reverse complement strand
CCCGAGCCGTATCCGGAACGCGCAGGGCGACCTGACAGGCGTAGGCCGTGTTTTAGATCAGGGTTCCGGTTCACGTCTCACGCCGTGATGACCATGGCGTGGGGCGTGGGGATCTTTGAGGTGACCCCCGGAGTGTGGACACAGGGTGTGGGCCGTGCTCGAACGCGCGGACCGCGACGGTGGCGTGGTGGAGCGTCGCTCTTTCTGATTGACGATCCACACTCGCGTCCGATGTCCTGACCCATCGGGCAGAAGTTCGACATGGGCTCGTCCGGGCAGGCGACACCTTCCCGTTCCGCCGCTTGGTGTTGCCGGTCAGTGAAACTGAGCAGTCGTCATGCTTCTGACCTGGGGTCATTGAGCTTCGACGCACGTGAGGGCGTCTTCCGTCTGCACGGCAAGAGGTTCGTTCCAGATTAAATCCCGGTTCTACTTTGAAGCATGCGCCTTCTGGAGTGGCGGGATCAATTCGGGATTGACTGGACGCTCCGCCATGTCGGTGTCATGATCAAGTCTTATGACTGGATTTCGAAAGGCTTATGCCACGTAAGCGGCCGAGTGTGCTGCGTGCGCAGGGGGTGCCGCGGCAGGTGTACGCGGGTACCGGTTCTTGGGGCGTTGGATTGCCTAAGCGTTGGCGTCCCTCCCGGCGGATTGTCTCGGCGATCCGCCGGGAGGAGTACCGGCGCCCGTTCGGTGAAGGATGGTGGCCGGGGGCGGCTTTGGAAGCCATCGATGCCTATCGGGCCTTCCTCGCCCGCCCGGGCAAGTACCTGTACCTGCTCCTGTCGATCAGCGGTAGTCGGGACCAGGAACTCCGGGAGAATGTTGCGGTGGCCCGGGACCTCCTCGAAGTGGTCGTGCACAGGCTCCCCACACGTGCCCGCCGCGATCTGGAAGCGCTGCTGGCAGAAATGGATGACGAACTGCGGCGCAGGACCCTCCCCGACCCGCTCGCTTACCGCCAGCCGCACCGTAGAGGAGGCTGGTGGCATTGGCGCCTCTATCACGAGACCAACCACCTCTGACACTCACCGACCGCGGCGCCCCGCTGCTGGCGCCCGCGCAGCGGGCTGGTCCTGGAGGCGAAGCCGGAAGGGCTGAGGTGGGAGCGAAGCGGACACCTCAACGGGCCGCAGGCCCGGACCCCGTGAAACGGGGTCAGCTCAGGGGGAGCTCAGCGGACCCGGAGCAGTCCGCAGCGAAGCGCAGGACCCCGACTCGAAGGGCCGGCCCTCGCCGAGCGCAGCGAGGCGGTCCTCTTCTCAGCGCGCAGCGCTGAGAGCCCGGAGCGAAGCGCCGGCCCCCGGCCCAAAGAGCCGGCCCTCGCTCAGCGAAGCCGAGCTCCGCCGAGCGCAGCGAGGCGGTTCGTTGCTCCGGAGCGAAGCGGAGGAGCCAGGTGCCGGAGGCACCCCGGCCGCGGGGGGGGTTTAACAAAACCGATCCCCCCAGACCACGCACGATCGGGGGGTGGGAGC
>NZ_JBSGWY010000103.1:0-2203 GCF_053609145.1 Streptomyces sp. NPDC054961 | reverse complement strand
TCGACTTCCCGGCCGAGCCGCTCACCGGTGTCCATCCCGTCCCTCACCCGGCGACCGTCCGGCGCCTGCTCCAGCGGCTGGACGGCGACGCTCTGGACGCTGCCATCGGAGCATTCCTACAGGCCAGAGGAGTACACCCGAGCGAGTCCGAGCGATCGGCGAAGCCGGTGCCGCGGGCGATCGCGGTCGACGGCAAGACGGTCCGCGGCTCGCGCACCGTCACGAGCACCGCGATCCAACTGCTGGCCGCAATGGACCACCACGGCGTGGTCCTGGCCCAGCGGCAGGTCGCCTCCAGAAGCAACGAGATCCCCGCCTTCGCCCCGCTGCTGGACAGCATCGACCTGAGCGACACCGTGATCACCGGCGATGCCCTGCACACCCAGCACGCCCACGGCACGTACCTCCGCGAGCGCGGCGCCCACTACCTGGCCATCGTGAAAAAGAACCACCCCGGGCTGTATGCCCAGGTCAAAACGCTTCCCTGGGCGGACATCCCGCTGGACCACCGCACCCGCGACCGGGCCCACCACCGCGACGAGATCCGCCGACTCAAGACCGCCGCCTTCCACCACCTCGACTATCCCGGCGCCCGCCAGGCGATCCAGATCGTCCGATGGCGCCGCGACCGCTCGACCGGGAAGCTCACCATCGAACGGGTCTACCTGATCACTAGCCTGGACACCTACGACGCCACCGCCGTCCAGCTCGCCACCTGGATCAGGGGCCACTGGGGCATCGAGAACCTCCTGCACCACGTCCGAGACCGGACCTTCCGCGAGGACGACTCCAAAGTCCGCACCGGCCACCTGCCCCGCACCATGGCCGGCCTGCGCAACCTCGCCATCGGCATCTTCCGCCAGAACGGCCACACCAACATCGCCGCTGCCCTCCGCCACACCGGCCGCGACCACACCCGACCCCTGCGAATCCTCGGCCTCACGTGATCAATCCGGACAGACCGCAACCATGCAATGCCCCTGAGATACATACGGCGTTCCCTCAGCGGCCATTCATGATCCCTAAGCTCACGCCTCGTGAAGAACGTGAAGAAGACGATCGTGTTGCTCGCCTTGATAATGAGCTACTTCCCGCTGACCCCGACGGCGTTCGCGGCGGCCAAGTCGCCCGCGCAGGTAGCGGCCAAGTCGCCCGCGCAGGTAGCCGAGGACTGCGCCGACCCGAGGCCCACGCAGGCCGGGGACATCATCTACTGGGACCCCGAGTGCTACCTCACCTTCAAAAGCAGCAAGCAAGTATGGGGCGAGGCCACCATGCCCGACAAGCTCGGCAGTGGGAAGAGCCCCATCGCCTACGGCTGCACCAGTAGCGGCAGCGTGAGCGTCGCCGGAACCAAGAGCTCCTCCACCAGCTTCTCCTTCGGCCTCGACATCGGCGGGAAGAAGAAGTTCGGTGACTGGGAGGCCTCCGTCGGGCCCAAGCTCGGTTGGAGCTGGACCTGGAGCACCAGCGACACCCACACGCACACCGCCACGGTCCCCCTGGGCAGCGTCGGCTGGATCGAGGTCAAGGAGCCGCTGATCGAGGCGGTCGTCGACATCGATGCCCGCTACGACGGCAACAAGAACGAGCTCGTCAAGAACGCGGTCGTCCGGGTGCCGGACACCAGCCGGTCCTTCGCCTGGTTGTATCAGAGCCGCAAGATGACCGACACGGAGCTGAGGGACATCTGCGGGCAGGACCCGCCGACCACCAAGACCTACGACATGTGGTCGGCCGGTGGCAAGGCTCCCTACAAGAACCTGCTGAGCGGCAAGTGCCTGGCCATCGGCCCCACCGTCCCCAACGGCGGGCTCGTGGTGCAGCGTACCTGCGACGGCGGGGCCGCGCAGAAATGGAACGCCGTCAAGGCGAGCAACGGCTATTTCACCATCCGCAACAACAACGGCTACTGCCTCACAGTCCCCTACAACAACGGCACCCCGCCCGGCCAGAACACCCAGCTCATGTGGTGGGGCTGCGAGACCCGCTGGGACTCGGGCAACCAGCTCTGGTCGGTCAACCCGACCAAGATCAGCGGTACCTACACCTTCGCCAACCAGTGGACGGGGCTCTGTCTCGCGCCGCACTCCAGTGAGATGACCAAGAACGGCGGCCGGGTGACCATCCGCAAGTGCGCGTAGCGGGATCAGTTGACCCCTCCTATGGAGTCCTCTGCGGAGTGGAGAAGACTCCGTAGGAG
>NZ_JBSGWY010000102.1:0-2469 GCF_053609145.1 Streptomyces sp. NPDC054961 | reverse complement strand
CTGGCGGAGCGGGGATCGGAGATAACGTCCTCGCGGCGCTGGGCGGCGGGGTCTTCGGCGCCTGCTCCTCCGCTTCGCTCCGGAGCAGTGAACCGCTTCGCTCCGCTCAGCGGCCCCGGCTTCGCCGGGGCTAGGGCCGGCCTTCGGCTGGGGGCCGGCGCTTCGCTTCGGCCCGAGTTCGGGATTCCGCTTCGCTGCGGGCAGCTTGCAACAAAGCCGGTACGAAAGGGCCCGCCCCTATGCAGGATGAGCGCATGCTCCCTCCCCGACTGCTGTGGCATGACCCCCGGCCCATCCCCCGGTTCAATCGGCAGGATCACGTGACCCAGATCGTCCGTGATCCCGATTTCTACGAACCGAGCGATGAGGACAGCTGCTCAATGTTCGGATACTTCTGCCAGACCCATGACTGCTTCTACAGGCACGAGGCCTGTGAGGAAGGGCCGCACCTCATAGCCCTGGACTGTCAAGACCACGGGCCCGAGAGCGCGTGGCCGCAACCACTCATGCTGATGTTCCCAGAAGGATTCGACCCCCCACTGAGCGACGCGCAACTGGCCTGGGCGCGGGCAGAGTGGTGACGCTGTCCAGCCATGATCCGAAAGAAGAGCCGTGGGCAGCTTCGTCTGCAGGACCAGCCCGCTCCGCGGGCAGCCGGCAACAGGGGCCGACGGAGGGTGCCGTAGCCTGTTCAGGCCGCGGCGGGGGCAGGTAGCGCAGAGGTAGACGCGCCCCCCTTCAAGGGGGTCTGACGCCGGTTCGAATCCGGCCCGCCCCGCCGCGCGCCAACAGGGTCCGGGGGCCTGCGGCCCGTTAGGTGGGTCCGCTCCGCCCCCAATCTGAGGCACTTCCGGCTCCGCCTCCAGAACCAAAGCCCACTCCGCGGGCCGACCCGGAAAAGATGAAAACATGGTCACGAACCCCTTGAGGAGACCTCGTCGAAACAGGCCTCCGACCAAAGTGATTCAATCTTCTCCAGAGCTAAACTCTGGAAAGATCATCCCGTACCAGTTCCACTGACCGGCGGCGACAACACGTGTCGCCGACTGGTGCTCCTGCACAACCCCAGCTCAGGGGCGTGACGCCTGCTCAGTTTCACCGACCAGCGAGACCGACGCTTCGAACGATGTCGGCGAGGAAGCCACCAGGTCTGACCGCTGCTCAGGGTGCTACCGGTAGTGGGCGGTTCCACCGTAGGACATGCCCAGCACCACGGTGAGCTGTTTGACGTCGAGTTCGTCGGCGAGGGTGAGCAGCCGTGTGGAGCGCAGGACGCGCGGGAGGAGGCCGACCGGGTCGAGGCTGTCACGGATGTGGGCCGCGCCAGCCGGGTCGGCGGTAACTCTGGTGAGCCGGGTGACCAGTCACGTGCGGATTCTGCGTGTGCAGGGCTCTTCTGTGGGCGAGACGGCCTTCCAGAGCCTGCCACGTGGCGTTGTCGAGAGTGAAGTGACCCCCGAAATTCCGACACCTGGATGCTGGATGTTTCGTCATCCAGGGGAAGTGATCCAAGGTGGCAAAGCGGAAGAATTACCCCGAAAAGTTCAAGTGGGACGCGGTGGACCTGGTGCGGTCCTCACCGGACCGTTCCCTCACCGACATCGCCCACGGCCTGGGTATCCGCCTGGAGACCCTGCGCAAATGGGTCCGCGAGAACCGGGACCACGTCCAGGCGGCGGACGGCGGGGGTGACGCCGACATGAACCTTGACGAGAAGGAAGAGCTCAAGCGCTTGCGGCGGGAGAACGCCCGGCTGGAGGAGGACAACGAGATCCTTCGGAAGGCCGCCGCCCATTTCGCACGGGAGACGACACGGTGATCCGCTTCGCCCACAGGGTGAAGCGGATGTGCGACGTCCTCGGCCGGGATCGCTCCGGCTACTACACGTGGCACCAAAACCAGGAGGCACGGCAGGGGAAGGCCGATGAAGAAGATGGCTTTACCTGGCGGGTGATCGATCTGTGCACGCGGGAGGCCGTGGGCTGGTCGATGGCCGACCACATGCGCACCCGAGCCGGTCTCGGACGCCATCCAGATGGCTCATGCGGGCGGGCATACGGCGGGCAACGCGATCCTTCACTCGGATCGCGGGTCGGGAGCGGATTCACTCAACAACCGGCTACATCACCCCGTACCAGGCGAGGGTCTGCCGCCATCAACGGCTGGACCTCGCGGCATAAACGGAAGTGTCGGGACCTGAGGGGTCACTTCAGGCAGCAACGACTCCACAACCGACCACTGCTCATCAGAAAGATCCCCACGCGATGGTCATCACGGCGTGAGACGTGAACCGGAACCCTGATCTAAAACACGGCCTACGCCTGTCAGGTCGCCCTGCGCGTTCCGGATACGGCTCGGGTGGAGGTGCTCGCCAGGCGCCTCCACCCGCATCGGTTCTACGCCATGAGCTGGTGCAGGGCCACCACCGTGGCTCCGGCGGCCCCGAGGGCAGCCAGCACGCCGCCGAGG
>NZ_JBSGWY010000101.1:0-2539 GCF_053609145.1 Streptomyces sp. NPDC054961 | reverse complement strand
GACGCCCCCGGAGCCACCGAACTCGCCGACGAACTCACCGCCCTCGGCGCACAGATCACTTTCGCTGCGTGTGATCTGGCCGACCGGGACGCGACCGCCGAGCTTCTCGCCGCCATTCCCGCAGAGCACCCCCTCACCGCCGTGGTCCACACCGCCGGCGTCCTCGCCGACACGCTTGTGGAGGGTCTGACGCCGGAGGCTCTGGCGGAGGTGCTGCGGCCCAAGGTGGATGCCGCGTGGAACCTCCACGACCTCACCAAACACCTCGACCTGACCGCCTTCGTCCTGTTCTCCTCCATCGCCGGCATCATCGGCAACGCCGGCCAGGCCAACTACGCCGCCGCGAACACGTATCTCGACGCCCTGGCCCACCACCGCCACGCCCACAACCTCCCCGCCACCTCCCTCGCCTGGGGACTCTGGGGCGGCGAAAGCGGCGGCATGGCGGGCAGCCTCAGCGAAGCCGATCTGGCGCGCTGGGACCGCAACGGCCTTCCGGCGCTGACGTCGCAGCAGGGCCTGGAGCTATTCGACGCGGCGTTCGCCAGCGGCCGGGCGACCCTGGTGCCGGCCCGGGTCAACGTCGCCGCGCTGGAGGACCTCCAGGCTGGCGGGCTGCTCCCCGAGCTCTACAGCAACCTGGTCGGCACCCGCCCCAAGCGGGCCGTCGCCCAGTCCCAGCGTTCGGCGGCCGGTTCCGGCTCGTCCTGGGAGCTGGAGATGGCGGGCCTCGGCGAGGCCGAACGCTTCCGCCGGCTTTCAGAGCTGGTTCGCTCGACGGCTGCTACCGTGCTCGGCTACGCGCAGACCGCGGACATCGACACGGCCCGCGCGTTCAAGGAGCTCGGCTTCGACTCCCTGACGGGCGTGGAGTTCCGCAACCGGCTCAAGGCCATGACCGGCCTGCGCCTCCCCACGACCATCGCCTTCGACTACCCGACGCCGGATGCGGTGGCGGCATACCTGCTGGCCGAGGTCTCCGGTGTGCGGGAGTCCGCGGCCGTTGAGGTCGCCGCAGGCTCCGGCGCAGCCGACGAGCCACTCGCCATCGTCGGTATGGCCTGCCGGTACCCCGGTGACGTGTCCTCCCCCGAGGACCTCTGGCAGCTCGTCGTCAACGGCGTCGACGCGATCTCCGAGTTCCCGACCAACCGTGGCTGGGACACGGACGCCCTCTACAACCCGGACCCACAGCAGATCGGCACCTCGTACACCCGTCATGGCGGGTTCCTGCACGGAGCCGACCTGTTCGACGCCGAGTTCTTCGGGATCAGCCCCCGCGAGGCCACGGCCAGCGACCCCCAGCAGCGCCTGCTGCTGGAGACGGCGTGGGAGGCGTTCGAGCGGGCCGGCATCGACCCCGCCACCGTGCGCGGCAGCCGCGGCGGCGTCTTCGCGGGTGTGATGTACAACGACTACAGCTCCCGCCTGCCGAAGGCCCCCGAGCACTTCGAGGGCTTTCTCCTGACGGGCAACGCGTCCAGCGTCATCTCCGGCCGGCTCGCGTACACCTTCGGGCTTGAGGGCCCGGCGGTGACGGTGGACACGGCGTGCTCGTCCTCGCTGGTCGCCCTGCACCTGGCGGCGCAGTCGCTGCGCCAGGGCGAGTGCAATCTTGCCGTCGTCGGCGGTGTGACCGTGATGTCGACGCCGACCACGTTTGTCGAGTTCAGCCGACAGCGCGGTCTGTCGACGGATGGCCGTTGCAAGGCCTTCGGCGCCGACGCCGACGGCACCGGCTGGGGCGAGGGCGTCGGCGTGCTGCTCGTCGAGCGCCTCTCGGACGCGCAGCGGCTCGGCCACCCGGTGCTGGCCGTGGTGCGTGGCTCGGCTGTGAACCAGGACGGCGCCTCCAACGGCCTCACCGCACCCAACGGTCCGTCGCAGGAGCGCGTCATCCGGCAGGCACTGACGAACGCTCATCTGACCACAGCCGACGTGGACGTGGTCGAGGCGCACGGTACCGGGACTCGCCTCGGCGACCCCATCGAGGCACAGGCCCTCCTCGCCACCTACGGCCAGGACCGGCCCACCGACCGGCCTTTGTGGCTGGGCTCGATCAAGTCCAACATCGGCCACACCCAGGCCGCCGCCGGTGTCGCGGGCGTGATCAAGATGGTCATGGCCATGCGCCACGGCGTCATGCCCCGCACCCTCCACGCAGACGAGTCATCCCCGTACGTCGAGTGGGACACCGGCGCCGTCGAGCTGCTCACCCAGGGCCGCGAGTGGCAGGAACCCGGTCGCCCGCGCCGTGGTGCCGTCTCTTCCTTCGGCATCAGCGGAACCAACGCCCACGTGATCATCGAGCAAGGCCCCGCCCCTGTGGAAACCCCTGCCTCGGACGGTTCCTCCGCTCCGGGTGTGGTGCCGTGGGTGGTGTCGGGTCGTGGTGTGGAGGCGGTGGCGGGTCAGGCGGCGCGGCTGCTGACGGCTGTCGGGGCGGACGAGGGCCTGTCGCCGGTTGATGTGGGTGTGTCGTTGGTGTCCTCGCGTGCGGTGTTCGAGGACCGTGCGGTGGTGCTGGGTGAGGACCGGG
>NZ_JBSGWY010000100.1:0-2838 GCF_053609145.1 Streptomyces sp. NPDC054961 | reverse complement strand
AGGGCGCCCGAAAGAGCTTCTCCTGGCAGGACTACCGCGACCTGCTGGTGAGGGCCCATATCCAGCTCGGCGGCCCCATCGTGGTGGTCTGGGACCATCTCAACACCCATCTGGCCGCCGGGCTGAAGCGGTATGAAGCCGAACACGACTGGCTCACCACCGTCCGACTCCCCGCGTATGCACCCGACCTGAACCCCGTCGAAGCCGTCTGGTCACTGGTGCGCAGAGCGATGGCCAACACCGCCTTCGACGCACCCGACGACCTCGACCGCATACTCCGCCGCGAGTTACGCAAAATCCAACTCCAGCCCCGCCTCATCGACGGCTGCCTCACCGCCACCCGCCTGACCCTCACACCACCGACCCCACCCTGAAAACCTCAGTAGTCAGCACCTCCCGCATAGCGGCGGAACCTCATGTCGCACTGCCTGGCCGGGCCGGGCCGGTTCCGGGCTGCTCGGTCATTCCGGTCAAACATGCGCAGTCTTTCAGTCAAGCTTGACCGCATTCTCTTCAATCGTGACAGCGTTGCGATCGCAACTGACCCTAAACACTGTGGAGTTAACGTCCATGCCAAGGTTCAGATCCAAGGCGGCAGCAGTCCTCGGCTCCGCACTCCTCGCCTTCGCCGGTATCTCGACAGCGGAAGCCGCACCCGCCGCCCCGTGGAACCCGGTGTCCAACGCCAGTGCGGCCCCTAAAACGCTTACCGCGGATGTGTGGACCCCCGCCCGCATGGAGGCTGCGATCCCGGCTGATAATGCCCGGCACATATCCGCGCCTGCCAAGGACCAGCCGTCAGCGGCCCCCCGTCGGACCCCGTTATCGGTCACCCCGGCCGGGCCCAAGGCCGTGCAGCAGCCCGTGCCAGCGACCCAGGCCGGCGACACGGCGACCGGCCCTACGCTCGCGGCCACCGTGAACGCGTCGACCTTGGTGGGCAAGGTCTTCTATCATAATCCCACAAACGGCAACGACTACGTCTGTTCGGGCTCCTCGGTGAACAGTGCCGCCCAGAACGTGGTCCTCACCGCCGGGCACTGCGTCTACGACGGCGCCTGGATGACCAACTGGATCTTCGTTCCCTACTACGACCACGGCGCACGCCCCTACGGCACGTGGTACGCGGCCAACATGACCACCTTCAACGGCTGGACGCAGAATCACTACCGCGAGTACGACGTCGCCTTCGTGAACGTGTGGAACAACGCCGACACCCTGGGCCACACGGTAGGCGGTGAGGGCCTGCGCACATGGGGCTCCATCCCCCAGGCAGTCCTGGGAGTGACCGCCCTTGGCTACCCCGCGGAGGCTCCGTACGACGGCCAGTGGCAGTACTACTGCCTGGGCAGTGCCACCCTGGACACCAGCGACAACACGCTCGGCATGCCCTGCCCGCTGAACGGCGGCAGCAGCGGCGGTCCCTGGCTCCAGAACTACGACAACGCCACCGGGCTCGGCTACGCCGTGGGCATCAACGAGTCGACCTCCGGCAGCACTCTCTACAGCTCGCCCTTCACCTCGGCTGTGAGCAACCTCTACAGTCTTGTACAGGACGACGTCTATTCCTGACCCCCTCGGATGCCGGGAGTTAAACCGCATGCCGACCAAGCGGACCGCCCTGCTCCTCACCATCCTCCTGCTGGCCGTCGGCTGCGGGCGGGCTACCAGCACGGCGGGCGACTGCCCTCCCTCCTCACCCCCCGCGGCGGCCGACCAGGCAACGAGCCGGCCCGTCACCGACGACCCGTCGGCCGTCGCCTCGTACTGGACCGACGAACGCATGCACAGCGCCAAGCCCGCCCCCATGCCGTCCAAACCGGAGCCGACCTGCGGCCATTGACTCCGCCTCGGATACGGCGCGGCAGAACGCGGACACGAGATGGTCCAGGACCCATCGGGTCCGGGACCATCTCGTGTCCATGTCGCCGGTGGCGGGCTGCTTTGTCCCACGCGGGACCCTGGTCCGGGACAGCTACTGGCCACACCCCACCGGAATTACCCGTGCGTAAAGTTACTCTGCGGAAGAGGCAAGGGCCGTTTCCATTGGAAACGGCCCCTGGACTCACAGCTACCAGGACACGGCCGCCGTCCTGCCCGCCTCATCTGAGCCCGCACGAAGAGGAGGGGGCACCGCGTCTACACCGTGCCACTCCTCTTTTTACCGATCGCGTGGCGACGTCGACGGCTTGACTCCGGTCCGGGCCGACCGCGCTGGGCGCAGCCATCATCGTCTGGCCCTTACGGCGTTCAGGTGGCGATCGTGCCCGGGTAGGGCTGTCCGTCGAGGTGGGCGCGCATCTGCGTGATCAGGCCAGCAACGCGCCGGGGGCCCCAGGTGGCGACTTCGCTGTTGGTCGAGCTGGTGACGAAGTGGACGATGAAGGCGTCGCGGAGGAGCAGGAAGCTTTCGAAGCGGTCCATGGATGCGGGCAGTGGGCGGAACTTCTCGTACGCGGCCAGGAAGCGGCTGGCGAAGTCGGCGTAGACCTCGGGTTCGTCGCGGCACAGGCGGTGGATCGAGGACAGGACGGTGGCGATGTCCAGGGTATAGGCGCCGGGGCCGTAGTCGTCGAAGTCGATGACCGCGATGGTGCCCTCCGGGGTGAGCAGCATGTTCTCTCGGTGGGTGCGGCTGCCAGCCGAAGTCGTCAAATCCTGGCTGACCACCCCAAGGGCGTCGGCGGGGCTGACCAGTACGGCGATGGTGTGAGCGGCGAGCTCGTCGACGTCGCGGACCAAGTACTGAGGATTTCGGGTTGTCGTCGGGTGGTGACGGTTCATGATCCCTGCGGTATGCCGGTGGTATGCGTTATCCGGAGGGTGGGGGCCTGACCG
>NZ_JBSGWY010000099.1:0-3332 GCF_053609145.1 Streptomyces sp. NPDC054961 | reverse complement strand
CTTTCCTCCGGGCGCTTCCTTCGTTCTTGTGTTTCCGACTCTATCAGACTCTTTCGTGTCCGATTCCCAGTCAGCGGGTTTTGCTTTCCAGGTTCTCGCTTTCGCGTTTCCCTTTCCGGCGATTCCGACTCTATCAGAAGTTTTCCACCGGATTTCCCGGCTTCGGATCTCTGAATGGAGAGTCGACTGTGCCCTCTTGGAATTCAATTCCTGGGGGCTAGAGAGACTTTAAACCATCGCTGCCGAACTTGTCCAGTTCGAGGCAACCGTTCGAATCTACCTCCCCGCGCCGACCGTGTCAACAGTCTTTGCGGGACGACGAGGAGACTAGCAGCTCAGACGGCTCGTCCGCACATCACGCGGCGGTAGGGAGCGTCGCCGCCTGGTCGGCGGGCTCCACGTCGCCCACCTCGCCGGCGCGGGCCGCCCGGCCGCCCAGGACGTAGACGTAGAGCAGGAAGGCCGCCTCGGCGGCCACGCCGATGCCGATGCGGGCCCAGGTGGGCAGGCCGGAGGGGGTGACGAAGCCCTCGATCAGGCCCGAGACGAAGAGGACCAGGGCCAGGCCCAGGGCCATGCCCAGGGCGGCGCGGCCCTGTTCGGCGAGGGCCACGCGGCGGGTGCGGTGGCCCGGGTCGATGACCGTCCAGCCCAGGCGCAGCCCCGTACCGGCGGCGACGAAGACGGCCGTGAGTTCGAGCAGGCCGTGCGGGAGGATCAGGCCGAGGAAGACGTCGAGGCGGTCGGCCGAGGACATCAGGCCGATGGCGACGCCCAGGTTCAGCATGTTCAGCCACAGGATGTACAGCACCGGCAGGCCCAGGAAGGCGCCCAGGACCAGGCACATCGCGGCGGCCTGGGCGTTGTTCGTCCAGACCTGGGCCGCGAACGAGGCGGCGGGGTGGCTGGAGTAGTACGTCTCGTACTCGCCGCCCGGCTTCGTCATCGCCTTGAGGTCGTCCGGGGCCCCGATGGCGCCCTGGATCTCCGGGTGGGTGGCTATCCACCAGCCGATGAGCACGCCGACGGCGATCGAGATCACCGTCGTGGGGATCCACCAGCGGCGGCTGAGGTAGACGGCGGCCGGGAAGCCGGCGGTGAAGAAGCGGGCCGCGTCGCGCCAGCCGCTGCGGCGGGCGCCCGTCACGGTGGCGCGGGCGCGGGCGATGAGCTGGGTCAGGCGGCCCGTGAGCATGGGGTCGGGGGTGCTGGACTGGATGAGGGAGAGGTGGGTGGAGGTGCACTGGTAGAGCGCGACGAGTTCGTCGGCCTCGGCGCCCGTGAGCTTGCGGCCGCGGCCCAGGAGCTGTTCCAGACGAGCCCATTCCGCCTGGTGGGCTGCCACAAAGACGTCGAGATCCATGCGCTTGGCGCTCCCCTGCCCCTGGTTTCCTCTTGCTTGCGCCGTCAGCTTGGCAGACTGGGCGGCAAAGGGGCGGGGCAGGTCACGTGAAGGGTGAGTACATCGGTGAACGATCTGGTGACGGGGGACGCGGTCGTCCTGGGGCTCCGTCCGGCGAGGCTGCCGAGCCGGGCGCTGGCGATCCTGCTCGACCTGGCCGTGTACATGGCCGGGTATCTGCTCATCACGCTCGGGCTGGCCTTCGCCACCGCCTCGCTGGACGACGCGGCCCAGGCGGCCGTGGCCGTGTCCTCGTTCCTGCTCGTCCTCGTCGGCGTGCCGATCGCCGTGGAGACGCTGAGCCACGGGCGGTCGCTGGGCAAGCTCGCCTGCGGGCTGCGCGTGGTGCGCGATGACGGCGGGCCGATCCGTTTCCGGCACGCGCTGGTGCGGGGCGCCCTCGGGGTCATCGAGCTGCTGGTCTTCTTCGGGGCGGTGGCGTGCATCGCGTCGCTGGTGTCGGAGCGGGGGCGGCGCCTCGGCGACGTCTTCGCGGGGACCCTGGTCATCCGGGAGCGGGTGCCGGGGGCGCGGGTGATGCCGGTCCCGCCGCCGCCGCCGTGGCTGGCCGGGAGGTTCGGCGGGATGGACCTGTCGGCGGTGCCGGACGGCCTGTGGCTGGCGATCCGCCAGTACCTGACCCGGATGAACCAGCTGGATCCGCAGGTGGGCGCCACGATGGCGGCCCGGCTCGCGGACGATCTGGTGGCGCGTACGGGGGCTCCCGCCCCGGCCGGGGTGCCGGCCGCCGCGTTCTTGATGGCGGTGGTGCACGAGCGGCAGTCGCGGGATGCCGCGCGGGCCTTCTCCCGTACCGGCGTCGCGGGGCGACAGGTGGCGCACGCGCAGCCGCAGCAGCCGGCGCCGGGTGCCGTGCCCTACGGCGGGATGCCGGCCATGCCCGTCGTCGCGCCCGCCGCGCCGCCCGTCGTCGCGCCGGTGGCGCCGGTGGCGCCGGCCGGGGCGCTCGCGCCCGTACCCGGAGCCGGGCGGACGCCGCGGGCCACCGGGTTCGCTCCGCCCGCCTGAGCTACTGCGCGAAGGTGGACGGCGGGGTTTCCAGGTGTTCGAGTTCGATGCCGGGGGCCGAGAGGACCACGTCCCCGGCGATGTGGACCGTGTGGACCTCGCCGGTGTCCAGGGCGCTGACCTGGTAGGCGTCGACGACGAGCGGGCCGTTGTCGGTGGCGTGCTCCTCGCGGCGCAGCAGGGCCCATGCCTGGTCGACCGTACGCGGGGCCAGGACCGGGTCGGTCAGGGCGACGAGGCGGACGCGCGTGGCGGGGGCGCCCGGGTCGAGGCGGAGCAGGCGGGCCGTGGCGATCAGGAAGGCCGGTGAGGTGCCGGTGAAGCCGGGGGCCCGGACGTTGCCCTCGGTGGCTTCGGCTCCGAGGGGGTCGGTCCGCACCCAGGTGACCCCGTCGATGGCGGCGCCGCGGACCTGCCAGCTGAAGGCGTTGACCTCGAGGCGGATGGGCCGGCCGAGCTCGTCGAGGGCGAGGTCCACGGAGCCGCGGTGTCCGCCGTCGGGGGCGACGAGCTGGGAGACGTAGCGCCAGCCCGAGGGGCCCGGGGCGCAGTGGAAGTGCTCCTCGCCGAGGGGGGTGTGGTCGTGCGGGTCGTGGAGCGAGTAGCGGCCGCGGGGCATCGGGCGGGGTCCTTGGGTCGGTGCGGGTACGGGGCAGGCCCCCGGCATCTCTGCCGGGGGCCTGCGTGACGTGCCGGCGCTACTGCCGGGTGGGGATCAGTAGCGGTAGTGGTCGGGCTTGTACGGGCCTTCGACCTTGACGCCGATGTAGTCGGCCTGCTCCTTGCGGAGGGTGGTGAGCTTGACGCCGAGGGCGTCGAGGTGGAGGCGGGCCACCTTCTCGTCGAGGTGCTTGGGGAGCACGTAGACGTCGGTGGGGTACTCGGCCGGCTTGGTGAAGAG
>NZ_JBSGWY010000098.1:0-3600 GCF_053609145.1 Streptomyces sp. NPDC054961 | reverse complement strand
CCCCTGCGCTCTCGCAGGGGGCCCCGTCGCGTCCGGCGGACCCGGCCAGGCCGCTCGCCGCGGCCCCGGGCCCGGGGGCCGCCCGGAGGGCCGCGGCTACCGGATCTCGCGCAGTACGTCCAGGATCGCGGCCTCGTCGGGGGCGGCCCGCAGCCGCTCCCGGAAGCCGGTGTCCATCAGCTTGCGCGACAGCAGCGCCAGGATCCGCAGGTGCTCGTCGTCGGCGGCGGCCTCCGGCACCGAGATCATGAACACCAGCCGGGCCCTCGTCCCGTCCAGCGCGCCCCACTCGATGCCCTCGGCGGACCGGGCGAACCCCACCGTCGGCCGGATCACGGCGTCGGTCTTGGCGTGCGGGATCGCGATCGACTCGCCGAGACCCGTCGTGCCCTGCGCCTCCCGGGCGAGGGCGACCCGTACGAGCTCGTCCACGTCGCGGACGTTGCCGGTGCGGGCCAGCATCCCGGCCATCTCGCGGATCGCGGCCGCCTTGGAGTCCGAGGCCAGCTCCGTCTTCACGGTCTGCCCGGTCAGGTACCCGGACAGCACCTCCGGCCTGCGGACCCCGGCGACGGGAGCCCTGGTGACGGGCACCGCGGCCGTCTGCCGCGTCCGTACGGCCGTCGCGGTGGCGACGCCCGCCTCCGCGCCCACCCGGGGAACGACGCCTGCACCGGCGGGGGCCCCGGCACCGGCCCCGGCCCCGACACCGGCCCCGGCCCCGGCACCGACACCGGACAGGGCCGGCTCCGGCGCGGGCACCGCCGGCCCGCCGGGCACGCCGTCCCGGCGCTGCTTGAACTCGATCAGCGCGTTCGTCGTCAGCGCCGTCACGACCGCACCGGCCGCGATGGCGACGAAGAACATCGCGACGCCGCTGACCGCGCCGAACAGCGAGACGACCGGACCGCCGTGCGGCACCGAGCCCTGGACCCCGGCCACACCGGCGATCGCACCGGCCACCGCGCCACCGAGCATGTTCGCCGGGATGACCTGGGCGGGCCTGGCGGCGGCGAAGGGGATCGCGCCCTCGGAGATGCCGAAGAAGCCCATGAACAGGGCCGCGAGGCCGGTCTCCCGCTCCTCGGCGCCGTAGGACGTGCGGCGCATCAGCGTGGCCAGACCCTGGCCGAGCGGCATGACCGGGATGGCCGCGGCGGCCATGCCCATGACGTGGTTGTTGGTGCCGATGAGGCCGACGGCGACCAGGAACGCGGTCTTGTTGACCGGACCGCCCATGTCGAAGGCGATCATCAGGCCGATCAGGGTGCCCAGCACGACGGCGCTGGAGCCGGTCATCCCGTTCAGCCAGCCGGTCAGGGTCGTGAAGAGCCAGGAGATGGGCCGGCCGATCACGTAGACGTAGAACAGCCCCAGGGCCAGGGTCGACAGGATCGGGATCACGATGACCGGCATGATCGGCTGGAGGGCCCCGGGGACCCTGATCTTCTTGATCCACACGACCAGGTAGCCCGCGAGGAAGCCCGTCGCGATGGCGCCCAGGAAACCGGCGTTCGCGTCGGCCCCGTAGATGTCGACGGCGTCGGCGGCCAGGAATCCGCCGATCATGCCGGGTACGAGGGCCGGCCGGTCACCGAGGGCGTGGGCGATGTACCCGGAGAAGACCGGCAGCATCAGGCTGAAGCCGGTCACGCCGAGCTTGTTGACGTAGAACCAGAACGTCCCGTCGGGAATGACCAGCCCGCCCTCGGCGTCCGCGTGCCCGCCGAGGGACAGGGACACCGCGAGCAGCAGACCGCCCACGACCACGAACGGGATCATGTGCGAGACGCCGTTCATCAGCGCCTTGTACGCCTGGCTGCGCTGCCGGCCGCCGCCACCGCCGCCGCCACCGCCGCCACCGCCGACGCCGCTGCCCGGCGCCGCCGAGGTCCCGGCCCGCACCGGCGCGGCCCGCACCGGCGCGGTGCGCACGCGCGCGAAGAGCTCCTCCGGCGCGTGGATGCCGTCCGCGACACCGGTGGACAGCACCCGCTTGCCGGCGAACCGCTCGAGGTCGACCTCCTTGTCGGCGGCGACGATGACCCCGTCGGCCTCCCTGACATCGTTGTCAGTGAGTACGTTCTCGGCCCCGATCGAGCCCTGCGTCTCCACCTTGATCGAGATGCCGAGGCGATCCGCGGCCTGCTGGAGCTTCTCCGCGGCCATGTAGGTGTGCGCGATGCCGGTGGGGCACGCGGTGACGGCGACCAATTTCACGGGCTCGTGCCCGCCCGCGCTCCCGCCGCCGGGCGGGCCTGACTGACCGGTCACTGGATCTCCTCACGCCACGGCTCGGTCCTGCGGGGCCGCGCCCGTAAACCCGGCCCAACCGGCATCCTTCACCCTGCGAGCGCGGCATCATAAGTCCGAAAGGCCCCGACTTCGCCGCCGGAATACCCGAACCCCGGCCACGACTTGCCCGGAGATCGTCTGGGCCCCGCTCGGCCGATCGGTGTAGATTCGACATCAGTGTCAGGCGTCGCTGCTGATGGCGGTCGGGCGGTCCTCGTGACCGGCCGAGGGGAGAGAGGACCCCCGACGGACTGAGCGCCATGTGCCACGTCCCCACGGACGGTGCACGGCTCAGCCGTACCCACCCTCTCGACCCATGAGGAGCAGCATCCACATGACTGCCGCATTCACCGACTTCAAGGTCGCGGACCTCTCCCTCGCCGCCTTCGGGCGCAAGGAGATCACCCTCGCCGAGCACGAGATGCCGGGTCTGATGTCGATCCGCGCCGAGTACGCGGCCGCCCAGCCCCTGGCCGGCGCCCGCGTCACCGGTTCCCTGCACATGACCGTGCAGACCGCCGTGCTGATCGAGACCCTCGTCGCCCTCGGCGCCGACGTCCGCTGGGCCTCCTGCAACATCTTCTCCACCCAGGACCACGCGGCCGCCGCCATCGCCGTCGGCCCGAACGGCACGTCGGAGAACCCGCAGGGCGTCCCCGTCTTCGCCTGGAAGGGCGAGACGCTGGAAGAGTACTGGTGGTGCACGGAGCAGGCGCTGACCTGGCCGAACACCCCCACCGGCGGCCCGAACATGATCCTCGACGACGGTGGCGACGCCACCCTCCTCGTCCACAAGGGCGTCGAGTTCGAGAAGATCGGCGCGGCCCCGGACCCGTCCACGGCCGACTCCGAGGAGTACGGCTACATCCTCACGCTCCTCAACCGCACCCTGGGCGAGTCCCCGCAGAAGTGGACGCAGCTCGCGTCCGAGATCCGCGGCGTGACGGAGGAGACCACCACCGGTGTCCACCGCCTCTACGAGATGATGTCCGAGGGCACCCTGCTGTTCCCGGCGATCAACGTGAACGACGCCGTGACGAAGTCGAAGTTCGACAACAAGTACGGCTGCCGCCACTCCCTGATCGACGGCATCAACCGCGCCACCGACGTCCTCATCGGCGGCAAGGTCGCGGTCGTCTTCGGCTACGGCGACGTCGGCAAGGGCTGCGCCGAGTCCCTGCGCGGCCAGGGCGCCCGCGTGATCATCACCGAGATCGACCCGATCTGCGCGCTCCAGGCGGCCATGGACGGCTACCAGGTCGCCACCCTCGACGACGTCGTCGAGACGGCCGACATCTTCATCAC
>NZ_JBSGWY010000097.1:0-3712 GCF_053609145.1 Streptomyces sp. NPDC054961 | reverse complement strand
TCGAGGCCATCCGCGAGCTCAAGCGCCGCCGCCCGGACGTGCAGACCACCCTCGGCCTGTCGAACATCTCCTTCGGCCTCAACCCGGCCGCCCGCATCGTCCTGAACTCGGTGTTCCTCGACGAGTGCGTCAAGGCCGGGCTCGATTCGGCGATCGTCCACGCGTCGAAGATCCTGCCGATCGCCCGCCTGGAGGAGGAGCAGGTCAAGGTCGCCCTCGACCTGGTCTACGACCGGCGCGCGGAGGGCTACGACCCGCTGCAAAAGCTCATGGAGCTCTTCGACGGGGTCAACACCAAGTCGATGAAGGACGGCCGGGCCGAGGAGCTCCTCGCCCTGCCGCTCGACGAGCGGCTGCAGCGCCGGATCATCGACGGCGAGAAGAACGGCCTGGAAGCCGACCTCGACGAGGCCCTGCTGACCCGCCCGGCCCTGGACATCGTCAACGACACCCTCCTGGAGGGCATGAAGGTCGTCGGCGAACTCTTCGGCTCCGGCCAGATGCAGCTCCCCTTCGTGCTGCAGTCCGCCGAGGTCATGAAGACCGCCGTGGCCCACCTCGAGCCGCACATGGAGAAGACCGACGACGACGGCAAGGGCACCATCGTCCTCGCCACCGTCCGCGGCGACGTCCACGACATCGGCAAGAACCTCGTCGACATCATCCTGACCAACAACGGCTACAACGTCGTCAACATCGGCATCAAGCAGCCGGTCTCCGCGATCCTCGAAGCCGCGCAGGAACACAAGGCCGACGTCATCGGCATGTCCGGCCTCCTCGTGAAATCCACCGTGATCATGAAGGAGAACCTCGAGGAGCTCAACCAGCGCAAGCTGGCCGCCGACTACCCCGTCATCCTCGGTGGCGCCGCCCTCACCCGTGCCTACGTCGAACAGGACCTCCACGAGATCTACGAGGGCGAAGTCCGCTACGCCCGCGACGCCTTCGAAGGCCTGCGCCTCATGGACGCCCTCATGGGGATCAAGCGCGGGGTCCCCGGAGCCGGCCTCCCCGAACTCAAGCAGCGCCGGGTGAAGTCCGCGGCCGCCACCGCGGTCCTGGAGCCCGAGCCCGAGATCCCGGCGCGCTCCGACGTCGCCTCCGACAACGCCGTCCCCGCTCCCCCGTTCTGGGGCAGCCGGGTGGTCAAGGGGATCGGCCTCAAGGAGTACGCTTCCTGGCTGGACGAGGACGCGCTCTTCAAGGGCCAGTGGGGGCTGAAGCAGGCCCGCGGCGGGCCCTCGTACGAAGAGCTGGTGGAGAGCGAGGGCCGGCCCCGCCTGCGCGGCCTCCTCGACAAGCTCCAGACGGAGAACCTCCTCGAAGCCGCCGTGGTCCACGGCTACTACCGTTGCGTCTCCAAGGGCGACGACCTGGTCCTCCTCGACGACACGGGCGCGGAGCTGACCCGCTTCTCCTTCCCCCGGCAGCCGCGCGGAAGGTTCCTGTGCCTCTCGGACTTCTTCAAGCCCGAGGAGTCCGGCGAGACCGATGTGATCGGCCTCCAGATCGTCACGGTCGGCTCGAAGATCGGCGAGGCCACGGCCAAGCTGTTCGCCTCCGACTCCTACCGCGACTACCTCGAGCTGCACGGCCTGTCCGTGCAGCTGGCGGAGGCGCTCGCCGAGTACTGGCACGCCCGGGTGCGCTCGGAGCTGGGCATCGCCGGGCAGGATCCGCGCTCGCTCGACGGGATGCTGCGCACCGAGTACCAGGGCTGCCGCTACTCCTTCGGCTACCCGGCCTGCCCCGACCTGGAGGACCGCGCCAAGATCGCCACGCTGCTGCGGCCCGAGCGGATCGGCGTCCACCTCTCCGAGGAGTTCCAGCTCCACCCGGAGCAGTCCACGGACGCGATCGTCGTGCACCACCCCGAAGCCAGCTACTTCAACGCCGGAGGCCGACGATGAGCACGCTGCGCGACACCTTCCTGCGGGGCGACCGGTCGTTCTCCTTCGAGTTCTTCCCGCCCAAGACGGCCGCGGGGGAACGCACCCTGTGGGAAGCCCTGCGCCGGGTGGAGTCCCTCACCCCGACCTTCGTCTCCGTCACGTACGGGGCCGGCGGGTCCTCGCGCGACCGTACGGTCGAGATCACCAAGCGGATCGCCACGCAGACCACGCTGCGCCCGGTCGCCCACCTGACCGCCGTCGGCCACTCCGTCGCCGAACTGCGCCAGATCATCGGCCAGTACGCCGACGCGGGCGTCCGTGACGTCCTCGCCCTGCGCGGGGACCCGCCGGGCGATCCGCGCGGCCCGTGGGAGCCGCACCCGCAGGGGCTGCGGTACGCCCACGAGCTGGTCTCCCTCATCCGTGAGCTGGGTGACTTCAGCGTGGGCGTGGCGGCCTTCCCCGAACTCCACCCCCGGTCCGCGGGGTGGGACGAGGAGATCCGCCACTTCGTCGAGAAGTGCCGGGCCGGCGCCGACTACGCGGTCACGCAGATGTTCTTCGACGTCGAGGACTACCTGAGGTTCCGGGACCGGGTCGTGGCCGCCGGCTGCGACACCCCGGTGATCCCGGAGATCATGCCCGCCACCGACGTCCGCCAGATCCGCCGGTTCGCGGAGCTCAGCAACGCCGCCTTCCCCGAGGACCTCGCGCACCGGCTCGAAGCCGCCCGCGACGATCCGGCCGCGTCCCACCGGATCGGGGTCGAGTACGCCGCGGCCATGGCCGAGCGGCTGCTGGCGGAAGGCGCCCCAGGGCTGCACTACATCACGCTCAACCGTTCCACGGCGAGCCTCGATATCCATCGTCAGACACAGAGCAGGAGTTGGCATGTCCGCTGAGCGGTTCTCCGATTTCAAGGTCGCCGACCTTTCCCTCGCGGCCTTCGGGCGCAAGGAGATCACCCTCGCCGAGCACGAGATGCCCGGCCTGATGTCGATCCGCCGGGAGTACGCGGCCGCCCAGCCGCTGGCCGGCGCGCGGATCACCGGTTCCCTGCACATGACCGTGCAGACCGCCGTGCTGATCGAGACCCTCGTCGCCCTCGGCGCCCAGGTCCGCTGGGTCTCCTGCAACATCTTCTCCACCCAGGACCACGCGGCCGCCGCCATCGCCGCCGCCGGGATCCCGGTCTTCGCCTGGAAGGGCGAGACGCTGGAGGAGTACTGGTGGTGCACCGAGCAGGCGCTGACCTGGCCGGACGCCGCCGGACCCAACATGATCCTGGACGACGGCGGCGACGCCACCCTGCTGGTCCACAAGGGCGTCGAGTACGAGAAGGCCGGCCAGGTCCCCGACCCGTCGACCGCCGAGAACCACGAGATGCGCGTGGTCCTGGAGCTGCTGCACCGCACGTCCCTCAAGTGGGGCGCCATGGCCGCGGAGATCCGCGGCGTCAGCGAGGAGACCACGACGGGCGTCCACCGCCTGTACGAGATGCAGCAGTCCGGCGCGCTGCTGTTCCCGGCGATCAACGTGAACGACGCCGTGACGAAGTCGAAGTTCGACAACAAGTACGGCTGCCGCCACTCCCTCGTCGACGGCATCAACCGCGCCACCGACGTCCTCATCGGCGGCAAGGTCGCGGTCGTCTTCGGCTACGGCGACGTCGGCAAGGGCTCCGCGGAGTCCCTGCGCGGCCAAGGCGCGCGCGTCATCGTCACTGAGATCGACCCGATCTGCGCGCTCCAGGCGGCCATGGACGGCTACCAGGTCGCCACCCTCGACGACGTCGTCGAGACGGCCGACATCTTCATCAC
>NZ_JBSGWY010000096.1:0-3741 GCF_053609145.1 Streptomyces sp. NPDC054961 | reverse complement strand
GAACGGGGCTATCCAGGACGGCTCCGACGCCGTGATCACACCAGCCACTGCAAGATCATCTCACCCGTGACCAGCAGTTGCGGGACAACCCTTAGGCTGGCCGCCACCAGAAGATGACGCTTCGCCACATGGACGTCTGCAACGGTCTGCTGCGCCCGGTGCGCCTCGGGCCGACGACGCCCCGACGACCGACTCGACGAGAGGGGACGGGACATGACGCGTTCCCGAAGGCCGGCACGGTTCAGCTTCCTACCGGGAGTTCTGGGCCTGGTGATCCTGTTCGCACTGAGTGGCTGCGCAACCAGCTCCGGCGACTCCGCGCACGCCGCACCCACGAAACCGGCGCTGGACGTCTGCGCTTTGGCGACCGAGGAGGAGGTCGGGGCGGTCCTCGGCCAACCGGCAAAGGGAAGGCGGGATGACAGCGTCCTGCCCGGCCGCACGCAGTGCACCTACGTGAACGCCGCTGCCAAGGGCCGCATCGTCTTCATCGCCCTGCTGCCCTTCGAGGTCAGCCAGCACACCAAGCCCGGCACTCTACCGGTGGCCGGAGTGGGCGACGTGGCTCTGTACGACGAAGCCTCGATCGGTGGCCATCTGTACGTGCGCAAGGGCTCGGTCAACTTCGCCGTCAACTACGCCTTTGATCCCCTTGCCCCGGGAATCCCCGACCAGCACTCCAGTCAGATCCGCGACCACCTCGAAACGCTGGCCCGCGCGATCGTGTCAAGGCTGTGAGCGGCCGCGCCTGCGTCAGCCCACCTCGATGACGGAGAACCGCCCGCCCCAAGGATCGGCGAGCCGGGCCGCCCGGCCGTACGGGGTCTCCTCCAGCCGTCAAGGACTTGCCCGACGGCCTGGCGTACGGTCAGGTCGGCGTCGGTGACGGCGAAGTGCACCTGCCAGTGCGGCCACCCCGGTGCCATGCCGCAGCGGATGCCCGCCGCCGGTTCGCCGTCAACCAGCAGGTCGACGGTGCCGCCGCACTCGTGGACGCGCTGTGACACCTCGTCGGCGCTGTCCACGGCGAAGTAGGTGGTCCACCCGGCGGCGGGGGGCTGCCGATACCGGCGACCTTGGCGCCGCTCAGGGTGGCGCGCACGTAGGCGCTCAGCCGCGTCGGCCTGAGAGGCGTACTCGTCGATCGGCCGGGAGCCCCCACAGTCACACGATCAGGCGACATAGAAAAGAACATCAAGTCACATATCGCCCTCTGATCACGAAGTCCGAACCATCACACGGCATCATTCAGGGATGATCACTATTCATCTGAAGTACGAGATAGACGCTTACAAGCTTGAGGATTTCGAAGAGTACGGTCGCCGCTGGGTCCGGCTCGTCAACCGTTTCGGCGGGACGCACCACGGCTACTTCCTGCCGAGTGAGGGCGACAGCGACATCGCCTACGCCCTCTTCTCCTTTCCCAGCCTGGCCGCGTACGAGCAGTACCGCACGGACAGCATGTCCGACGCGGAGTGCCAGGAAGCGTTCGAACTGGCTCGTGACACCGGCTGCATCAAGCGGTACGAGCGCCGCTTCCTCCGGCCGCTCGACGGCCTGTCCTAGGTGTATTGCCCTGTGAGGTTGGGGACGCGGCTGGCGGGTGGTTTGCCCTTGAGGGCGGTGTGTCCGATGTGGTGATTGTAGGTGAGCAGCCACTGGGGGAATGCGTCGCGTCGTTCCTGTTCTGACCGGTAGGGGCGGGCGTAGGCCCACTCCTCCAGCAGGGTGCGGTTGAGGCGTTCGACCTTGCCGTTGCTCTGGGGCTGGTAGGGCCGGGTTCGCTTGGCGCGATCCCGGCCGCCGCCGGCAGATCGCGCCAGGCGTGCGACTTGCAGCAGGAGCCGTTGTCGGTCAGCACGCGTTCGACGGTGGTCCCGACGCTGGCGTAGTAGGCCTGCGCCCTGCTCCTGAAGGCGGTGGCGGTTTCCTTCTTCTCGTCGGGCAGGATCTCGCTGCAGGCGAGGCGGGAGTGGTCGTCGACGGCGGTGTGGATGTACTGGTAGCCCAGACAGGGCCGTTTCCTGCGGCCGGCCCGGCGGCCCAGGACCTTGTGGCCGCCGCCGTCGGGGATGTTCCCGAGCTTCTTGATGTCGACGTGGACCAGCTCGCCGGGCCGGTCTCGTTCGTAGCGGCGTATGACACGGCCGGTGGCCCGGTCCAGATGGGTCAGACGGGCCAGGGCGAACCGTGTCAGGACCCGGTGCACCGTCGAGGGCACGAGCTGCAGGTGGTGGACGATGCGGGCCGGTCCCCCACCGCCGCAGGATCCTGACCTTGACGATCCGCCGCTCGGTGCGGGTCGCCGTCCGTCGGGGCTGTGGTGCGGGCGGGAGGAGTGGTCGCTCATGCCGGCCTCACCCCGGGACCGGTCGCGGGTGGCCCAGCTTTCTGCGGTGGTGGGTGAGACCTGGAAGCGTGCGGCGGCACGGCACAGTGGCCAGCCGTCCTCGACCACGCAGCGGGCCAGACGCAGGCGTCCGGTCTCGGTCAGGGCTCGGTGCAGGCATCGTCTGCACTCCTCTCATGAGACCCATCTGACCCTCTGTCACCACTTCCCGCATCTCGGGGGAACCTCAGGGCCAGACCTGGGGGTTCTTACCGCCGCGTACCCCGCCTTCAGGCGCCCCTCGATGTCAATACGGCGCTGCCCGCTCTCTGTCGCCCATGCCTCGACCGCCTCGTGGACGACATCGACCTGATGGCCCCAGGCCTTGAAGGCCGCCGTCCCCTCCGCGTGGGCGTCCTCCGACCAGCCGCCCTCCGCCGAGGGCCGCCTACGACGATCCTGGACCTCCCGCACCCACGCGGTGTCAGAACGCTTCTGGAGCCGGATCAACGCGTCGGTCAGTTCGATAGCAGCCACGGCCGGAGCCTGGAGGCCGACTCTGACAACGCCGGTGGTCGTCGCGCCTTCGGCTACTGGTCTAGAGCGGGCGAGTGACGTCGTCGAACCCGGGCAGGTGTAGTTCATGGACACACTGAAGGGCTGGGAGCGGGCGATCGAGCGGGCCGAGCAGGTACTGGTGGAGAAGCTGTTCGGGAGTGATGCGATGGAGGCAGAGGTGGTCGAGGCACTGCTGCGGACGTGCGACGAGCAGGCCGTCGTGTGCAGCTCCCAGCGCACGGTGGTGCCGAACGTGTACACCGTCGAGCTGCCTTCGCCCGTGTACTCCGAGATCGGCCCGCACCTCACCGTCGTGGGGCAGGAGCTGACCGACCGGTTGGAGCGCCACGGCGAGCGCGAGAGCTACGAATGGGCCGGGCCACTCACCGTGCGGCTCGCCGCGGCCGAACACGTCCCCAACGGCCGCTACCAGGTCCGCTGTGCCCCCATGGCACACATCACCTCCGCACCACTGAGCACTCCGAACACGTAACCCGGCGGTCCTGCCGCCCCCATTGGGTTCGCTCTGTCACCTTTACGAACGCCTCGTGGGGCGGTCGGCCTACTGGCGGGCCACGGTCCTGTTTGACGGCGAGTTGGGAAGCAAGCACCCACACCTCGGCGGCCCGGGCGGCGCCAGCCGGGCCTTGACTCCCTGCCCCTGCGGTGCGCAGCGGCGCCCAGGAGCAGCGGCAGCAGCTGATCGACCTGCCTGGCGGGCCGCCGCTTGGAGAACACCCTCAGCCCCGCCGACCCCACCTACTGAGGATTTCGGGTTGTCGTCGGGTGGTGACGGTTCATGATCCCTGCGGTATGCCGGTGGTATGCGTTATCCGGAGGGTGGGGGCCTGACC
>NZ_JBSGWY010000095.1:0-3783 GCF_053609145.1 Streptomyces sp. NPDC054961 | reverse complement strand
AAGCTAAGCCTTTCAGCGCCGATGGTACTGCAGGGGGGACCCTGTGGGAGAGTAGGACGCCGCCGAACAATCATTGTGGGAAAGCCCCGCACCAGCCCTCACGGGTTCGGTGCGGGGCTTTTCTGCGTTCACAGCCCTTTGCCCGGCCGGATCGCGCGGGGCTGGGTATCCTGGCCGCGTTCCCAGGAGGACACGATGACTGCTCAGCAGCTGGAAGCCGGCGGCCCGCTCATCCCCCAGCCGGCGATGACGCGGGAAGCCCTGCGCGATGCGGTGCGACGGATCGACATGGCGAGCCTGGCGGCGCTCGACAAGGAATGCAACGAGGCGTTCGACCGCGCGGCCGAGACCGGCGCCATCAATCCCCTGCGGTTCTTCCTCATCAAGTGGGCCACCCACGTGGCCATCCACCGCTGGCCGGCGCGGGCGGCCGCCCTGCACGCAGCAGAACGCGTCGCCGGAGACCCCTCGGCCACGGAACAGCAGTTCCAGGCCGCGATGGAGACGAGCAGCCGCATCCTGGCCGAGGCCCAGCGGGAGATCGGCCTGTGAGTTCACGCGGCGAGGGCGCCGAGAACGACACCGGCTGGGCCTGGGAATGCGATCCGGGCCGCGTCTGGGTCCTGGGCGACATGCCCGCGGACCAACAGGCCCTCGTATCCGCCGTCATGGACGGTCTGGTGGACCTCGCTTCGATGGCCGTCGACCCCAAGGACGGCAGCCTCTACGAGGACGCCCACCCGATGCGGCTGCGTACGTACGAGGACGAACACCTGATGCTCTGGTACCAGACCATCCCCCACCGCAGCCGCGTCTACCTGAAACGCGTCAACCTCTAGTAGGGCTCGGTCAGGTTCAGCCGCTGATGGCCTGCCTGTACGACCCGCTCGCGCGGGCGGACCAGCGGCGCGGGCGGATCGGCGCCGCTGGGTCGGTCTACCTGCGCGGGCCGCTGGCGAACGCCTTCACCCCTGCAACAGCCGTGATCACATAGCCCGCCGGGCGAGCGTGCCCACCCTGGTCATCGATGCCCGCATGGTGAGCCACACAGCCTGACCGAACACATAGCGGTGACACCGCTGCCCTCCGACTCGCCCTGGGCCGGTGGCCAGTATCCCGAGCCGGCCGGCCCGGAGCTGAAGAGCCTGGTGGTCGAGGCCGGGAAGCAAGCGACCAGGCCGGTGGAGGAATGCTGCGAAGCCCTGGACCGGCTGTGGACCTTGGTAGAGGGCGCGGGCCATCCAGCCGGTGAGGTCGTGATCCCGACGTTCGCGGGGCGATGGCACTGAACTCGTGAGCGAGGTCGCGGGCGGTGGCACTGAACTCGTGAGCGAGGTCGCGGGCGGTGGCCAGGTCGGGACAGGCATCCAGGATTCGGTCGAGTTGTTCCCGCTGGTTGTCGGTCAGGCTGTCGGGGCGGCGCGTGATCCAGGTCGTGATACGGCGGGCGCTGGGTATCGGCCGCGCTGGTTCGGGGGGCGGCGGTGCCGGCGCGGAGCGTCGCGATGTACTCGGTCCGTTCAACTGCGCGGGCGAGCGAGTGCAGCACATGCCACCTGTCTGCGACCCGGATCGCGTCGGGTGCCGCGCGGGCGGCGGCCTGGCCGAAGGTGCTGCACCGATCCCGGCGGATGACCTCGATCTCGGGGTGGTCGGCGAGCCAGGACGCCGCGGTGTCCGCGGTGCGGTCGGGCAGGAGATCGATGGGCCGGCATTCAGCCGTCGTCCGGCGGGAGCACAGGCCGTGGTCACAGAAGAACCGGCGGACCCGCAGCCGCAGCAGCACCCGCCGACCGGCCAACGGACGGTCGGCCAGGCGCCGCGTGTACGTGCTGTGCACGCGAGAAGCGGTCACGCCGCACGCGGGGCACTACAGACCTAGACCATGGTGAGGAGGTGGTCCGTGGGGCCGTAGTCGATCTTCCAGTCGGCGTAGATCCCCACAGCGCCGTCCTTGTGGCACCGCAGCCCCACCGTCACCCAGCGGACCGAGCCGTCGCCGGCGAGCGAGAACGCGACTGCCGTCTCGAACTCCACGCTCCCGCACGGGCAGCCGGCCTCGCCAGGATCCGCGTCCTCCCAGAACTCCTCGCTGTCCGCGATGAACGCACGGCCGCCGCAGCCCACGCACACCCGCTCGGCCGCGCCCTCGACATCGTCGACGAGCACCAAGAACACGCGTCCGCCGCACCCGCCGCAGACGGAAGGAACGATCTGCACCGGGCGGCTGTCGTCCGCGTTCCGCAGGAGCGCCGCGAGGTCGGCAGAGACACCCTCGCCCATCTGGTCATCGGCATGCACCGGCACATCGTTCCAGACGGAGTCCTCTCTCCGGGTGGGTGGCAACGGCTGATCGGAGCTCGCGCGGGACGGTCCGCGCTCTTCTTCTCTCTTCTTCGCCGGACCGATGTCGCCGCGCGGGGTATCCACCACAATGCGCGGATGGAACCGGGAGCGGTGGAGGAGTCGGTCGGGCGGGTGGTGGCGGCAGCGCGCGTCGCGGCGGAGGCGGGTGACGGGGAGGAGTACGGGGCGCTGCTGAGGCGGGCGGGTGCCGACGGGGCGGGGGCGGTGCGGGCCGGCCGGGAACTGATCCGTTCCGGGGATGCGCTCGAGCGCGCCGTCGGATGCGACCTGCTGGGCGAGGCGAGCGATCAGCACGAGGCGCTCCGCGGCGCGACGGCTGCCGCCTTGGTCGCCCTGGCCGAGCGGGAGACCGAGGGGTGCGTGCTGAGGTCACTGGCGCGCGCGATCGGGGGGACGGGCGAGGCACGTGCCGTGCCCGTTCTGGTCGCTCTCGCCGGACATCCCGATGCCGGCGTCCGCCAGGAGGTGGCCTCCTCGTTCACCGGGGTCCTCACGGGCCGGGCGGACGGGGCGGACGTCCGTGCGCTCCTCACGCTGACCCGGGACGAGGATCCGGAGGTCCGGAACTGGGCGACGTTCACGCTGGGGTTCCAGGCCGAGGCCGACGGTCCCGAGATCCGTGCGGCTCTCTGGGAGCGGACGACCGACGACCACGCCGATGTGCGCGAGGAGGGCATCCGCGGGCTCGCCCGGCGCCATGACCCGCGGGCGGTGCCGCTGCTGGGGGCTCTCCTCGCGGATCCGGACGGCGCCCACGTCCACACGTTCGCGGCCGCCCGGATCACGGGGGCTCCCGAGCTGCTGCCCGCCCTCCTGGAGTACGAGCCCGACGCCCCGGGCGTGGCGGCCGCGGTGCGCGCGTGCGACCCCGTGCGGCGGCGACGGCTGGACACCGACGCGGGGGAGCTGCTGTCAGCGCTGAACCGGCTCTGCCCCGAACTGGACGCCGCGGTCTACCGGGAGGTCTTCGGCCCGGACCTGACCCTCGGCCTGCTCGGAGCCGGGGGAACCTCCAGCTACGAGGTGGAAGGGCTCCTCGCCCGGGCCGGCGGCGACCCTCTGCGTGCTGCGGAACTCGTGATCCGGGAGGGCCGTGGCCGGGTCCCGTAGCCCGGGAGCCCGGTGCTCCGCGCAGCAGGACGTCGTGGCGCGCCACGATTTTGACCGTGCAGGGGCCGTCATGTAGAGTCAAACGGTTGCCTGGAACTGGACAAGTTCGGCAGCCGGCCCCCAAAGAAGCAATTCGGAGTGGGCACCCTCGACTCTTCTTCCAGAATCTGAAGCCGGGAAATCCGGTGGAAAACTTCTGATAGAGTCGGTCTCGCCGGAAAGGGAAACGCGAAAGCGGGAACCTGGAAAGCGAAACCCGCTGACTGGGAATCGGACACGAAAGAGTCTGATAGAGTCGGAAACACA
>NZ_JBSGWY010000094.1:0-4177 GCF_053609145.1 Streptomyces sp. NPDC054961 | reverse complement strand
CCGGAATCTGTGGGTTTTCACCGCCGCCTTTCAACAAAAACCCAAACACCCCCCCCCCCGACACACTGATCGGCCGGGGGGCGCGCCCCCCCCCCCCCCCGCCCCCACTCGCTTGGCGGTGCCCGCGGTAGGAGTTCTGCAACTGATCGGAGTCCACGTCTTTGATGTGGATGACGGGGCCGAGCCGGACATCGGCGGCCTCTGCATACAGGGCCGCCTTCTCACGGGCGGCGGCTACGGCGGCCGTGCGCGCCTGTGCGCGAAGTTCCTTCTTGGTACCCACATCGAACTCGACGCCGTCGACCTGGTTCGCCCCGGCCTCGACAACGTCGACGAGCACCGTCTCCAGGATGTCCAGCTCACGCAGCTCGATCACGAACGAGGCCGTGCACTCATAGCAAGAGAGCACAGCCTCCGAGAGCCCGGACGGACCTTCCTGGATCACCGCGCTCGGAACAGCCCTAACTCCGATTGCGGTCGCGGGAATCACGTACTTCCTGGGCCGCCGGGCAGGCGGAGCCTCGGCCGAAGAGGCGGATGGCCTGACCACATCTGCCACTCCGGGGTCAGACGTGTGAGTAGTCGGCATGGGGAGAGGCCTCGGAACCAGGCGTGGCTCCGAGGGTCGTCGAATCTGCGACCCCACGAGGAGGAGGGGCGCCACGGGTTCAGTGAGCGTGGGCGTGTTCGATCCGGTCGGCCTGGTCGAGGCTGGTCGCCTCATCCGGGGCTACAAGCGGAGCGGCTGCGCGCCCAGGCCCACAAGGACGCGGACGAACTCCTGCGCCGAGCCCGCGAACGGGCCGGACAGCTTCGCAGGGCGTCCATCGGCGAAGGGGCGGGCCTGCACCTGCCGGGGGCCGCCGGCTCGAGCAGGCCGTGGTGGCGGCCGGGGGAAGGCCTGACGCTGCGCCCCGCGTTACGTCCGTTGGCCGCAGCGGTCGGGGTGGCCGCTCTGGCGACCGCCGCGATCCTGACGACTCCTTCACCGGCACGACCGGCGACTGCCGACCTCAGGCCACTGGCTGCGTAGGTGAGAACGAAGAGCGTCTGTAGGTCGGTTTGAAGAGCAGCTGCCGAGTCCGGTGGCAGGGAATGTTGATCAGAACCAGCAGCAGTGTGCAGCGCCAGGCGGGTGACATCGACTGCTTTCTACCCCGCGAGGGTGGGAGCTTCAAGTCTCGCGGGGGCAACGGCCTCTGGTGGTGTCGCCATCGGCAGAATAGAGTGGCTTCATTATGAAGCACGTACATAATTCTGGTCTGGCCCGTGACCCCGATGGCTCCCTCTACGACCCTGGCGTCCGGGACTCCATGCTGGCGTTCTCGGCAGGCGGCGACACCCGCGCGCTGGAGACGGCCGCAGCCGTCCGGTCGGCCTCGCAGGCGGTCGACCGGCTGAGGTCGCATGGTGCGGGGGGACGTGGGCTCAGCGCGGGGGCGCTCGACGTCCTCGCACGGCTGAGCGCAGCAGTGGACGAAGGACTGAGCATTGGCGAACTGGCCCGCGCGGCGGGGGTGAGTTCCCGCAACGTGACCGGCCTGGTCGACACACTCGAACGTGACGGTCTGGCCCAGCGGGTCCAGGACCAGAACGACCGCCGGTCGGTACGAGCCCGAATCACACCAGTCGGCCTCGACTGGCTCGACGCCTTCCGGCAGCCGACGCAACGCGCCATGTCCGCCGTCTTCCAGGGCTTCACCGAAGACGACCTCGCCCGGTTCCGCGACCTGTGCCTGCGCGTGGTCGAGAACCAGCAACGCATCGAGCAGTACCTGAACGCGGGCCGGCACGACCAGCCGCCGGCTCCCTGAACCAACGACGACGGAGCACCCCATGTCCACCGACACAGCCGACACAGCGTCCATAGCCACCCGACGAACGGTCCGGGCTTACCACGAGGCCCGCTTCCGGGGAGACGTCAGCGCGGCCGCCGCCCAGATCGGCAGAGATTTCCGCTTCCGCAGCCCATTCATCACCTCCGACAGCCCTACCGACCACCTTGACGGCCTGGACGGGCTCCTCGGCATAGTCACCGGAGTGGAGTTGATCAGCGAGCTGTACGGCGAGACCGAAGCCACCCTGGTCTACGACGTCCACACCGCCCCTGCCATCGGCATCACCCAGCACACGGCCGAGCACTTCCGCCTAAGCGACGGCCGGATCACCTCGATCAAGCTCATCTTCGACGCCGCCCCCTGGCAGGCCATCATGTCCGCGGCCGGCCCGGCCCGCGACGAGGCCGCCGCCCCCACGCCGTGACGGGCCACGCGCCGGCACGGCGCGAAGCATTGGCACGCCGCCAAAGCAAGTACCCAACTGCTCTCGAAACTGGGCGACATCGCTTCTCATCGGAATGGGGCGCTCTCCGCCCTGAGCGACACACGCTCTCGCATCTCATCAACAAAACCAGGCCACCGCCCAGCTCACCCCCCGAGCTGACCTCCAAGACCGCAGCCACCTCCAGCAGGCCGCGTTCTACCAGAAGCCCTAATCCATCATCATCAGCTTCCCGCCCAACTACACCCCGCAACCGATCTTCGGCTTCCCGAGCGCCAGCCCCTCCACCCCTACGCCGGAAACCTCGCCCACACCGAGCACTGAACCAACCCCGCCCCAGAGCCCCACGCCCAGCACCACGTCGACGCCCAGCACCTCACCAACCCCGAACAAACCCGACCGCTGCGCACCGCAGACGCACGCCCAATAGCCCGCAAGCCGGACGGCGCACCGTGCTCCGGATCGACGGACAGCGAGGGCTTGTGCGTTGACGCGACGTCGCGCGGGGACCACGACGGTTCGTACCGCACGCCCGTGATCAGTCACCGGGCCGGGTCCGGCGCGTACGGGGGCGGCGTGCTGTTCCTGGACTGACACAAGGACGGCCACGGTTTCCGGGGCCACGATTTTGACGGGACTCCCGCCGTCTGACCAGGGGATCCTGGTGTGACTGATTCCCAATCATGTTTGTCAAGGGCACCGGGAACGTGGGCTGTGCCCGGCACTCGCCCCAGCGCGGGTGAGATCCTGAACGGATGAACGAGACATCCGCTGCTCGGGCGACCGCCCGCTGGCCGCTGGCCGCGGCCGGGGAGACCGACTGGCTGCGGGAGCTGGCCGACGATGACGGGCTCACCGGCTTCATGCCGCCGGCACTGCCCGACGCCGCCTGGGTGCTGCACTCCATGTACGAACACGAACTCGGGCCGACCGACATGTCCTATGTCGCGTATCAACGAGCCGTGCTGAATGGCGGCGGGCCCGAGATCATCCCGGGCCTCGATCCCGCGGACGTGTTCGGGGGGACGCCGGGTGAGCCCCGCGGCCTCCGTTGGCGCCGGCTGCGCTGGGCGGAGCTCTCGCGGCGGACCGGTGATCCCGTGGCGCCCGAGGGGCGGCTGCCCTGCTACCGCTCCTTCCCTTCGCTCCGGGAGCCGAGCGGCTGGCCTGTCGGCATCGGCGGGCCGTCCGAGGGCAGCCTGGACCGGACCGACTGGAACCGCCTGGTCGACATCCTCACCGAGCACAGCCCGCAGGGTGCCGAGACCCGCTGCCTGGCCTACTACAACCCGCTGTTGCAGAGGGCCGAGGACTTCGACAACCTGCACGTCCGGGCCGGCACGCTCGCGGATGCCAAGGCGTTGTACGACCACCCGGAGGAGGACGGTTGGACCCCGTCCAACCTCTGGTCCCAGGACCGGTCCTGGGTCCTCTGCACGGACTACGACCTTTGGGCCACCAAAGTGGCGGGCCCTGCCCCGCTCGTCGAGGCCCTCCTGAACGACACGGAAATCGAGGCCCTCCGACTGCCCTGGGCCCTCTGATCCCGACCGCCCAACCTGGGACGCCCAGGTGCGGCCAAGAGGTCACATGAAGTGCACAGTCACAAGAGCGCTATGCCGAGGTGAGATCGGGTTGGGGCGGCTCGGTGGTGAAGGTGCGGTGGTCGCGGATGAGAGCCCATAGGACGTCGAGACGGCGGCGGGCCAAAGCCCGCAGTGACCGGAGGGACCATCGGCAGGTGTTCTTCCAGGACCCGGCCGACCACGAGACCTGGCACATCCTGCGCTGGCGAGGACAACTACTGAGGATTTCAGGGTGGGGTCGGTGGGTTGATAGCCAGGCCGGTGGCGGTGAGGCAGCCGTCGATGAGGTGGGGTCGGAGCTGGATTCTGCG
>NZ_JBSGWY010000093.1:0-4392 GCF_053609145.1 Streptomyces sp. NPDC054961 | reverse complement strand
TCCTGCAGGCAGACACCACAAGACTGCCGCAACCCCCAGAATCCACCTACGACATGACCTGCACACATGAATCCGCCGAATTAGCCACCAGGATCATCTCCCGGGCGAAATACGCGGCTGCCCGGCGCAGGATCTCCCTCTCGAGCTGCCATTCCTTCTCAGCCTTTGCCAACCTGGCGTTCGCCGCCTGCAGCCGGGCCAGCTCGGCCTCGGTGCCCTGCGACGCGCCGGCCGCGGCCGGACGGCCGTCTGCGTCACGCACCCAGGTCCGCAGCGTCTCGGGGTTGACGTTCAGATCAGCCGCGACCTCCCTGAACGACCGCCTGCCGTCCGAAGCCCGCCACAACGCGATCGCGTCGGACCGAAACTCCGCACTGTACTTCGAGGGCCTTGCCACGTGGTCTACACCTCCCAGGATCAACAAGATCCATTGTCGGGTGTGTCCACACCACAGGGATCACCTCACGACAGGCCGAGCCCGGCACCGTCTTCAGTGTCGACGGCCAGACGCTCTTCCGGCCGGTGCTGAAGTCCGCGTCCGGCGCCAAGATCTGGGCCCAGGAGCTTGAAGCACCCAGGACCGCGGCCCGGGCCGCCCGGCGCGACCTCACCCACGAGGACCATAAGGCGTTCTGGGCCTGGGCCGCGATCGAAGTCCTGCGTCACACCGGCATCCGGATCGAGGAGATGCTGGAGCTCACCCACCACAGCTTCATCGCCTACACCCTGCCCACCACCGGCGAGGTGGTGCCGATGCTGCAGGTCGCCCCGTCCAAGACCGATGCGGAGCGGCTGCTGCTGGTCTCCCCGGAGCTGGCGGAGGTGTTGACCGCGGTCATCTTCCGGGTCCGGGCCGGGAATGGCGCTCTGCCGCTGGTGTCGGCCTACGACGTGTTCGAGCAGACCTGGAGCCCGCCCATGCCGTTCCTGTTCCAACGCCGGTACGGCACCGAGGACCGGCCGCTGACCCGCAGCTACATCCGCGAGTGCTTGGTCGCGACCTCGCAGTCAGCCCAGATCACCGTGGCCGGCGACTCGCTCGAATGGCGCCCCCACGACTTCAGAAGGATCTTCGTGACCGACGCCATCCGCTCCGGACTGCCCCCGCACATCGCCGCGAAGATCTGCGGACACGCCGCTTTGGACACCACCATGGGCTATGCCGCGATCTACCCGGAGGACGTGATCTCCCATCACCGGGCCTTCATCGCCCGCCGCAGAACCGAGCGGCCCAGCGAGGAGTACCGCGAGCTCACCGCCACCGAGTGGGACGAATTCCTGGCCCACTTCGAGCTCCGCAAGGTTGCCCTGGGGACCTGCGGCCGCGACTACTCGACCCCGTGCCAGCATGAAAACGCCTGTGTCAGATGCCCTCTACTACTCGTGGACCCAGCCCAGATGCCACGCCTCCAAGAGATCCACGCCAATCTCATCGACCGACTCCAGGAGGCCAAGGTCCAGGGCTGGCTCGGCGAGGTCGCCGCCATCGAGACCACCCTGGCTGCCGCCGCCCAGAAACTTCAGGCCATGCGCGAGCGTGCAACTCAGCCGTCCACTGTCCACCTGGGTATGCCCGACTTCCGCCGCGACACCGGACGAAGCAGCGTCAAGCCTGAGGAGTGAGCGCTGGCGTGTTCCGAATCATCGGCCGGCGAAATGCCGGGCCGCTCATGGAGCCGGCCCGGCAGGATGCCCGGATGGAGATCCGAACACCTGCGCTCTCACGACAGCGTCCACCCCGTGCTACACGGGGCGACGAACAGGGTCGAGCTCGGCCAGGATTTCGTGCAGCTGACGAGCCGCCAGGGAAACGCGGTCGTCAGTGTCCCGCAACATCTCCTCGCACAGATGCAGCGCGTTGTCCCGGTCCTCGGAGGAGATGCCGAACACATCGAGGATGGCGGTGTGGATCCAATCGCTGTGATTGGAGTCGGCGACTGCCAGTGCGGAGGCGACTACCGCCAACCCGATCCTGTCCTTTCGCCGAAGCACGGCTTTCGCGGTCACCCGGGTGACGAAGGTGTCACCCGGGTCGAGCACGAGCTCCAGCAATGGCCCGAGGGCCTCCTGCATCTCGGCGAAGCCTGCCAGGCCGTGACCGGCATCCGCCCGGTCACGGTAGTCGTGGCTTCGCCCGAGCTCACAGAGCGCCATGACAGCTGCATGCCGCCGATCACTGTCCACCTGGCTGCCCACCCCTCCCGCGATTTCCGGTCAAAGTACCACCGAGACACCCTCCAGATGATCGCCGGGACAGGCCCAAGGTTCGTTCCGACGCTCAAGGCGTCATAGGCTCCAGGACATGCACAGCACCTTGACGGAGCACGCCCGGTGCCTCTACGGAGACGAGTTCGGACCGACGCCTGAGTGCGACCTCGACCACCGGGAGCACTACTTCGTCGAGGAACTGACGTTCGCTGACGCGGATTCCATCCTCGCCATGCTCCGTGAGCTCTGCCCGCACGTGGTCGATGGTCGTCTGCCGGTCTGGGTTCGCAACCTGTCCTACCGGTTGGCGCTCCTGCAGCGACCTGATGAACCGGCGTTGATGCGCGAGGCTGCCGAGAACTTGTGGCTGCACGGACCGGACTGGGATGGCGTCGCGGCGGACCTGACGAGGCGGGCGGATGCCCTTGAGGCCAGCTGAGTTAGGCCACGTTGTTCATGGTGCGAGCCGGAGGCTGATCGACACCACGGTGACGGTGCGACACACCCGGATACGCCCGGACGCCGAGACTGTTGCCCACTACTTTTAGTAACTCGCTCGCGGTTGACCCCGTCGGTCCGGGAGCTGGGTAGTTCGGATAAGCCTGTTTGAGATGCGCCATGCTCCGGCCTGACCCCGCCGAGTGTCCCCGGCTCGTCGAGATCCGCGACAACCTCATCGACCGCATCGCCGAAGCCAAGCAGGAAGGCTGGCTCGGCGAAGTCGAAGGCCTCGAAACCAGCCTCGCCGGCGCCGAGGACAAGCTCTCCCAGATGGACGCCGCCACAGCCCGCACGACCACAGCGGTCGATCTCGGGATGCCCACCTTCACCCAGATCGCTGGACGCGCCACCGACACCCGAAGGCGGCCGCCACCGTCCGCTCCATGAGCGACGCGTCAGAAGGGCACGTCCACGCCAGCTTCGCGGAGATAGGACAAAGCGCGGGACAAGCACTCGTGGGCGGTGGCTCCGTCGGCCCGCATCGGGTGGCTCAACGGGCCGCCACCAGCAGTGAACGTCCATGCGGGCTTCTGGTCCCGCAACCGCTCAGCGTCCACCCTGATCGCGGCGCCCACACCTTGCTCGCCCAACCACTCCAGGATGAGCAACACCGCGTCCTCGACGCCGCTGTCCTGATCGATCTTCGGCCACCGGCCTCGACTCATCGTCACCGGCATGACTGTACCGACGGCCCGGCAGTCGTAGGCGCCCAGCCGGCTCGCCATCAAGAGCGCCCGGTTGGCTGCCGGACGACCAGTCAGATCTTCCTAGGTCCGGACTCAGAGAAGCAACCATCACATGCCGGTCGGGTGCGTGGAAAGCCAGTCAGGATGTGCTGCCTTGAGGGCGTCCCTGACGCTGGTGCTTGGGGCGAATACATCCCCACCTCCGTCATAGGGGTGGTAGAGCCAGCGAAGATCGAGCGGGGCCAGGGTGACTCCTGCGATCACATCGTCAGCTACCAGCCGCAGAAGGGGGTCCAAGGCATGCCTGCTGCGGGGGCGGAGGCTGATGTATTCATGCTGGTAGAGGATGTCATCAGGGAAATCATCGTCGTGGACATGGCTGGCCCAGTGCCGCGCGTCCGGATCAACTTGCCGGAGCTGGGGCATGCGCACGGTGGGTTCCGCGTCTCCGTTCCATTCGAGGGTCACCACATACAGCTCGGCTTCGTTCGGCCCCAGCTCGTCCAACAGGGTGTGATGCCGATCGAGCATGACTGCGTACTCGTCGTCGCTGTCGGGGTACCGCTTGGACTCAGGGAGGCTATGAAAGCGCACCCATCGGTCGGGATAGGCATAGCGCATCTGAAGATCGCCCGGTGGAGCAGGCCATCGCTGTTCCCATAGGGCCGACAGGGCCTCCAGGCTCAGGTCCTGTCGGGGAAGAATCTCGCTCATCGCTCCATGATCGAGCATGCGGCAGACTGCGACGGCCGAATGCACCACCGTCAACGAGGGGCAGCAGCGACCCGCAGCCGCTGGTTCGTCGCTAGTTCAGAGAATCGGAAACCCTCATCACCTGGGCGGCCATCACTCTGATGACCAGGCGCATCACCCGCGGCGGCAAGCCCCGCACCGACCGCTGGGACAAGAAGTCCCCACTCGCAGAGTGAGCCTTTTCCAACCTGAGTGGGGGGGAGGCGGGTGTGTTGTGGTGACAGGCTCGCCCCCCCCCCGCAAA
>NZ_JBSGWY010000092.1:0-4947 GCF_053609145.1 Streptomyces sp. NPDC054961 | reverse complement strand
AGATACGACAAACTCGCCGTCCGCTACGAGGCAACCGTGCTGGTCGCAGCCATCAACGAGTGGCTGTGATCAGCACTTTCGCAACAGACCCTAGTTGCCGTCGGCACCACATCTGCGGCCGAGCTCTTCGCGGCTGAGGCCGAGGGCCTCGCGGCGGGCTACGAGGCGGCGGCCCAGATCGGTCCGCCTGGACGTGCCGGCGGACGACTCGGGCGGGGTGGCCGGGGTTCTCTTCATGGTGATCACTACTCCCGGGCGGGCGCGATCGGGCACGCTTCACGCAACAGCATCAGGACGGCATGCCCGGCGCCGGCAGCGATGAGTGCCTTCATGTCCCGCCCCCTCTCGACGATGCGGCAGCATCAACGACAGGCTGTGTCACCGTCCCGCTGCCGCGCTTGGGCCGACCGGCCCCCTCCGAGGAGCCGATCGGGCCCCTCCCGGGCATGCGGTCCCGTGCGACGGTTGATATCGGCACCTGTCCGGAGGGAGGACTCCTCGCATGCCCCAGCCAGCCCCGCTCACGACCGCGTCGACACGGCCGGCTCTGTTGCGGTTGCTCGGCGGTGTACGGACGGTCACCGGCAGTAAGTTCTTGGTCGAGAGTGACCACGCCCGGAGCCTCGTCGACTGCGGGCTCTTCCAGGGTGTCGCGGACCTGCGCCGCCGCAACTGGGAGAAACTACCCCGCGATGCTGCCGACATCCGTGCCGTCGTCGTCACCCACGCCCACCTGGACCACTGCGGCTACCTGCCGCGCCTGGTCCAAGCACCGTCCACCCAGGCCCCTCTACGACGATGACGACGTCGACCGCACGGTGAAGTTCTTCGACCCGGTCCCCGTCGGCAGCGAGGTCGAGATCATGGCAGGGACGAAGCTCATGCTGCACCACGGCGGCCACATCCCCGGCTCCGCCTGGGCGCACCTGACGCTGGTCGCCGACGTCCCGCACTTCTCCGCCCACGCCGATGCCGGCCAGGTCATCGACTGGCTGCGCGCCGCCCCTCCCCCGCACACCACCTACCTCGTCCACGGCGAGGAGACCGCCTCCGAGACCCTGCGGGACCGGATCGAAAACGAGCTGGGCCGGACGGCCGTCGTGCCCAAGCCGGGCTGGGCCGTCCTGGTCCGTTGAGATGGGCCGGACGGTACCGCGATGTGCACCGCGCGGCCCTCCCGGCCCGGACGACCACTGGCGCAGGGTGAGGGGGAAGGGCTGGAGGCAGACCAGCGTCGGCCTCGACACCCGCATACCCGGCCGCAAGAACGTCGTCATCGCACGCTGAGGACCTGCCATGACCTCCACCCCGTACACCGTCGCCGACGTGATGACCACCAAGGTCATCGCTGTCACCCCCGACACCGGCTTCAAGGACATCACCGCCGCGATGGAACGGTGGAGGGTGACCGCCCTCCCCGTCCTCGAAGGCGAAGGCCGCGTCGTCGGCGTCGTCTCCGAGGCGGACCTCCTCCCCAAGGAGGAGTTCCATGATCACCATCCCGGCTTGATGGAGCAGATGCGCCGGCTCGGCGACACCGCAAAGGCCGGCTCCACCCGCGCCGAGAACCTCATGACCACCCCCGCGGTCACCATCCGCCCCGACGCCACCCTCCCCCAGGCCGCCCGCCTCATGGCCGACCGACACATCAAACGTCTCCCCGTCGTGGACGCGGACGGCTCCCTCAAGGGCATCGTCAGCCGAGCCGACCTGCTCAAGGTCTTCCTCCGTTCCGACGAGGACCTGGCCGCCGAGATCCGTCAGGGCGTGGTCGAGCGTCTCTTCCCGCTCAGCCACGACGCCGTCAAGGTGACCGTGTCCCAAGGGGTCGCCACACTGTCCGGCCAGGTCAGGGACGGGAACCTGATCCCCATGGCTGAACGCCTCACCCACTCCGTCGAAGGCATCGTCGACGTCCGCTGCCGGCTGGAGGCGCGCACCGGCCCATGAGCTCCGGGTAAACCGGCTGCCCCGGGAGAAACGAAGCCCAGGAGCAGTCCCGGCCCTGAGCCGGCATGCACGTGACGTCGGGCTGTTCGAGTATGAGAGTCGGGGCGAACAGGTCGCCCTCCACGGAGGTGAGCCGATGATGTTGCGGTCATGGCGCCGGATCGGTGGACCGGTGGAGTCGGCGGCGCTTCATAAATATCCGTTCCCCGGCGCACCGAGGACGCCGCGATGAACGCCGCGTCGACGCCTGCCCGCGCTACCGCCGGGGCCTCCGAAGAGAAAAGGGGACCGGGGCAGACGGCCCGACCGGCCGTCGTCACCCTGACGATGAACCCCACCATCGATCTCTGCTGGGAGGTAGAGCGCCTGGAGCGTACCGGCAAGAACCGTGCGCGGGTCAGAGCGGTGGCCGTCGGCGGCGGAGGGATCAACGTCGCCCGTCACATCGTGCGGTTCGGAGGGCGGGCCACCGCAGTCCATACAGCGGGCGGCGAGGTCGGCCTGCGCCTCAACCGGCTGCTGGACGAAGAGGGCATCGACCACGTCGCCGTCGACATCGTCGACGACACCCGCGAAGCACTCGTGCTGTTCGAGGTCGGGTCGCGCCACAGTTACCACGTCGTGCCCCCCGGACCGCGACTGAACGAGCATGAGGGACAGCAGTGTCTGGAGGTGCTGGGGCGGCTCGTCGGCAGTTGCCCGTACGTCGTGGCCAGTGGCAGCCTGCCCGGTGGCTTGCCTGACGACTACTTCGCAACCGTCGCCCGTCATGTCAGGAAAGCCGGAGGTCGGCTGATCCTGGACACCTCCGGGCCTGCTCTGCGGGCAGCGCTCGCGGAGGGCGTGTTCCTGTTCAGGTGCAACCGGACAGAGGCCGAGAGCCTGACCGGCCGGGCCGTCATCGACTTCGACGACGCCCGAGCCCTCAACGACCACCTGCTCACCACCGGAGCCGCCGAGATCGCCGTCACCACCCTCGGCGCGCTGGGCGCACTGTGCTCGACCGCCGACGGCCACACCGAACTGCACGCTCCCCCGCTGCCCGGCACGCCCTTGAGCGATGCCGGGGCGGGAGACAGCATGGTCGCCGCCCTTGCCACAGAACTGGCCGTCGGCAGAGACCCCGTCAGTGCCTGCATGCTGGGGGTGGCCACAGCAGCCGCGGCGATGCTCACCCCCAGCACCGAGCCCTTCGACGTGGACGTGGCCCGGTCCCTCCGCCCGCTGGTGAGGACCACGGGCCGCTGAGGGGTAGCACGCCACCCCGCCGCCGTGGACTCCGTGTCCGGTCGGCGCGGCCCGACTCCTGGCCGCTCCTCCACATGGGCTGATGCTCCGGCTGGGACGGCGTGAAGGGCCGACAGGGCCGGACAGCTGCCCGAAGGGCCCATGCCGGAGCTTGACCAGCTCCGTCTGGAGCCGCAGCAGTTCCCCCTCGTAGACCGCCTTCTTGAGACTCATCGCCCCACCGTCCCTCTCGCCGTCCAGTGCTGTGACCGAGTCGGTCACGGCACGCGCCCACGCGCAAGGATGCGTCGCGCTTCGCACCGGTGTGTCGAGGCGCCGGCACGGATCTCACCTTCAGCTCTCACCGGGCGTCCGTTCTCCCGTCCGCAGCGACCGCAGGTGGATGCCCCATCGGGCCCGGCCGTGCCGATACGCTGGCTCCGCACGGGGGCGGGCAGCGAAGGGGAATCACGTGGGTGTGGGGGATCCGTTGACGCAAGTGCCTCGGATGCGGCTGGACGAGCTGCTCGACGAGCTCCACGTACGCATCGACGCCGTACGTGGCACGCGGGACCGGGTGCACAGCCTGCTGGAGGCCGTCGTCTCGGTAGGCCGGGAGCTGGATCTGGCCCAGGTGCTGCGGCGCATCGTGGAGGCCGCGGCCCTGCTCGTCGACGCCGACTACGGGGCGCTCGGAGTCATCGGCCCCGACGGCCGTACCCTGTCGCAGTTCCTGACCGTGGGGCTCGACGAGGAGGCCATCGCCGAAATCGGCCCGCTGCCGGCCGGCCACGGCCTGCTCGGGGAGGTCATCCACCACCCGGAGCCCTTGCGCCTCACCGATCTCGGCGCCCACTCCTCGTCGTACGGGTTTCCGCCGCACCACCCGCCCATGCGCACCTTCCTCGGTGTACCGATTCGGGTGCGGGCCGAGGTGTTCGGGAATCTCTATCTGACCGACAAGCGGGGCGGGGTCGATTTCGACACCGAGGACGAGACGGTGATCTCCACCCTCTCGGTGGCGGCGGGCGTGGCGATCGACAACGCCCGGCTGTACGAGGGATCGCAGCGCCAGCAGCTCTGGCTCAAGGCCAATGCTGAGATCATCGAGAGCCTCTTGTCGGGCAGTCCCCGTCCTGCCGTGCTGGAGCTCATCGCGCTGCGGGCCCAGGAGATCACGGGGGCCCGGATCGCGGACATTTCCATGCCGGTTCCCGGCGCGGAGGGGTTGTTCGTGGAGTTCGCGGCCGGCGCGGACAGCAAGACCAGGCAGGGGCTCGTCGTCCCCTTCGCGGGAAGCCTGTCGGGAACCGCCCACCGGACCGGGCAGCCCGTCACGGTCGTGCACGCCTCGGACGACGACCGCTACCCGGCCGATGCACAGACGCAGGGCGGGCTGGGTCCCGCCGTCGCGGTCCCGCTGGGCACCGCCGGCGGGGAGAGCAGGGGCGTCCTGCTGCTCGCGCGCGCGGTCGGAGAGCCCGTCTTCGGTGAGAACGAGCTGGAGCCGCTCGTCACCTTCGCCGGTCAGGCGACGATCGCCTTGGAGCTGGCGGAGCGCCGTCGGGACGCCGAGCAGATTGCGCTGTTGGAGGAGCGCGACCGGATCGCACGGGACCTGCACGACCTGGCCATCCAGCGCCTCTTCGCCACCGGTATGACCCTCCAGAGCGCGGCACGGCTCGTCGAGCACGAAGGGGCCGCAGAGCGCGTCAGCCGCGCCGTCGAGGACCTGGACGAAACCATCAAGATCATCCGATCGACGATCTT
>NZ_JBSGWY010000091.1:0-5002 GCF_053609145.1 Streptomyces sp. NPDC054961 | reverse complement strand
CTTCGCGTGGCTGACCCGCTACAACACCCGCCGCCGACACTCCACCAACAGCCACCTCAGCCCCGACGAATACGAACGCCGACACCACGCCGCTAGACTCACGCTCGCCGCGTGATCAATAACCGCGTGCCCACCTTCTTGGGGGAAGGCCCGGTCACCCGGCAGACCATCCACGCCATCACCGACATGACCGCACGCGAGGCATCACCACAGCGCATCGGCCGTATCGCCAGAGCCCAGTGGGGCATCGAGGCCGTCCACCACGTCAGGGACACAACGTTCACGCAGGACGCCTCCAAGATCCGCACCGGACACGGACCGGAGAACATGGCCACCCTCCGAAACCTCGCGATCAACACCCTCCGCGACGTCGGCCACCACAACATCGCCGCCGGATTCCGAGAGGTCTCCTACACCCCCTTCGTTCGCCCACTCGACCTACTCGAACTGCCCCTGACCTGTAACGGGACTCGACCAACCAGACTATGAATTAGCCCTGGCTACAAGCCCCTGAGAGAATCCCTGACATGCCAAGCCACACCGCGGAAGAGCTCCTCGCCAACGTTCACGGTCTGACCCCTGAACGCGCGCAACAGCTCGGCGATCAGATCGACGAATGCAGACAGCTACTGGACACGAACGTCGACATGGACACCGTCCAGCAGCATCTGAAAGACAAAGGCGTCAGCATCATCCACGCCATCCTGATCACCACCAGACTGCTCGACGACGACAACCCGAGCAGACTGCGCGCAGCACGCGAAATCGTGGAGTGCAGCCCAGCCCGAACACACAGCACTGCCTGACTACACAAACGCTCCCAAACCCCACCAGGACCAGGCCGCCGGGTAGCTGCGCGGCGGCGGTGATGAGGTCCGGGAAGCGGTCTTGGATCAAGGATCAGCGCCGGGTCTGGAGCAGCACCGCCCCGCCCGGTGCGGGTGGGGTGAAGACCAGGGCCCGGTGTCCGTCGAACTTCTACTCAAAGGCCCCAGGCCTCGGCCGTCCCGGGGGCCGGCAAGGCCTCGGCGGCCTGGGCGAGCATCGGCGCGAGAGGCGGGGTCGAAACCACTCGGGATGGCCTCCTCGCCGCTCGCACCTGCCGCCAGCATGACCGGCCAACGGCCACGGAGCCTGCGGGCGCCTCCACCAGGCCCGCCCTGTCGCTCAGACGGCCTCCGGAGAGCATTCGTCGCGACCTGGCATTGACCCGTTCTGCTCGAAGCCACAGTTCCGCAGCCCGGGTGCTCGGCCTGAACCGCCGCACTCTCAGCAAGTACGCCCGAGCCAACACCTGGCAGGAGGTGGTGCGGCGCCCGCCCCCGACCGCGTCCGGCCGCATACCGGGCACCAATCGGAGCCAACGGTCCCGGCACGACTGCGGCGCCGGGGCGCGGGCGTCGAAGGGGATTGGCAACCCGCAGCGGGAAACGGCAACGGAAATCGGCAACGGCCGCCGGCGGGCCACCGTGAAGATAGACCGCCGGTAGGAGAAATGGGGCGGACGGGAAGCCCGGATCCCGGGGCGGTGATCAGCCGTGGTCGCGGGCCCGGCGGGCACGGATCATCAGGGCCGTACCGAGCCCGGCGAAGATCGCGACGAGCCCGGCGCCGACGGCCGCGGTGGTGGTGGTGTCGTCGGCGGCGATCTCGGCGCCCGCGGCCACGGAGCCCTTGGGCACGACGGAGGTCTGGCCGGCGGTCTGCGGCTTCGCGGCGGCGGGCGTGGCGGAGGGCTGGGGCGTGGGCTTCGCGGAGGGCTCGTGGGAGACCGGCATGTACAGCAGGTCGGGCGGAAACCCTGACGTGGGGTTGGATTTCGCCCGCGACCCCGTCGACGCGATCCGCGTCGCCGCCACCTACTGGAGAACCGTGGACCGCTCCCGCCGCCAGCTCATCAGCAACGGCTTCGCCATCGCCGCCTTCGCCACCCCCGTCACCCGCTGGCTGGCCAAACCGACCGACGCCCCGACCGCGCACGAAGGCGGCCGGCAGGTCGGCCGCAGCGACCTCGACGAGCTGTGGAAGGCCGCTGACGAGGCCCGCTTGTGGGACTCCCGCTTCGGCGGCGGGAACGGGAAGGCCAGCTCCGTCACCGAATGCCTGCGCCTGAGCGCCGCACCGCTGCTGACCGGCACCTACACCGAGACCATCGGACGCGAGCTGTTCGCGGCGACCGCCGAGCTGTCCCGCGTCGTGGGCTGGTCCGCGGTCGACACCGGCCACCACGACGTCGCCCAGCGCCACTTCGTCCAAGCCCTGCGCCTGGCCCGGGCCGCAGGCAACGTGGAGAGCGGCTGCTACGTGCTGGCCACCATGGCCCTGCAGGCCTTCCTGCGCGGCCATCCCGAAGAAGCCGCCGACATGGCCGAAAGCGCCTACGAGCGCGGTGTCGGCCACGCCGCGCCCCGGGTGCTGGCCTTTGCGAAGCTGGCCGAGGCCCGCGCCCACGGGCGCACCGGAAACGCCAAGGCGGCCAAAGCCGCGCTCGGCCGTACCGAGGAACTCCTCGACTCCATCCGGCCGGGCAGCCACGACCCGGAGCAGCTCGCCTACATGACCCACGCCCGGCTCGCCGCCGATGCCACTGAAGTACACCGCGATCTCGAAGACCCCAAGGGCGCCTTCGCCTGGAACGCTCTGGCCGCGCCGATGCCGGCGGACCGCTTCACCCGCGCCACCGGCATCCGCATGGCCGTCCTGGCCACCAGCCACATCCAGAACCGCGAACTCGAGCGGGGCCTCACCGCCGCGAACACCTCGCTGCGGATCCTCAGCAACGTCCACTCCAGCCGCGCCCACAGCTATCTCCATGACGTGACCCGTGCCCTCGCACCGTGGAAGGGACAGCCCGAGGTGGCTGAACTCATCCACCGCACGCGCACCGAGCTTCCTGCCGCAGCCTGATCAGCAAAACGGGCGTGGCGCATTGTCAGGGAGGCGGGTGTTGTGTGGAATGGCGGTCACCGGCCTTCAGGAGGCCGTGCCCTGGCACTCACCCGACCTTGCGAGTGCCCTTGCCGGGGGCAGAAACGGGCTCCGTCCACACCGACAACATTCTCCAGCCCGCAACCCTGCCGCGCGCCGGTGTCGGGACGGTCCCGCGGTTGAGGTTGTCATGGGTATCACCGCACTCCGGCGCGACGCCGAACTGCTGACCCTCTACACCGGACTCCCCTACGAGCGTGCTCTCGGCATCGCCAGGAACGCACCTCGGCGTCAAAATCTGATTCCCGCGCCGGACCCTCAGCAAGAGCGCCTGGAACGGTGGCTTCTGCGGCGGCTGGCCTGGCCGTCCTGCGACCCCGTGTATCCGTGGGGCATCCGATGGGTGCGTCCCACGGCGGACTGCCTGACCATACGGTTCGAAGGCAACAGCATGGCGCGGGAGCTGGCTCGTGCACTGCCGCCGCGGGCCGACCTGGCCGGCGAGTTGCACGGCATCCCCGGTGCACGGTTCTCGCCGGCATCGCCGAAGGGCATCACGATGATCTGGCTGGGGACCTCGGCCTCCATTCTCCTGACCGGGATCTCTCAGGCGGCCTGGAAGTCCGCGCTGGCCGATGAGGAGCGGAGAGCCCGCGTTCGCCACTGGCGGGATGATCGAGCGCCGCCCGCTGGGCACTGGCCCCCGCACCGCCACCGACACCCCGGCCACGGCCGGCCCCCGTGCCCGTTTGGCCGCCGAGTTGGCCGAGGTGGCGCCGGCCGCGCTCGGCCGGCGCCGTCTCGGCCCGGGAAGCGCGGCCGTCGATCACTGACCGGCCGTCACCAACCGTGACACGATGCCCTCATGACTAGGGACGACAAAGCGGGTGGTCAAGGGTGAAAGAGGGCAGGCCCCGGGGTGGGCAACTCACCACTCACTCACCACCCACTCACCAGGAACGTCACCCGTGACTGCGCTTCGCGGTCACCAATCCCCCGTGGGCAAGCCAGGCTTGCCCAACCCTGCGGCTGTTACCCGCCCGGTGACCAGGCCGGTTGCCTTCGCCCTGTTACCTGCTCTGACCAGGGCGGAGGCTTCCGGGACCCGGCTCCCGCGCCGGAGGTAACACCAGACTTGCCCGGGCCGGAGCAGTGAACCTGAAACCACGTCACCCCGCCCTGACCAGCTAGTCAGCCACTCCCGCGCAAGCGGGGAACCTCAGGTCGTGGAACGAACCTGGTCATGGATGATGCGAGCCCGCAGACGTGCGCGACTACGAACGACGTGTCGAGCACTCCGAAACCCTCATCACCTGGGCCGCCATCACCCTCATGACCCGCCGCATCACCAAGGCACGCAAGCCCCCCAAGCGATTCTCACGCCTGCTCTGAGCAGGCAGTCAGGAATCGGTGACGTCGGGGCTGACCGGGGGCAGCGCCCAAGGTTCCAGCGTTCCGTCACAGAGCTCGGCCAGGAACTGCACTACTCCGCCTTCGTAGTGCCACCAGCCCCCGTTCCGAGACGCGACGGTGACCCGCCACTTCTGCGGGTTGTGCTCGATGGAGCTCCACAAGAACCGGTCGCCCTCAAGTGACTCACCCCAAGGCAGCAAGCCGGCGGGCGCTGGATAAGGGAGACGCAGGTCGGCGGCATCATCAGAGTCCCACCAGTCCCGGTCGTCCCGCATGGCCCGAAAGCGGTAGATCTCCCTGCCCGAGTCGGGAAGGCTGACGCGGAGGAAGTCGTCGAGCGTGAACGCGGGATACCTCTCCGCCAGGCATTTGAAGTCGGCAGGCAAGATGACGCCGAGGCCGTCCTCAATGACGCTCCAGTTGAGCCCCGCGGGCTCCGGCCTGCGGTGATCTACGAGCCCAGGAACAGCGCCCTCCAACGTGGCGATCGCCCCGTCAGGATCAAGGATCGGGCCTTCCCCCAAGAAGGTGGGCACGCGGTTATTGATCACGCGGCGAGCGTGAGTCTAAGGGCTGTCCCGTAAATGATCTTTGGGTGGGCCTGGGCGTGGCTGTTCGCTGTGTGGCTTGTCCGTCTATCCGGCGAGGGCGAGGTTGTGCA
>NZ_JBSGWY010000090.1:0-3219 GCF_053609145.1 Streptomyces sp. NPDC054961 | reverse complement strand
CGGATCAGGGTGATGGGTGACTGGTCGTTGCTTGAGAACTACACAGTGGACGCGAGCATCTGTAGGCCAAGTTTTTAAGGGCACACGGTGGATGCCTTGGCACCAGGAACCGATGAAGGACGTGAGAGGCCGCGATAGGCCCCGGGGAGCTGCCAACTGAGCTTTGATCCGGGGGTGTCCGAATGGGGAAACCCGGCAGTCGTCATGGGCTGTCACCCACTGCTGAACACATAGGCAGTGTGGAGGGAACGCGGGGAAGTGAAACATCTCAGTACCCGCAGGAAGAGAAAACAACCGTGATTCCGGGAGTAGTGGCGAGCGAAACCGGATGAGGCCAAACCGTATGCGTGTGATACCCGGCAGGGGTTGCGCATGCGGGGTTGTGGGAATTCTTTTGATCGGTCTGCCGGCCGGTCGGCGAGTCAGAAACCGTTGATGTAGTCGAAGGACATGCGAAAGGTCCGGCGTAGAGGGTAAGACCCCCGTAGACGAAACATCAGCGGCTTGCTTAAGAATCTCCCAAGTAGCACGGGGCCCGAGAAATCCCGTGTGAATCTGGCGGGACCACCCGCTAAGCCTAAATATTCCCTGGTGACCGATAGCGGATAGTACCGTGAGGGAATGGTGAAAAGTACCGCGGGAGCGGAGTGAAATAGTACCTGAAACCGTGTGCCTACAAGCCGTGGGAGCGTCGCCGTCATTCTTCGGAATGCCGGTCGTGACTGCGTGCCTTTTGAAGAATGAGCCTGCGAGTTAGCGGTGTGTAGCGAGGTTAACCCGTGTGGGGAAGCCGTAGCGAAAGCGAGTCCGAATAGGGCGATTGAGTTGCACGCTCTAGACCCGAAGCGGAGTGATCTAGCCATGGGCAGGTTGAAGCGGAGGTAAGACTTCGTGGAGGACCGAACCCACCAGGGTTGAAAACCTGGGGGATGACCTGTGGTTAGGGGTGAAAGGCCAATCAAACTCCGTGATAGCTGGTTCTCCCCGAAATGCATTTAGGTGCAGCGTCACGTGTTTCTTGCCGGAGGTAGAGCACTGGATAGGCGATGGGCCCTACCGGGTTACTGACCTTAGCCAAACTCCGAATGCCGGTAAGTGAGAGCGTGGCAGTGAGACTGTGGGGGATAAGCTCCATGGTCGAGAGGGAAACAGCCCAGAGCATCGACTAAGGCCCCCAAGCGTACGCTAAGTGGGAAAGGATGTGGAGTCGCAGAGACAACCAGGAGGTTGGCTTAGAAGCAGCCACCCTTGAAAGAGTGCGTAATAGCTCACTGGTCAAGTGATTCCGCGCCGACAATGTAGCGGGGCTCAAGCGTACCGCCGAAGTCGTGTCATTGCAGCAATAGGGCCAACGCCTGCTGTGATGGGTAGGGGAGCGTCGTGTGCCGGGTGAAGCAGCAGCGGAAGCTAGTTGTGGACGGTTCACGAGTGAGAATGCAGGCATGAGTAGCGATACACACGTGAGAAACGTGTGCGCCGATTGACTAAGGGTTCCTGGGTCAAGCTGATCTGCCCAGGGTAAGTCGGGACCTAAGGCGAGGCCGACAGGCGTAGTCGATGGACAACCGGTTGATATTCCGGTACCCGCTTTGAAACGCCCAATATCGAATCAGGCGATGCTAAGCCCGTGAAGCCGTTCCGGACCCTTCGGGGAAAGGAAAGTGGTGGAGCCGGCGAACCAGACTTGTAGTAGGTAAGCGATGGGGTGACGCAGGAAGGTAGTCCAGCCCGGGCGGTGGTAGTCCCGGGGTAAGGGTGTAGGCCGAGGGGTAGGCAAATCCGTCCCTCATTAAGGCTGAGACCTGATGCCGAGCCGATTGTGGTGAAGTGGATGATCCTATGCTGTCGAGAAAAGCCTCTAGCGAGTTTCATGGCGGCCCGTACCCTAAACCGACTCAGGTGGTCAGGTAGAGAATACCGAGGCGTTCGGGTGAACTATGGTTAAGGAACTCGGCAAAATGCCCCCGTAACTTCGGGAGAAGGGGGGCCATCACTGGTGATCGGATTTACTCCGTGAGCTGGGGGTGGCCGCAGAGACCAGCGAGAAGCGACTGTTTACTAAAAACACAGGTCCGTGCGAAGCCGTAAGGCGATGTATACGGACTGACGCCTGCCCGGTGCTGGAACGTTAAGGGGACCGGTTAGTCACATTTCGGTGTGGCGAAGCTGAGAACTTAAGCGCCAGTAAACGGCGGTGGTAACTATAACCATCCTAAGGTAGCGAAATTCCTTGTCGGGTAAGTTCCGACCTGCACGAATGGCGTAACGACTTCTCGACTGTCTCAACCATAGGCCCGGTGAAATTGCACTACGAGTAAAGATGCTCGTTTCGCGCAGCAGGACGGAAAGACCCCGGGACCTTTACTATAGTTTGATATTGGTGTTCGGTTCGGCTTGTGTAGGATAGGTGGGAGACTTTGAAGCCGTGACGCCAGTCATGGTGGAGTCGCCGTTGAAATACCACTCTGGTCGTGCTGGATGTCTAACCTCGGTCCGTGATCCGGATCAGGGACAGTGTCTGATGGGTAGTTTAACTGGGGCGGTTGCCTCCCAAAAAGTAACGGAGGCGCCCAAAGGTTCCCTCAGCCTGGTTGGCAATCAGGTGTTGAGTGTAAGTGCACAAGGGAGCTTGACTGTGAGACCGACGGGTCGAGCAGGGACGAAAGTCGGGACTAGTGATCCGGCGGTGGCTTGTGGAAGCGCCGTCGCTCAACGGATAAAAGGTACCCCGGGGATAACAGGCTGATCTTCCCCAAGAGTCCATATCGACGGGATGGTTTGGCACCTCGATGTCGGCTCGTCGCATCCTGGGGCTGGAGTCGGTCCCAAGGGTTGGGCTGTTCGCCCATTAAAGCGGTACGCGAGCTGGGTTTAGAACGTCGTGAGACAGTTCGGTCCCTATCCGCTGTGCGCGTAGGAATATTGAGAAGGGCTGTCCCTAGTACGAGAGGACCGGGACGGACGAACCTCTGGTGTGCCAGTTGTCCTGCCAAGGGCATGGCTGGTTGGCTACGTTCGGGAGGGATAACCGCTGAAAGCATCTAAGCGGGAAGCCTGCTTCAAGATGAGTATTCCCACCTCCTTGAGAGGGTAAGGCTCCCAGTAGACGACTGGGTTGATAGGCCAGATGTGGAAGCCCGGTAACGGGTGGAGCTGACTGGTACTAATAGGCCGAGGGCTTGTCCTCAGTTGCTCGCGTCCACTGTGTTAGTTCTGAAG
>NZ_JBSGWY010000089.1:0-5824 GCF_053609145.1 Streptomyces sp. NPDC054961 | reverse complement strand
AACGGCAACGCGAGCGAAGCCCCCCGCACCAAGAACGTCACCACCTACCTGCGCGGCATGGACGGCGACGTCCTCGCCAACGGCACCAAGCGCAGCATCAACGTGAGTGACGCCCAGGGCGGCAGCATCAAGGACGAAGAAGTCCTGTCCGGCTTCGTCCGCCAGAGCCAGACCTACGACCGCGACGGCGGGACGGTGGTCTCGGACGAGGTCACGACACCGTGGATCGGCCCGGTCACCGCGACCCGCGCCCAGTCCGCCGGCATGCCCGCGATCACGGCCCGCGCGGTGAACACCGCGAAGGTCACCAGTCGCGCGAAGCTCGCCAACGGCACCTGGCGTACGGCCGAGCGTTCGTCGACGTACGACACCACGCTCACGACCCGTCCTCTCCAGGTCGACGACAACAACGACATCTCCCGCACGGACCAGCGTCTGTGCACCACCTTCGAGTACCCCACCGGCCCGGGCGGCGCGGCCACCGAGCTCGCCTCCCGCACCCTGGTCGTCTCCGGTGTGTGCGGTCAGACGCCGACCGCGGCGAACACCGTGGGCGACACCCGTTCCCTCTTCGACGGTCTGGCCTACGGCCAGGTCGGCGCGACGGCGAACGGCACGGGTACCGAGGTCCTGGAGAAGTACGACGCGGCCGGCAAGCCGGTCTACCGTCTCAACTCCACCTCCACCTACGACGCCTACGGCCGCGTCACCAGCAACACCAACAAGGTCCGCACCGACGCCACCCACCCCGGCGGCGCCGTCACCACGACCGAATACACCCCCGCCACCGGCGTCCTGCCGAACACGGTGACGCACACCAACCCGCTGGGCTGGAAGTCGACCACCACCCTCGACATCGGCCGCTCACAGCCGCTGAAGACCACCGACGAGAACAACCACGTCGGCGAACGCGCCTATGACGCGCTCGGCCGGGTCGTCTCCATCTGGCAGCCGGGCCAGGAACGCGCGAACAACGCGCTCCCGGTCCGCAAGTACTCGTACACGATGAACGGCACCAACGCGCCGTCCGCCGTTCTGAGCCAGGCGCTCATGAACGACAACAGCTACACGTCCAGCTACTCCATCTACGACGGCCTCGGCCGGGTCCGCCAGACCCAGGCCAAACCCCCGTCAGGCGTGGCCGGCCGCATGATCACGGACGCGCTGTTCGACTCCCACGGCTGGCAGGTCAAGACCAGCGCCTCGTACTACACGGACCAGGGCGCGCCCTCCGCGGCGCTGTTCCTGCCCAACGGCGGCGTCCAGCCCGACAGCAAGATCCCCTCCCAGACCATCCAGGTCTTCGACGGACTCGGCCGCGTCACGGACAGCATCAGCCAGTCCTACGGTGTGGAGCAGTCCCGCTCCAAGACCGAGTATCCGGGAGCGGACGAGGTCCGCACGATTCCGCCGGCCGGCGGTTTCGCGTCGGCGACGATCACCAACGGCACCACCTCGATCCTGCGCCAGTACAAGGCCAACACGCCCACCGGCGCATACGACGAGACGACCTACCTGTCCAACAGTCAGGGTCAGGAGCTGTCGCGGAAGGACTCCGCCGGCAACGAGTGGACCTTCACCTACGATCTCCTCGGCCGCGTGGTGAAGACCACCGACCCCGACTCGGGCATCAGGACCACGGTCTACGACGACAGCAAGAATTCCGTCACCGCCACAGACGCACGCCTGAAGAGCGCCACTCAGGTGGCTGACCTCCTCGGCCGCACCATCGCGACGTACGAGGGCACGGCCATCGACCCGGCCAAGCAGGTCGGCGCGTTCACCTACGACACCAAGGCCCTGGGCAAGTCCGACAGCACCACCCGTTACGTGGGCGGCAGGACGGGCAGCGCCTACATCTCGGAGATCACCGGCTACGACGGCGGCTACCGCCCCCTCGGCACCAAGATCACCATCCCGGCCGTCGAAAAGGAACTGGCCGGCACCTACCAGACGACCAGCACCTACGACGCCTACGGGCAGCTGAAGACCACCGCCCTCCCCGGCATCACCAAGGCCGGACTGGGCGTCGAAACCCTGACGTTCGGTACGGACGTCGCGGGCAACACCACCTCGCTCAGTGGCAAGATCGGTCTCGCCAGGACCCCGTACCTCGTGGACATGCGCTACGACCCCTACGGGCGTCCGATCCGCTCCACCGTCGGTGACACCGGCGTCCAGGTCGTCTCCACGACCGACTACGACGCCGGCAGCGGCCGTGCGATCCGTTCCACCCTGGACAAGCAGACGGCCGCGACCGCGAGCGTCGATGTCCTGGACTACACCTACAACAAGGCCGGTCAGCTGACCTCGGTCGGTGACACCCAGGACGGCACCGGCCGTGACCTGCAGTGCTTCACGCACGACTACCTCGGGCGCCTGACCCAGGCCTGGACCGACACCGGTACCCAGACCACGGCCCCCCAGCCCAGCGTCCGCGGCATCGGCGGCTGCACCAACGCGGCCGGTCCCGCTGTCGACGGCACCGGCAAGCCCAGCGTCGGCGGCCCGGCCCCGTACTGGCAGCAGTACGAGTACGACGCGCTCGGCAACCGCAAGAAGCTGGTCAAGAAGGACGTCACCGGCAACGCCGCCAAGGACGTCACGATCGCCCAGACCTTCGGCACCGGCCCCAACACCCCGTCCTCCGACCCGAAGACCGGCGGCGGCACGGGCGGCCCGCACGCGCTGATGACCGCGACCGAGACCGGCCCGTCCGGCACCAAGGTCACCTCCTACACCTACGACGCCACCGGCAACACCGCCGGCATCACCACCACCGCCGGCACCAAGGCCCTGACCTGGAACGGACAGGGCAAGCTCGACAAGATCGTCGGCACCGGCGAGAGCGCCGGCACGAGCTACCTGTACGACACCGCCGGCAACCAGCTCATCCGCCGCGACCCCACCAGCACCACCCTCAACCTCGGCACCGACCAGCTCACCCTGGACACCGCCAGCGGCAAGGTCTCCAACGTCCGCACCTACGTGGCACCCGGCGGCCTGTCGATCACCCGCACCACCAGCACCCTCAACGGCTCCACGCTCGCCTATCAGAGCGCGGACCACCACGGCACCGGCGGAGTCCAGTTCAAGGCCTCCGACCTCAGCCACATCCGCCGCGCCTCCGACCCGTTCGGCAACGAACGCGGCACTCAGCCCGCCCCCGGCGCCTGGGCCGGCGACAAGGGCTTCATCGGCGGCACCAAGGAGAAGGCCACCGGCTTCACCCTTCTCGGCGCCCGAGAATACGACCCCACCACCGGCCGCTTCATCAGCCCCGACCCGATCATCAACGCGGGCAACCCCCAGCAGTGGAACGCCTACGCCTACTCCGAGAACGATCCTGTCAACAAGTCCGACGCGACAGGCTTGGAGAGCTGTTTCGGCGTCGCGTACTGCTCGGGCAGCAACGGCACGGACCTGGGCTCCACGTTCGACCCGGACTACGACAAGAAGCACGGCGGGGGCGGCAGCGGCGACGGTGACGGCGACGGCCCGGACGACACCGAGCTGAAGGCGTCCACGAAGAAGGTCTCCGAGGCCAAGAAGAGGCGCGACCACCTCATCGACGAGGTCATCGACATCGTCGGCGACCTGATCGGATACAACGACGCCCGTGACTGCTTCACCAAGGGCGACGTCATGGCCTGCATCAACACGGCCCTGAACTTCGTCCCCTGGGGCAAGCTCTTCAAGGCCGTCAAGATCGGCATCAAGGCCTTCAAGATCTACAAGGAAGTCAACAAGGCCTACGACGCCATCCACGAAGCCGAACGCGGAGCGGCAAAAGCCGCCGAGGCCTACAGCACGGCGAAGAAAGCCCTGAAGGAAGCCCGCGCCGCCGAAGCCAAGGCAGCCAAATCGGCATCGGAGAAGGCCGCCAAGGAATCCGCCAGCGACAGCGCGGGAACCGAAGCCAAGGCAGTAGCCGACGAAGCCGACGCGGCGAAGGTAGACGGCGGCGGCGGTGACGTCCCCTCGGCTGCGACCAAGTGCAACAGCTTCCCCGCAGGCGTACGCGTCCTGATGGCCGACGGTTCCGCGAAGTCCATCGAGGACGTCAAGGACGGCGACGTGGTCATGGCCACCGACCCGCAGACCGGCGAAACCCGTCCCAAGACGGTCACCACCACCATCACCACCCCCGACGACAAGGACTTCACCGACCTCACCCTCACCGACGAGGCAAGCCCTCGCGGACCGCCCGCGAAGATCACCTCCACCTACCACCACCCCTACTGGAGCGAAACCCGCCACCAGTGGACCGACGCCGGCGAACTCAACGTCGGTGAGCAGCTCCGCCAGCCCAACGGCGACACCCTCACGGTCACGGCAACCCGCAACTACCCGCACGCCGTCACCACGCACAACCTCACCGTCGACGACTTCCACACGTACTACGTGCTCGCGGGTGCCACCCCGGCCCTCGTCCACAACTGCGATGTGGCACTCGGAATCCAGGAGGCCGGCGTCGTGAAGTGGGCGGAGGACAAGTTCCTCACGCATTACATGGGAACGAACGGCCAGAACGGCATGTGGATGACCCATGTCACCAGGGCCATCAAGGACCCGGGGACCACTCTGCACGTGTACACCGAAGGGTTCACGGGCGGCTGGGAAGGGTCGGCCGTCCGAGGCATGACCTCCGGCGCCAAGGCCACGGAGCAGGAGATGGGATGGATCGCTCGCGCTCTCGCCAACGGCCAGACGACGTGGGACATGGTCAAGTTCTACGATAAGGACGGACTCTTGGACCTGACCGAACCGGATTGGACCGACCCCATATTCGCGAAGGTCCACATCTGGGGAGAGATCTGAGGATGGCAGGGGTACGCGACGGAGAGGGAGGAGGATCCATGCACGCGACAGGACACGAGGAGAATGTCGATCTCTCGGAGATCCTCGACGTCGAGCACTATGCCGATCTTGTCGAATACGGCGGCCTGGCGGCGGCGATCACGTGCGTGTCGCGCCGGAACGGGATGGACCTGGGAAGGATCTACCCGCAGGCGACCTCCGGGAAGGGGCTCTACAAGACCGCCCACGCGGACTCGAGCCGGGGAAGGATGTCCGTACTGCTCGGGCTCGGGCGGCGGTCGTTCTCGCTCAAGCTCGAAGGGCGCGGATTCGTCTGGGCCAGCGGCAGCACCTCCGACCTGTCGGCCCTGACCGCGGCCATGGACGCCTGGCGTCGAGGGGAGAAACTGCGAGATCTCAGCAGGGATTTCCCCTTCCTGGAGTACGAGCGCATCAGCCAGGGGCACGAGGACGGAATTCCGGTCGAAACCCAATGGAATATCGTCCTGGAGAGCGAACGCCTTCGCCCGTATCGCGACCTGCTTCTCTCGGTCCGAGCCGATGCCAGGCTTCGCGAACTCTTCCCGACTTTCTCTCACGACACTCTCAGGCTCGCCGTGGATTGTTATGACAGAGAGGCGGGAGAGATCGTGATTCAGGTCCTCCCCGACGGCTCGCACTCCGTCCTGGCTTCCGCCGACGAGGTCTCCGACACCCTGGCCGAACTGGCCGGCGCGTTCCTCTTCGCGCTGCGCCACCCGGGCACCCGGGTGACGCAGGATTCCCCGGCGGGGGCCGGCCGGGCTCAGAAGGAGTAGACGGCGCTGTCGTTCATGCTGCCGGCCAGCTCGCAGGCGTTGCCGTACGTGGTCGAGAACGTGACGCGCTTGCCGTGCCAGACGCCGTGGGCGGTGATCACGACCGGGTCCCACTGCCGGGTACACATGCGGTCGGGCGAGGTCCGGGCCAGCGCGGTGAACTGGCCGCCGACCGCGTCGAGTTCGGCGCACGCAGCCTCCGGGGC
>NZ_JBSGWY010000088.1:0-7361 GCF_053609145.1 Streptomyces sp. NPDC054961 | reverse complement strand
GGGGGGGGCTCCCCCCCGCGGGGGGGGGGGGCCCCCCCCCCCGCCCGCGCCCCCCCCCCCCCCCGCCCTTTTCCGGCCGGCAGCCCGGCCGCGAAGGCCCATGCACGGTTGGTCCGCTCGCACGGTTTTCCGTGTTGGACGGCTCCCAGGTTCGTCCGAGGACCTCTACCACGTTGGCCTCCGCTGCGTGGACTGGGTTGTGGATGCGGTGGTAAAGGTGCAGCCGACCACGCCGGGTGTGGCGATGTGCAGCGTCCACTGCCCGCGGTCCGGCAGCGCAGGAGGCGGTTTCCCGCCGAGCTTTTCTGGACAGTGGCCAAAACCCGCCCTTGAATGGCGGGCTGGCGGCCAATAAATTCAGCTGGCCGCCGGACTACTGTCCAGCGCGCAGGTCGATATGCAGGGGAGACAGGGATGCGCCGCAGGTACCGAACCTGCCGCTGACTCGTGAAGCGCGGGCCAGCGGGGTTCTTCATTCACTTGGTTGCCCTACCAGGGCACCGTCCGAGGGAGACCTATGCCCTCAGTCGGACACCAGGTGACCCCGCTCGCGTATCCGAGGAGTGCACCTTGCTGGACCGTGTGATCGACCTTCTGTCTCAGACCCGGACCCTCCGCTCCGTGCTCGACGTCTGCACCGTCGTGGTCCGTCTGCTGCCCGCGTTGGTCGTGGTCGTCGCGCTCATCCCGTCATTCGTCGTCTTCGCGTTCATCTCCGCCGGCGCGCGCAGGTCGGTCCTGGAGATGGTGGACCGCCTGACGAAGTGGACGCTCGCCCGCTAGCAGCCCGCAGTCCTACCGCCGCCCTCCGATACAGGATCATGGAAGGGCGGCGCGGGGGCTTCGAGGACCGTTCCGCTGGCGCGGGGACACTCCTTGACCCGGGGCGTGGAGCTCTTCTCATGAGCCATGCCGACTGCCCGGACGGGACGGTTTCCCTGACCGCCCACGTGAAGGCGGGGTCAGGCGGCGTGATCACTGACGAGGTCGGCTTCATCACCGGCGACGTCACCCTGACCACCGAGGCCGGCCCGGACGACACCGTCCACGTTCGAATCCCGTACACCGTGGCGGAGGAGTGCTACTCCTGCACCGGCAGCTCCGCTCCCCTCCGGACAGGCGGCCTCGCCGCGTTCCGCGAGCGCGCCGTCGACGCCGTGAAAGCAGGTGGCACGGCCGGAGTCCCTCACCGTCCCGGACCCTATGTACATCGACAGCGGTCAGCTAGTGCCGCGTCAGGCAACGTTCGCCCCGTCGCGACGCCCGGCACGCACGCTCGCCGCACCGGCCGAAAGCCCGAGTACGTCCCGTACGAGCGCTTGCGGCCGGCACGCCGAGAGGACGGTGGTCCTGGATCCACAGCGTTGGCTGGAGCTTCGACGCTTTCGTGGCCTGCTGGAGTCCGGAGCGATGAGCTTGTCGGAGATCGCCAGGGAGACCGGGCTGGATCGCAAGGCGGTCCGCAAGTACCTCTCGGCACCGGGGGCCGGCGACACCTCCGCGTCGGTCGCCGAGCGGCCGGTCGCGGGCGAGAGCGATCGACGCATTCGGACCGCTCATCGACTCGATGCTCCGGGCCGAAGTCCTGATGAAGGCGGCGGTCATCCATGAGCGGCTTAGAGCGGTGACCGGCCGGCCCCGTCCACGGCCCCTGCCCCCGGTCGTCCTAGCGCAGCCAGCCGGTCATCGTGGTCTGGACGGCCGAGCCGTCGAGGTCGCCGAGCTTCGCGGCGACGAAGTCGCGGGCCCACTGCGAGGTCTGGATCCGGAACGGCACGGTCTCGGCGGTCAGCGCCTCGATGACCGGCGCCGCGGCCTGCTCCGAGGTCTGGGCGCTGTCGCTGCCGAAGGACTCCATGGCGTGGCTGATGTAGCCCTGGAGCGCCGGGGCGTAGGGGCCCGCCTCGGCCAGCAGGGCCGGCAGGTCGAGCCCGACGTTGTTCACGAACTCGCTGGAGACGGCGCCCGGTTCGACGACGGCCACCTGTACGCCGACGCTCGCGGCGACCGGGGCGAGGGACTCCATGAAGCCCTCGACGGCGAACTTGGCCGCGCAGTAGGACTCGTTGAACGGCTGGCCCACCACCCCGCCGACGCTCGTGACCGTGATGACGCGGCCGCCCGAGGCGCGCAGGTGGGGGAGTGCGGTCCGGGTGAGTTCGACGACGCCGAAGAAGTTGACCTCCATGACGTCCCGCACCTTCTCCATGCCGTGCTGCTCGACGGTGCCGACGAAACCGGCGCCCGCGTTGTTCACGGCGGCGTCGAGGTGCCCGTGCTCGGCGACGATCTCGGCCACGCACGCGGCCACGGAGTCCGAGTCGGTCACGTCCAGCCTCTTGACCTGGACGAGATCGGCGACACCGGCCGCGGCGGCCGCCTTGGTCAGGGCGTCGGCGCGGGTGGTGTCGCGCATGGTGGCGACGGTGTGCCAGCCGGCCCGGGCGGCGGCGACCGCGGCGGCCAGGCCGATGCCGGAGGAGGTGCCGGTGATGAGGACGGTCTTGGTGCTCACGATGAGTCTCCCTAGGTTTGTGCGTGCACACACACATTAATAGTGTGTGCGCGTGCACGCAACCCCGGTATTCTTTTCCCATGGCGAACAACGAGCTCAGGATGGGCGGTCTCACCCCCCGCGACCACGCTTTCTACGGCCTGGTCTGGGCCGGCACCACGCTCACCGCCAGGGTCGACCAGGCGCTCACGCGCCGCCACGACCTGCCGCTCTCGTGGTTCGAGGTGATGCTGTGGCTGCACCATCAGGACGAGCCGGTCGCCCCCTCCGAGCTGGGTGCGAGGACCCTGCTCAGCCGCAGCCAGGTCTCCCGCGTGGCCGACTCGCTCCAGGCCCGGGGCCTGATCGAGCGGATACCGTCCCCGACGGACGCCCGCTCCGTGTGCGTCGCCCTCACGGAAGCGGGCCGCCGCGCCTTCGCCGAGGCCGACGCCACCCGCCGCGCGGCGCTGGCCGAGGTGTTCGACGACCGGCTCGACGACGCGGACATCGCCGCGCTGGAGGGGATCTGGGCCAAGCTCAAGGGCAGCGGCCCGGCGGCGTAGGGGCCGTCAGGGGGCCGGTGCGGGCTCCGGCGTGGGCGTCGGCTCCAGGTACACCCGGCGGATCGCCGGGAACCGCTCGCGCAGCTGCTCCTCCGCCTCCTCGCAGGAGGCCTCCACCTGCCGCGCGGAAGCCAGGTCGTGGAAGTCGATCTTCGCCGCGATCAGTACCTCCGCGGGCCCCTGCACCAGCGTGGTCAGTTCCAGCACCGCCTCGATGTGCAGCACCGACAGCAGTTCCTCCCGCACCTGGGCCCGCATCTCCGCCGGCAGCGGCCGCCCGGTCAGGTACGGGACGTTCGAGCGGCCGAGCTCCCACGCCACGCACACCAGCAGCAGCCCGATCAGCAGCGAGGCCGCCCCGTCGTACGCGCCCGAGCCCGTCAGCTGCGCGCCCAGCAGGCCGCCCGCGGCCAGGGCCAGGCCGGTCAGGGCGGCCGCGTTCTCCAGCGGTACGGCCTTCACCACCGGGTCCGGGGCGTGCCGCACGTACAGCCCCAGCGGCGCCCGCGTCCGCGCCGCCCCGCCCCTCGTCCGCCGCCGCGCGACCAGCAGGGAGTGGCCCTTCAGTACGAAGGCGACGGCGAGGACGACGTAGGACGGCGTCGGGTTCCCCGGGTCCTCCCCGTGGACCAGGGTGTGGATGCCGTCGTAGAGCGCGAACACCGCGCCGCCGGCGAAGGCCGCGACCGACGCGAGCAGCGCCCGGGCATGGCGTTCGGGCCCGTACCCCAGCGGGTGCGCCTCGTCGGCGGGTTTCGCGCCGCGCTTCGGCGAGGCCGGCAGCAGGAGCTCGGTCACCGTGTCCGCCACGGAGTGCGCGGCCTCGGCCAGCATGGCGCTCGATCCGCTGACGATCCCGCCGGCCACCTTGGCGGCCGCGATCCCGAGGTTCGTGACCACGGCCACGACGACCGTTGCGGCGCTTCCGTCTTCGCTTCCGCTGCTGCTGGACATGAAGTGACGGTACGTCGGACGGACCGGCTAAGCGCGCGGGACGCGCACCACGCCCTCCTGGATGACCGTCACGGCCAGCCGGCCGTCCTGGGTCCAGATCCGGGCCTGGCCGAGACCCCGGCCGGCGGCCGCCGAGGGCGACTCCTGGTCGTACAGCAGCCATTCGTCCGCGCGGAACGGCCGGTGGAACCACATCGCGTGGTCCAGCGAGGCGCCGACCACGTCCCCGACCGCCCAGCCGCCCCGCCCGTGGGCGAGCAGGACCGAGTCGAGCAGGGTCATGTCGGAGACGTACGTGGCCAGGCAGGTGTGCAGCAGCGGATCGGCGCTGTCCAGCTTGCCGGCGGTACGGAACCACACCTGCGAGCGCGGTTCGACCGGCTCGCCGACGCTGCCCCAGGGCGGAACCGTCGCGTAGCGCAGGTCCACCGCGCCGCGGGCCTCGATCAGCCGCTCCACGGTGCCCGGGTCGCGGAAGACCTCGCGGTAGAGCGGGAGCGATTCGGCGGCCGTCGGCAGGGAATCGGGATCGGGCGCGTCGGGCATAGCGGCCTGGTGATCGAGGCCTTCCTCGTCCGTCTGGAAGGACGCGGAGAGGTGGAAGATCGGCTGTCCGTGCTGGACGGCGACGACCCGGCGCGTGGTGAAGGAGCGCCCGTCGCGGATCCGGTCCACCGAGTACACGATGGGCGCGCCGGGGTCACCGGCGCGCAGGAAGTACGAGTGCAGCGAGTGCGCCGTACGGTCCTCGGGCACGGTACGGCCGGCCGCGACCAGGGCCTGGGCGGCGACCTGGCCGCCGAAGACCCGCGGTACCAGCGCCGAACGGCTGGTACCGCGGAAGATGTTCTCCTCGATCTGCTCGAGGTCGAGCAGATCGAGAAGCGTCGTCAGTGCCTCGTTCATGGGGTAAGGCGCTGTCCTTCTTCTGTCTTCTGTCCGGTCTTACAGGCCCATCGACTTGGCGATGATGGACTTCATGACCTCGCTGGTGCCGCCGTAGATGCGGTTCACGCGGTTGTCGGCGTACAGGCGGGCGATCGGGTACTCGTTCATGTAGCCGTACCCGCCGTGCAGCTGGAGGCACTTGTCGATGACGCGGTGCGCGACCTCGGTGCAGAACAGCTTCGCGGACGCGGCCTCGGCCGCCGTCAGCTCGCCGGCGTCCAGGGCCTCCAGGGCGCGGTCGGCGACGGCCTCGGCGGCGTCCACCTCGGCCTGGCAGGCGGCCAGTTCGAACTTGGTGTTCTGGAAGTGCGCGACCGGCTTGCCGAAGACGGTGCGCTCCGTCACGTACTGCTGGGCGAAGCGGATGGCGGCCTTGGACTGCGCGTACGCGCCGAAGGCGATGCCCCAGCGCTCGGACGGCAGGTTGGCGCCGAGGTAGTAGAAGCCCTTGTTCTCCTCGCCCAGCAGGTCCTCGACCGGGACCTTGACGTCGACGAACGCCAGCTCGGCGGTGTCGGAGGTGCGCAGGCCCAGCTTGTCGAGCTTGCGGCCGATCGAGTAGCCCTCGGACTTGGTGTCCACGGCGAAGAGGGAGATGCCGAAGCGGCGGTCCTCCGCGCTGGGGGCGGAGGTGCGGGCGCAGACGATCACGCGGTCGGCGTGCACGCCGCCCGTGATGAAGGTCTTGGAGCCGTTGAGGACGTAGTGCGTGCCGTCCTCGGAGAGCTTGGCGGTGGTCTTCATGCCCGCGACGTCGGAGCCGGTGCCCGGCTCGGTCATCGCCAGGGCCCACATCTCCTCACCGGAGACGAACTTCGGCAGGAAGCGCTTCTTCTGCTCGACGTCGGCGAGCATCTTGAGGTAGGGCAGGGCGAGCAGCACGTGCACGCCGGAGCCGCCGAAGTTGACGCCCGCGCGGGAGGTCTCCTCGTAGAGGACGGCCTCGAACTTGTGCGTGTCCAGGCCCGCGCCGCCGAACTCCTCGGGGACGTTGATCCCGAAGATGCCCAGCTCGCCGAGCTTGTAGTAGAACTCGCGCGGGGCCTGGCCGGCGGCGAACCACTCGTCGTAGACGGGGACGACCTCGGCCTCGATGAAGGCGCGGATGGTCTCGCGGAACGCCTCGTGGTCCTCGTTGAAAACGGTACGGCGCACAGCCGGCTCCCTTCGGGTCGCGGCGGTCCGCCGCCTATGTCTAAGCGCTTGCTCATAGCTAAGTTACCCGGCGGTCACTCGGGCTGTCCAGGGCGGCGGACGTGACCTCGGAGACCTTTGCGCGCGCTCCGCGCGGCATGCAGCGCGGCTCGAGCCACGGTGAGTGGCCGGATACCCCCTTCTGCGTCACCGGCGCCCCCGGTTTGACTCGTTCTTCCGGTTCCACGTCCCCGAGGGAAAAGGAAAGTGCATGTTCAGGAGGCTGTTCTTCAGGAGGGTGTCGGGCCTCGCGGCGGCCCTGGCCGTCACGGCGGTGCTCGGCGCGGGCACGGCCGGCGCGGCGACACAGGCGCCGCAGGAGCCGCGCGCGCAGAAACGCGTGCACAACGCGATGCAGATCGTCTTCAACGCCGCCTACCCCGACGCCTTCTGCACGATCGGGGCCGTCGGCGACGACGACTACGGGCGCAAGATCGCCATATCGGCCGGGCACTGCGTCAGCGGGCCCGAGTACGCCGACCGCGACCTCCACGAGGACATCATCCCCGTCTACCACCGGCAGGACATCGCCTACGGGCCCATCGGGTACGTCCGCTACTTCAAGGACCCGGAGGGGTCCATGACGGGACACCTCACCAAGGACTACATGGTCATCGAGCTGCTGCCGAGCGTGACGCTGTCCTCCCAGGGCCCGCACCTGAAGCAGACCGGGATCCTCGAGGTGCCCGGCGGCAACCCCAGCCCCAACGCCCTCAGCCCCGCGCTGAACAGCGAACGGCTGCTCGGAGCGGCCTGGTTCAACAACAACGAGCTGCTCGTCTCCGGCCAGCTGGGCGTCTGGTACGGCCGGATCACCAACAACGACCGGGGCATCTACCAGGCCCACACCCAGCACAAGGCCGGCGACTCGGGCGGGCCCACGATCTGGCACGTGCCGGGGACGGCGTACCCCTCCGAGGCCAACGGGTTCAAGGCCGAGGGCCCCTGGGCGGGCATCACCAAGGCGATCATCCTCGGGTTCCCCGCGTACGTGTACACGAGCTCGGCGAACATCCTGGCCGACCTGCGCGCCCGTGACGCCGCGGACCCCGCCGACGTCTTCGGCGCGGGCTTCGAGGTGACCTCCAACCCCTAGTGCCGCGTCAGGCGACGTTCGCCCCGTCGCGACGCCCGGCACGCACGCTCGCCGCACCGGCCGAAAGCCCGAGTACGTCCCGTACGAGCGCTTGCGGCCGGCACGCCGA
>NZ_JBSGWY010000087.1:0-7462 GCF_053609145.1 Streptomyces sp. NPDC054961 | reverse complement strand
CGTCCGCCCCGACAGCCGTCAGCAGCCGCGCAGCCTGACCCGCCACCGCCTCCACACCACGACCCGACACCACCCACGGCACCACACCCGACACCACAGGAGCCTCCAGCGTGGGAGCCTCTTCCACAACAGGCGCCTCCGCCAGCACCATGTGGCAGTTCGTGCCGCCCATGCCGAACGAGCTGACGCCGGCGACCAGCGGTTGCCCGGGCTCGGGCCATTCCGACAGCTCCTGCTGGACCATCAGCCCCAGCTTCGCCAACGGGATGTCGGGGTGAGGGCTTACGTAGTTCAGGCTGGCGGGCAGCTCGCGGTTGCTGATGCTCAGCGCCGTCTTGATCAGGCCGACGATGCCCGCCGCGCCCTCCAGGTGACCCACGTTCGTCTTGGCGGATCCGACCCGTAGCGGCCGGTCCGTCTCGCGGGCGGACCCGAGGGCGGCGCCGAGGGCGCGGGCCTCCAGCGGGTCGCCGATCTTGGTGCCGGTGCCGTGCAGCTCCACGTACTGGACGGTTTCGGGGCGGACACCGGCGTGTTCGTGGGCGAGCCGGATCACCTGCTCCTGGGCACGGGCGCTGGGGACGGTCAGGCCGGGGGCGGTGCCGTCGTTGTTGACGGCGCTGCCCTGGATGACGCAGTGGATGCGGTCGCCGTCGGCGACCGCGCGGGAGAGCGGTTTGAGGACGACGGCGCCGCCGCCCTCGCCGCGCACGTAGCCGTTGGCCCGCGCATCGAAGGTGTAGCAGCGGCCGTCGGGGGAGAGGCCGCCAAACTTGGTGACGGCGACGGTGCTTTCGGGGATGAGGTTGAGGTTGACGCCGCCGGCGATGGCGAGCGTGGACTCGCCCCTGCGCAGGCTCTCGCAGGCCAGGTGAACGGCGACGAGCGCCGAGGACTGCGCGGAGTCGACGACCAGGCTGGGGCCTTGGACGCCGAGAACGTAGGAGAGGCGGTTGGCGATGATGCCGCGCTCGACGCCGGTGAGGGAGTGCCGGGTGATGCCTGACGCGCCGCCGTACTGCTGGAGCAGGGTGGCGTAGTCGTCCATGATGGCGCCGACGAAGATGCCCGTGCGGGTGCCGGCGATGCCGTCGGGGACGATCCGCGCGTTTTCGAGGGCCTCCCAGCCCAGTTCCAGCATGAGCCGCTGCTGCGGGTCCGTGGCGACGGCCTCCTTGGGCGAGATGCCGAAGAAGTCCGCGTCGAAGCGGTCGACTTGGTCGAGGTAGGCACCGAGCCTGGTGACGGCCTTTCCGGGGGCGTCACGGTCGGGGTGGTAGAGCTCGTCCGCGTCCCAGCGCCCGGCGGGGGTCTGCGTGACGGCGTGCTCGCCGGCGCGCAGCAGCCGCCAGAAGGCATCGGGGTCGGCGGCACCGGGGAACCGGCAGGCCAGGCCGATGACGGCGATGGCCTCGGTGGTCTGTGCTGCCGTCGATGCGGTGCCGGTCGGGGTGCGGTCAGTGCTCATGGTGCTGCTTACCTCTCGTCGTCATCAGCGCTCGTCGGCGCCAGCGCTCGTTCGTCGTCGGCGGCCGTCGGGTTGCGTCGTACGCGGGCCGTCTGCGGCATCCACGCGTGGCCCGAGTACGCGATGGTCAGGTGCGTCCGCCGATGTCGGCGCGGGCCGGCTCTCCCGCGGGGCCGGCCCGCGCTCGCGGAACGTCTGGGCGGCGCGGGGCCGGGGCTGCGCGGCGCTGGATACGGTCCCTGGGATGGTGTGGTGCGTGGTGCGTGGTGCGGGACCAAGGGGACTAGGCGATCAGTGTGGTCTCGGCGATCAGGGTGATCGAGTGATCAGGAGGCTGCGGATCTCCGTACGGGGGCCAGGGCGGCGCAGAGGCTCCCCTGCAGGAGGTCCAGGAACTCCTCGGTGGACTCGCGGGTGAAGAAGTGGCCGCCGGGGAGGCGGTGGACCTGGAAGGCGGACCGGGTGTGCGCGAGCCAGCGCTCGGGTTCGACGCCCTGCATCAGCGGGTCGGACCGCCCGGTGAAGACCTCGATCGGGAACGGGAGCCGGGGCAGGAAGTCGCTGTCGTGGCTGCGGCAGACCTTCAGGTCGTCGCGGACCATGTCGAGCGCCGCCGTGAGCCACTCCGGGTAGGCCAGGATGCTCTCGGACATGCCCCCCAGGTCGAGCAGGACCCGGGTGAGCTCGTCGTCGGGCAGCTCCGGGAGGTTGCCCAGCACAGGTGGGCGATCCGGCGCGGGGTACGCGCCGACGAGCAGGACCTCCGGGAGCGGGCCGCCGCTCCGGAAGAGCCGCCGGGCGAGGTTGTACGCGACCAGCGCGCCCATGCTGTGCCCGTAGAAGGCGAACGGCCGGTCGAGGACGCCGTCGAGCTCCTCGGTGAGTTCGTCGATCAGCGGTTCCATCTCCCGGAACCGCGGCTCGCTGTTGCGGCTCTCCCGGCCCGGGAGCTGGACCGGCACGAGCGAGACGTCGCCGCTGAGCCCGTGCTGCCAGCCGGCGTACGCGGAGGCGCTGCCGCCCGCATGGTGGAAACAGAAGAGGCGGATCCGGGCGCGCCGGTCGGGCTCCCGGGTCAGGTAGCGCGAGCGGAGTGAGAGGGGGGTGCTCATGGCAGGGTCACCAGGTCGAAGACCCGTTCCAGGCTGGGGGCCTCCAGAATGTCGGGCAGCGAGACGCGGCGTGCGGTCTCGCGCTCCAGGATGACCAGGAGGGACAGCATGTGCACCGAGTCCCACCCCGGTACCCGGTCGAAGGGCAGCCCGACGCTCTCCTTCGTCACATCAAGGCCGAGCTCGTCCTGGAGGAGGGTCACGAAGTCGTCGAGGGTGTTCAAGAGGGCTCTCCATGAGGGGTTCCGGCGCCGCCGGGGCTGCCGGACGAGTGGGCGGACGGGACTGACTGGGCGGACGGGACCGACTGGGCGGACGGGGTGGGCAAGCGGCCTGACCGGCCGGACTCGCCGGACGGGTCGGCGGCCCCGGCCGGCGCCGGGATCGCGGCGTGCAGCCGGACGTGCGGGGGCGGGGCCGGGACCTCGGCGAGGTCGTGCCGGAACACCGCGGTGGTGCCGTCGTCCGACAGCTCGGTGAAGCCGACGAGCGGGTAGAGGCCGCGCACCTTGCCGTTCTTGGCCGTGCGCCGGTAGGTGCCGAGGACCTCGTCGGCCCCCGTGGCCTTGAAGTGCCCCAGCAGGGCGCTCAGGCAGGCCTGCTCGATGCCCCGGGAGAACACCCGGCAGCTCAGCAGGAAGTTGTCGATCGTCGCCGTCCCGCCCTCCTGCCGGGCGAGGATAGCCCCGACCAGCCCGTTGTCGCCGAAGCGGTCGCGGGAGTGGACGGTCAGGACGAGCGCGGCGGGGTCGGCGCACAGGGCCCGGACATCGGACTGCTGGAGCCGCTCGGTGGTCAGGTTGAACTGGTTGGTCCGCTGGGTGATCTGCGCCAGGCGCGGGACGTCCCGGTCCTCGGCCGCGGCGAAGCGGACGGTCACGTCGAGCTCGCGCAGGTAGTCGTCCAGCGAGTCGAAGCTGTCCAGGAAGTCCTTGCGCTCCAGCTCGTCCCGATAGGTGGAGGCCCGGGAGCGGTCCTCGGCGGTCAGTTCCAGCACGTCGAACCAGCCGTCGCGCAGCAGCTTCTCGATGTGCAGGGCCGGCTCGGAGTCCAGCCGGACGACGGCGACGTCCGGCAGTTCCCGGCGGACCAGCCCGCACTCGTACGGGCTGTCGTCCGCGAAGACGAACGCGTCGACGCCGAGGTTCAAGTCCGCGGCGAGCTCCTTGAGGTTCTCGTGCTTGGGGCGCCAGTTGGCGACGACACGCACGAAGTCGCCCTCCCGCAGCACCATCTGCGGGTGGGTAGCGAGCACCTCACGGACCGGGGCGAGGTCGTTCTTGCTGACGGCGGCCAGCAGGACACCCTGTGAGGTGACCTGCTTGACGACCTTCTGGAAGGCCCGGAACGCCTCGCCCCGGTAGGTCTCGGCGACCTCGATGCCGTCGAATCCGTCGTCGCCGAGGATCCCGCCCCACACCGTCTCGTCCAGGTCGAGGACCAGGGCCTTCTTGGTGCGTCCGACGAGTGCGCGCGCCAGGTGCCCGATCTCGCGGGCGTAGCGGGCGAGCAGGGCCGAGGAGAGGTGCGCCTTGGTGTAGAGGCTCAGCCGCGGGTCGGCGACGGCGATGCCCTCGGCCACCAGCGGTTCCAAGTCCAGCACCACGACCCCCGGCAGGCTCGCGCCGAGGCGCAGCAGGCGGCCGTTGGCCTCGTGCCAGAGCGCCCCGACCAGGGCCCGGGAGCGGTGGTCGACGATCTGGGCGGTGAGACCGTGGGGTAGCGGCAGGGTGTTGAGGACGAGGGTGCCGCGTCCCGTGGCGGTGAAGCGCTCGGCCAGCCGCTCGATCAGCCCGGTCTTCTCGGCGAGCACCCGCTCGGCGTCCGACGGCCCCCAGGGGCTCGGCAGCTCGTCGAAGACGACCCGTGGATCGAGGACGCACAGGACGAGGTCCGGCTCGGCCGCGTACAGGTCGCTGCCGGGGTCGGTCAGGTCGAACACGTAGCTGTCGAAGTCCGAGACGACCGGATCCAGTAGCACGCCGTGCCTGGCCAGTTCGGCTGTCAGCGGCGGCACCAGGGCGGACAGCGTGCCGTGCCCGGTGACGGCGGCCCGGAGGGTGGGGACGCCCGGGTGGGCCTTGCGCACCTCGTCCGGGCCGAGCCGGGCGAGGTGGTTGCCGGCGCGCAGGAGCTCGGCGTCCGACAGGTCGGTCAGCAGCTCCCGCACCTGGGGGTAGTCGTCGGCCAGCCGTCCGGAGCGTTGCAGGGCCTGGAACCGGGCCATCGGATCCGCGAGTCCGGCGCCGGGCGGGGCGGCGCCCCCGGAGGCGGCGGTGACCTGGGGAGCGGTGGTGTCCTGGGGGCCGGCGGACGGCGCGGGGGCGGGGCTGGATGCGGTTGGCTGCGACATGGCGGATCAGACCTTCTCCAGCGCGAAACCAGCCTTGATCCACTTGCTCGACTCGACCGCCACACACAGCGCGCGGTCGCCGTGGGTCATCTGTGGAAGGGCGCGCTCCAGCTGGAGGAACGGCACCGCGTTGCCGGTGTTCGCGGTCTCGCGGACGCAGGTGATCTCCTCCGCGCCCGGCAGGCCCAGCTCCGCCACGATCCGGGCGGTCATCTTGCCGGACAGCTGCGGCGGCAACAGGTAGTCGACGTCGGTGTCCTGCCAGCCGACGTGCGCCAGGATCTCCTTGGCGATCTCGGCCGACATCGTCGGCACGGACTCTTCGATCGCCTTGTAGTCCTCGTTGACGGCCTGCTTGTCCGAGCCGCGATCGGTCAGGCCGAACCACTCGACGCTCTGGCCGGGCGGCCGGTTCAGGCCGGTGAGCCGGGTGTAGATGTGCCGGATGGACGCCGTGCCGGGCACCGGGTCGGTCGTGAGGACGGCCGCACCGGCACCATCCCCGAACAGCACGACGTTGACGAGCTCGGAGGGCGCGAGCGATCGCAGGTCCAGCGTGACGTCCAGGTGCTTGGCACAGACGTCACCGCCGAGGACCAGCACGTTGCGGTGCTGCCCGGTCAGCAGCATCTGCCGGCCGAGCTCCAGGGCCTGGATGGCGCCGGAGCAGCCGGACTGGAGCTGGTAGGTCGGCACGTCGTTGATGCCGAGCCGGTCGGCGATCAGGTTGACGGTCGCCGGCATCAGCTGGTCGGGCGTCGCCGTGCCCAGCACCATGCCCGTGATGTCGCCGGGGGCGAGGCCTGCGGCCTCCAGCGCTCGCCGCGCGGCGGTCTCACCGAGCTCGGTGAGCGAGGAGCGGATCTCGCCGCTCTCCAGATCGACCGCCAGATGACGCGTGTCGGTACCGACGAACGCGTCGATCCACTGCTCCCACAATGCGTCCATCTGGAACCGGCGTGCGAGGGCGGCATTGTCCAGAGCAGGGCCCGGGAGCGCTGTTCCCACCGACAGGATGCGGACGTCAGGGGTGTCCATCCTGGTCCTTTCCGAGTGAATCGAGCCTGGGATGAAGGCCGTCGAGCAGCCTGCAGATCTATCGGCCCATGCTCGGAACCTTCGCTAAAGCGGCTCTAACCCACTGCTTGGCTTGCGTATCCACTGCTCACCCCGGGGGCGGACCGCTTTAGGCCTGGTAAAGGGACCCGTTAGTCGGGTCGGCGAGCTTGCTGAAACGTGTGGCGTACGGCCGAGGCCGGTCCCGCGAATCGAAGTGACGGCCCCGCGAGGAGAGGGTGGATTACGCATGTCGTCGAACGAGGACAAGCTCCGCGACTATCTCAAGCGGGTTACTGCCGATCTCCATGTGACACGTCAGCGTGTACAGCAATTGGAGAACGAGAATCAGCAGCCGATCGCGATCGTGGGTATGGCCTGCCGCTACCCCGGAGATGTCCGCTCACCCGAGGATCTGTGGAACACGGTGATCGGTGAAACCGACGCCATTTCCGCATTCCCGATAAATCGCGGTTGGGATCTCGGCGCCCTCTACCACCCCGACCCGGACCACGAGGGCACGGTGTACTCGCGCGGCAGCGGGTTCCTCCACGACGCCGACCTGTTCGACCCCGGCTTCTTCGGCATCAGCCCGCGCGAGGCGCTCGCCACCGACCCGCAGCAGCGCCTGCTGCTGGAGACCACGTGGGAGGCGTTCGAGCGGGCCGGCATCGACCCCGCCACCGTGCGCGGCAGCCGGACGGGCGTCTTCGCGGGTGTCATGTACAACGACTACAGCTCGCGCATGACCCGGATGCCCGACGGTCTGGAGGGCTACGTCGTCAGCGGCAGCGCCGGCAGCATCGCGTCGGGCCGGCTCGCGTACACCCTCGGGCTCGAGGGCCCGGCGGTGACGGTGGACACGGCGTGCTCGTCCTCGCTGGTCGCCCTGCACCTGGCGGCGCAGTCGCTGCGCCAGGGCGAGTGCAGTCTCGCCGTCGTCGGCGGCGCCACCGTGATGGCCTCGCCCAACGCCCTCCTGGAGTTCAGCCGCCAGCGCGGCCTGGCGCCCGACGGCCGTTGCAAGGCCTTCGGCGCCGACGCCGACGGCACCGCGCTGAGCGAGGGCGTCGGCGTGCTGCTCGTCGAGCGCCTCTCGGACGCGCAGCGGCTCGGCCACCCGGTGCTGGCCGTGGTGCGTGGTTCGGCGGTGAACCAGGACGGCAAGAGCAGCCAGATGACGGCGCCGAACGGTCCGTCGCAGGAGCGTGTCATCCGGCAGGCGTTGGCGAGTGCCCGTCTGACGACCGCGGATGTGGATGTGGTGGAGGCGCACGGGACGGGGACGCGTCTGGGTGACCCGATCGAGGCGCAGGCGCTGCTGGCCACGTACGGCCAGGGGCGGGAGGCGGAGCGTCCGCTGTGGCTGGGTTCGGTGAAGTCCAACATCGGCCACACGCAGGCCGCTGCCGGTGTCGCGGGTGTCATCAAGATGGTGATGGCGATGCGGCACGGCGTGCTGCCGCGCACCCT
>NZ_JBSGWY010000086.1:0-8769 GCF_053609145.1 Streptomyces sp. NPDC054961 | reverse complement strand
CGAACACGACGTGACCGTCGAGACCAACAACGACCGCATCGCCGGCGACCTCACCAAGTGGCTGGCCGCCCGCGCTACCTAAAACACGGCCTAGGACCCTCTCCTCCAGCTCGAGGGCATCGCTGTGGCGCCCGAGGTGTCCGTAGGTACGGGCGAGGCAGGCACGCGCCACATGGGTGTCGCCGTGGTCGTCGCCGAGCAGGCGGATGCGGTCGGCAAGGACCTGTTCCTCCAGCGCTCTCGCTTCGTCGTACTGACCGACCTCGTTGTGAGTGGAGGCGAGGATGGCCCGCGCGCGGATGGTATCGGTGTCCTCCGGCCCTAGATCTTCCTCGGCCAGGGAAAGCAGCTCCTGAAGGAAGAGAAGGGCGGTGTGGAACAAGCCGCTGGCTACCATGCTGCTGCCAGCTCGGTAAAGCAGCCTGTGACTCTTGTCCTCCCACAGGTGCAGGTTGCTGTGCTGCGCGAGCGCGGCAGCGTTGGCGCGCAGAATCGCGTCGACCTCGCGGTCGAGGTTCGGGTCGCCGGTCCAGACGTCGAAGAGAGCGTGAGCGGCGGTTCGCGCGAGGCGGGGCTTCAGCGCTTCGGGCGTGGTCTCCTGGACTGCGCGGGCGGTCAGAGCGTGAATCCGGACCTCCCGGCCGCGCCTGTCAGAGTTGTAATTGATGAGTGCGTACCGGTGCAGAACCAGGAGGCTCTCACGTATCTCCTCCCCAACTACCGGACGAGATGCACCCCCCTCGGCGTTGACGAGCTCGGCCAGATAGGTCAGCACTGGCTCGCTCTTCCAAATGGCTTGCGGATGGCCGGCCGAGTCGAGGAACGCGGTGAGTTGCAGCACCGGGAGGGCGAGTCCGCGCGGTGAAGCGGCCTCGGCCGTGCTCCGAGAGAGGAGTAGCGCGGCGGTGACCTGGCGGCCGTAGTTCTCGGTATCCGCCCACGTGGGCAGCATCTCGTCCAGACTCCGCTCCCGGTCCCGGAGCAGCACGAGATAGTCGGCACAGGCCATCTGCTGGTCGATCAGGTGGGCGACCGCGTGCCCGAGGGCGAGCGGCAGACAGCCCAGTTCCTGGGCGAGCTCCTCCTGCGAGCCATCCAGAAGGCGGCCGAGAGCATCGGCGGTGAGCCGGTGCTCGAGGTAGGCGACCGCCTCGGCGAGGCTGTAGACGTCGATGTCTACTTTCCGGCGGCCCTGCCCCGTCAACCGGCCGTCCTTGAGACGGCTTGTGGCCAGGACCCAGCCCTTTTGTGGATTCGCCACAGGCCACCACGGCGCGAGCGCTGCCGGATCGGTGACGTCATCCAGGACGACCAGCCAGCTGCGCGATGTCGTGGCCAGCCATTCGAGGAATGCCCGGGCATCGACCTCGGGCTCTCTCCCCAGGGCGCCGGGGGCGTGGACGAGTTGTGCCGCGCGGGCATACAGGGCGATGACCTGCCGGATGTCGGCCGCGGGCACCCATAAGACGAGATCAGTGCCGCCGAGGCGTGCGTCGTAGGCATAGGCGGCGGCGAGCTGCGACTTCCCCACGCCACCGCCCCCGGACAGCACCTGCGCGAGCACGACGTCTTCCCCCGCGCACTGCGCGTCGTCGATCGCCGTCCGCAGCGCAGGACGGCGCTGGAAAGAGGAAGCGAGCGCCGGCGGCACCCCCACCAGCTGCGGCCACGACACCTCCACCGACATGGAAGCGAGGTGAATGTGGGTGACGGAGCTGTGCGCCCCCAGCGCACTGTAGGAAATGTCGCGCCCGGCAGCCGTCGCGTTCTCCGCTGCGGCAACCGAACCCGACCGTGACGACCACTCAGGCGCCGGCCGCGCACCGGCGTCCCCGACGATGCCCCCGCCGGCGTGTGAATCCGAACCGCCCTCGTTCGCGGGCGGTTCCTTGCGCTTGTTCCACGGCCAGAACGACGTCACTGGACTTGGCTGCCCTCACCGAGAGCGCTGCCGCTGATGTCGCCTCCCGCCGCGATCCCACCCGGCTCGGCTATCACGCTCTCACTCGGAGCCGCCATGGGCCCCACCGCTTGCGATCCGCCGGCCGACACGACCGGGGGCGGCGAGCTCACGCGGGAGTTCGTGCCCAGAGCGCTGCCGTGAATGCTTCTGCCCGCTGCTACACCGCCCTGCCCGGCACGCACTTCTCGCCCACGTGGAGGAGCGTTCTCCCGCATAAGGGAGATCACTGCGACCACCAGGCCCGCACCTGCGAGTACGGCGCCCACGATGCTGGCGACCTTGTCCCCGGTATCAAGATCGGCGACGACCAGGACGATGAGCAGGCCCACCGCCACCAGAGCAGCGACCACGACCGCCCCCCGCACAGCCCACCGCGCACCCACAGAAAGCCCTGCCATTCCGAAGCCCCCGATCTCCCCGCCGCCGCGAGTGCAACGGCCGTTCCCTGCTCCCTGCCCGCAGGCTAGACGCTCGCCGCCCGCCCGTCCCCCACTCTGTCGGACCGGTCTGGCGTTCCATGCGAGGAACAGGGAAGCCGAGCGACCTCTACCGCCAGGCCCTCGGAACCAGGCTCTCCGACTACCCCGCTGGTGATCGAGGCCGGCTCCACTGGGTCCACCAGCCCCTCCCAGGTAATCGAGCTTGCGACCACGACCGTCCTTGGCCGCGCCGACCTCCCAGTTCCCTTGAGGTGGCCGACGGAGGTCGTCCGGGATTCTGGCTGACCGCACGACCGCACGGCCGTACCACCGCTCGACCGGGCGCCTGCTCGACCAGGCGGCCTGCCGCCGATAAGCGTCGCAGGAGATTCGGCCCGGTGGCCGGCCATCGGCGCTTCTTCGGTAGGGGAGGCGAGGCGCAGACCGCGCGTGGTGGAGGCCGGCGCCGACCGGCGGTGCGGGCAGCGCTGTGGGGTCGGATCGGTCCGTGGTGGCGACGGGCGGGTGCGGACGCTGGCCGCTGCTTCCTGCGGAGGGGGTGGGTTCGGGCGACCCTATGCCGGAACACCGGCCGGTTCGCCGTGCGACGCCGGCCGGTGTTCCTGGTCTCGCGGTGGGTCAGGTGTGCAGTTCAGTGCCTTGCATGCCGTGGCAGAAGCCCGTTGAGTTGGTGGGCGGTGAAGCGTAGTTCCACGAGCCGAAGCGCTCGTGGCACGTCATCCACGGCGTGTCGTTGCAGCACGTGACCACTCCGGTGATCTGAAGGAGGCGGCTTAAGCCGGCACCTGCCACTCCTTGCGGGCCCAGTCGTCCAGTGTGGCCAGGTGGGGGCGGAGGGCGCGCATCGCCGGCACGTCCGCGAGGAAGCCGACGGAGTCGAACCATTCGAACATGGCGGCCATCTCCTCGCTGTCCTGCCGGACCTCCTCGACAGGCTGGGAGCGGAAGCGGACGGGGCGGCCGGCGACCCGGGCGAAGACCTCGGCCATCTGCGGGCCGGTCAGCTCGTCCGCGGCGAGCTCGACGGTGCGGCCGAGGTGCTCGGCGGGGGAGTCGAAGGCGTCTGCGGCGAACGCGCCGATGTCCTCGGGGGTGATGAACTTCAGGGTGGTCCGCGGGGCGATCGCAAGGGACAGGACGAGTTCCCCCTCGATCCACTGCGGGCCCATGAAGTGGAAGTTGGCGGGGAAGAAGGTCGGGCGCAGGACGGTCGCGGGCAGGCCGAGCTCCGCGATGTACCGCTCGATCTCGCCCTTGCTGGCGAAATGCGGAACCTTGCCGGGTCGTCCGGCCCCGTCGACGGAGGCGTACACGAAGTGGGCGACGCCGGCGCGGGCGGCGGCGTCGGCGACCGCCTGGCCCTGGCGGACCTCGGCCTCGTAGCCGCCCGGTCCGGGTTGCGGCATGGGCTGGACGCTGAAGACGCCGTACGCGCCGCGCGCCGCCGCGTCGAGCGAATCGGGGTCGTCGAGATCGCCGCGGACCAGGACCGCGCCGTGCGCCCGCAGGGCTTGGGCCGCGGGGTGCTCCGGGTCGCGGACGAGCGCGCGGACGTCCCAGCCGCGGGAGAGCAGGGCGCGGGCGGTGGCACCGCCCTGCTGGCCGGTGGCTCCGGTGACCAGGATGACGCGGGGGTCGGACATGGCGGACTCCTCGATGGTGTGCAGGGACGGGGCCGGCGGTGCGACCCCTTCGTACCGTACGAAAGACTGCTTCCTCAAACGGAGTTGAGGTCCAGTGTCCATGACCGTGATCACGGACTTGGGCGCCCCCGGGCGTACGACGACCGGCAGCCGGCGGTGTCGGGGCTGCGGCGATCAGCCTGGTCAGCCCGCTTGTGTGCTGCCGTTGCGTACCTCGCATGACCGCCGTCGTCGGCGCAGGCGCCCTGGCCGCGCCGATAACCGTTGGGTTATCGCTCACCCCACCAAGTCGGCGTTGATCCCGCGATGGTCCTGCCGGAGGCTGGTTCGTGCCCGGGTCGGCCAGGACGTCACCCCTCCCCTCGGGCTCATCCGCCCAACGGCACCAGGAGTCGGACGCACATGAGTGACAGGCTCGACATGACCCTGACCTACGCACTGCACAACGCGCTCCGAAGGGAGCTCGGCAACCTTGCCCGGGTCACCGCCCGCCCGAACCTGGATCCCCGGACCGTCCTGCGTACGACTCCGGGATGGGGAATGTTGCGCAGCGCCCTGCACGCCCACCAGGCCGCCGAAGACGCTGCGCTATGGCCCCCGCTGCGCCGGGCGCTCGCCGGGCGCCCCTTCGACCTGACGCGGCTGGAGGCGAACGAAGCCGAACACGTCGCGCTCCTCTCCCTCGTCCGCGCGATCGACGGGGCGCTGGCCGACCCCGGGATCGGGCTCGGCCTGATCGGTGACCTGACCGGCTCCTTGATCACCGGTCTCGGCAAACACCTCGACCACGAGGAGCAGGCCGTTCTACCGCTGGTCCAGGCGGCATTGAGTCAGGAGCAGTGGGACCTCTACCGGCGGGTCCACACCCGGCGGATCGCATCCGGCACGGTCCAGCTCCTGCCCTGGCTCCTGCACGATGCGGACGAGGGGACCGTCACCTGCGTGCTGGCCCAGTTCCCGACGGAGCCGCCGGTGCCCGCGTGCGTGTACCGGGGGCGGTCCGCGTTCGGGTACGACCTGTGGGGCGTTGAGGGCCTCGCCCTCCCGTACGGCACCGATCACCTCCGTTGAGGACCGTACGCCGCACCGGGCACCGCACCGGGCACCGCACCGGGCACCGTACCGGGCGCCGAACCGCGCGCCGCACCCCGCACCGTGCTCTACGTCATGGACGGAAGGCCGCCGGCTCGTCGCGGTCGCGCAGCAGACCACGGCCGCTGCGCCAGACCGCCCGCCGTGGCCGACCCCCAACCCCCACCCCCGAACCACCCGGCATCGGCTGGTTCATCGCCCTGAGACTCGAAAGGCTTCCCCATGTCACGTGAGTTCACGGTCGCAGCGTTCGGCAGTCGCCTCCACGGTGTGGACTCCTTCGGCGACGGGCCCCCGCTGCTCTTCCTGAACGGAGGCTCCTCCACCCGGCGCCAGTGGAACCCCGTCATCCGCCGACTCGGCGACAGGTATCGCACCGTCAGTTTCGACAGCGGCAGGAGCAGAGGACCGAGCGCCCGTGCCGACTACTCGGTGCGTGGCGCGATCGACGACGTCGACCGGGTGATCGAGGCGACGATGCTCCGTCGGCCGGTCCTGGTCGGTCGATCCCAGGGCGCGACGATCGCGGTGTGTTACGCGGCGGAGCACCCCGAACTGGTCGGCGGTCTGGTGCTCGTGGACGGCGCCTACCCGGTCTCACCGCCCGCCGAAGCGGCCGAGGCCCGGGCGGCCGCCGCGCCTGGCGGAGGCGGCTGGATCACGCGCGTCGTGGCTGGGCTCCGCCGTGCCGCCGGGCCGCACCCCCGGTACAGGGCAGCAGTCGCCCTCGCGACAGACGAAGTCAACAGCGGACTCGCGCCCGACTTCGCGGCCCTGCACTGTCCGACCGTCTTCCTGGTCGGGAGCAGCCGGCACCCCGGTCCGTCGCAAGACCGGACACTCAGGAACCGGGCTGCCGCGGCGCAGGCCGCGAGGAGCAACCCCCAGGTGACCGTGTTCGGCACGATGACCGGCCACTCCCGGAGGGTGGGCGTCCGGGACACCGGCATCGTGGCCGCCGCGATCGACGAGGTCGTCCGGCGGACGAGGGAGCGTACTGCCGGCGAGACGGCTTTCCGCCGGGTTCCTTCTGAACGCGCCTCGCTGGAAGCTCTTTTGACGCCGCTTCGACTCGGCGCGCACCAGAACTGATCACCGTATACTTCTGCGGCTCGACAACCGAGGGGCGTCGGGAGGGGAACGGGGGCCGTCATGGAGCTGCGGGACATCGAGATATTTCTGACCCTGGCAGAGGAACTGCACTTCGGGCGGACCGCCGAACGGCTCCGGGTTTCCCAGGCCAGGGTCAGCCAAGCCATCAGGAAGCAGGAGCGACGCATAGGAGCGCCGCTGTTCGAGCGCACCAGCCGCACCGTGCGCCTCACCGACGTCGGCCGTCAGCTGCGTGATGACCTGCAGCCGGTCTACTCGGGTCTGCACGCGTCCCTCGAACGCGCCCGGCTCGCCGCCCGCGGCATCACCGGCCGGCTGCGCATCGGCATGATGCCCTTCAACATCGTCGACCTGCACGTCTTCTGGAAGGCATTCCGGTCGCGGTGCGCCGAGTGGGAGCTGGAGATTCGGCGGCTGACGTACCAAGATCCGTTCGGCGAGCTGCGCGCTGGAAACCTGGACGTCCTGGTCGTCTGGCTGCCCGTGGACGAGCCGGACTTCACCGTCGGCCCGATCCTGATGACGGACCCCCGCCTCCTCGGCGTGGCCAGCGACCACGAGCTCGCCTGGCGGACGTCGGTGGGCCTGGAGACGTTCGCCGACTTCCCGCACCCCATGCCTCCCTCTCTGCCGGACTACTGGGAGAACGGCTACATGCCCTTCCACACGCCCCAGGGCCGCACGATCGAGCGAGGGCAGCCCGTGACCAACTCGGAGGACCTGATCAGCCAGGTCGGCATGGGCGAGATCATCCACGCCTTCCCCAGTCACGTCACCCGACACTGGGGCATGTCGAACGTCCGCTGGATCCCCATCCCGGACCTGATGGGGCTGGAGTTCGCCCTTGTCTGGCGGACCGAGGCCGAGAACGAGCCCATCCGTGCGCTCGCCGATACGGTCCGCGACCTCGGCACACTGCACTTCTGAGGCGCGTCGGGAGACCTCGTCGTCACGGCAGTGCGGCTACACGGGGCCTCCCGTCCGGTGAACCAGGCCGGGTCGTCGTCATCGGGCTGGATCAGCACGATCGACCTATCGACCTGATGAGCCGGTGGCTCACACGGGATTCGGCCCCGAACGGGAAGAACTCGTCATCAGAGGGCGGGAAGCTGACTCGGCCAGCCCGACGCGCCCGTCGATGCTGCGAAACGTGCCCGCGGCCGTCCGGAAGTCAGAAGGCCGGTGCGCAGCTCGAAGCGACGGCCCTGGACTTGAATACGGCCGATCTGTCCGCGCTGAAGTGCTGGCTGTCGGCCGGGAGGTTCCGAGGTCATCCGGGTGTGGAAGGCCCGAAGAAGTCGGGTGTCCATCGGGTGTCCATTTGATCTCTCCAGCCTCATCGGCAGCCCGGCATCAGGCGGTGTCTGCGTACCAGATCCGGCTCGGCGCGCGACCTGCGTCGGACTCGAAGCGTTTGGGCATTCCCGGCCTCAGTGCCGGGCACACCAGCCGCCACGTCCGCTCGATCGCCTCGCCGATGAAGCCGTCGAATTCCGGCGTGACCTGGAGCAGCACCGCGCCGTCACGCAGGGTCTCGACCCGGTGGAAGTCACCGGCTGCAGCGATCCCATGGCCGCCGCCGAGCTGCTGGGCGATCTCGCGCGGAATCACCATCAGCCACTCGTACCCGCGCAGCAGCCGCCGCGACTGTGGCAGCGCCATCGAGGGCAGTGGCGGGCCGCCCCTCTCCTCGTGCTCGGTGCGGCCCAGCGTCAGGCTGTAGCCGACCTGCGCGTAAGACGGGTCCACCTCCTGCGAGAAGTCCCGGAGCAGGTCCGTCATCCGCGCCTGGGCGGCCGGCCCGAAGCGCTCATCGGTGGTTTCCGCGCTGAGCCTGCACCAGTCCCTGGAGCTGTCGTCGCGCGCGACGCCCATCCGCAGGAGCTTCTGACCGGGCATGCCGCGGTCGTCCAGCAGGTAGACCGCGATCTCCGCCAGCTGCACGTCCAGGGCCAGCCATTTGCGCAGCATGGGCAGGTTCTTGCGGGTCAGCACCCGCGAGCGGTGGCTGACCCGCCCCGTGGTGCCGCTGACGACGTCCGCCTTGAGGAATGAGGTGATCCCTGTGGTGTGGACACACCTGACAATGGATCTTGGTGATCCTGGAAGGTGTAGATCCACATGGCACGGCCCTCGAAGTACAGTGCGGAGTTTCGGTCCGACGCGATCATGTTGTGGCGGGCCTCAGTCGGCAGGCGGACGTTCAGGGATGTCGCGGCCGATCTGAATGTCAACCCCGAGACGCTGCGGACCTGGGTGCGTGACGCTGACAGCCGTCCGGCTCCAGCCGGCGCGACGCAGGACACCGCAGCCGAGCTGGCCCGGCTGCGTGCGGAGAATACGCGGCTGGCCAGGGCGGAGAAGGAATGGCAGGTCGAGCGGGAGATCCTGCGTCGGGCAGCCGCCTCTTTCGCCCGGGAGATGATCCTGGTGGCTAATTCAGGCGACGAGGGAGAGATTTAGTCGGGCGAGGTGGCTGGTGCGGGTGCGGTCGAGGGGGTGGCCGTTCCACCAGGCG
>NZ_JBSGWY010000085.1:0-8897 GCF_053609145.1 Streptomyces sp. NPDC054961 | reverse complement strand
CGCCTGGTGGAACGGCCACCCCCTCGACCGCACCCGCACCAGCCACCTCGCCCGACTAAATCTCTCCCTCGTCGCCTGAATTAGCCACCAGGATCGGAGATGAAGTGAAGACCGCCGCTTGGGACTTCGTCTCCGCCCACGCCGAGAAGTTCGGCATCACGCGGATATGCCGGGTGCCGGACGTCTCCCGCTCCGGCTACTGCCGGTGGATCGCCGGCGCCAAGGCGCAGGCCGAGCGGCAGGCCGCCGATGACGCCCTGGTCGCCGAGATCCGCGAGATCCACGCCGAGCACCGCGGACACTACGGCGCGTTGCGCATCCATGCCGAACTGCGCGGCTTCGGCCACGCCGTCAACCGCAAGCGCGTCGCGCGTCTGATGCGCAAGCACCACACCGTCGGCCGCCACCTGCGCAAGGGGAAGCGGACCACGATCGCAGACCCGCTTGCGCCGCCGGTGCCGGATCTGGTTTAACGGGACTTCACCGCTCGCGCCGAGTGCTCGGCTTCTCGATGGCCTCGCACATGCGGGCCGGACTCGTCATCGACGCGCTCCAGGCCGCGGTCGCGGCCCGCGGCGGTGACGTATCCGGGGTGATCTTCCACGCGGACAGGGGCTCGCACTACACGTCGTCCGCGTTCGCGCAGGTCTGCGACCGGTACGCCATCCGCAGGAGCACGGGCAAGGTCGGCTCGAGCTACGACAACGCCCGCCGGCGCCACAGCGCGCTGGGCCGCCTCTCCCCGATGGAGTTCGAACAGCAGCACCACACGACAATAAACTCCAACTCGCAGCATGAACCCCTGTGTCCACACTCCGGGGGTCACCTCAGTTCCACCCGCAGATGGTTTTCTGGCTCCAACGCGTCACCAGGCCAAGCCGCGTCGAACAACATCACTGGCCCCGGCGCGTCCCAATGCTGCTCAGACTCCCAGGCGGCATCAGCGCGCGCGGCATCAACGCTGCCGAGAACCTCCTCCTCCGATTCTGCGGCGCACCACCGCACGAACAGGCCATGCTCCGGGAGGAAGGACGTCGAGGCGGGGTCATCACCGAGGACCAGGGCCTGCAACTGCCCGACCGCCACCAGGCCGGCATCCCCTTCGACGCCGCAGGCCCTGTCGTAGTCGGTTTCAGACTCGTCGCTGTCTGCGCCGGACCGCGAAGACAAGACTGCTTCGGGCACAACGATCAACGGCCCGCCACCGGACTCCACCCACTCGACCGCACCTGGATCTGCATACCTCGCCATGCGAGGAAGCTACAGGCCACCGGTGACAACAATCACGGCCAGGTGACGTCCCGGCACACAGACAGGCCAGATCAGATGTCACCCGATCGTGCGGCAGACCCCGACGCCGGACTATGCCGTGTTGCAGGAAGTGCGTGCGGCCGGCGTTCAAGTCGCGGTTATGGGTCCGCCGTCGTACTTGCCGCCTGTGCAGGTCCTGGACATGGTGCATCGTGTCCAGGGTCTCTCTGCCTTCCACAGTGCGCCGACACCGCCTGGAGCGCGACCCGCGCCGGGCGGTGGCATGCTGAGGAAGAGGCACAAAGGCTGCGACACCGGCCAGCACACGCTGGAGGAGCCTTGACGTATCTGGCTCGCATTCCGTTGGGAGACGGGGCTTCCCTCCTGGTCGAGGCTCCGGCCGCGCAGGTCGGGCCGGTGAAGGCGGGGCGTGTCAGCGATGCCATCCACGACCTGCCGGGGAGTCTGCAAGAGGCCTTGGGGCCGGTCACCGCAGCGGCGCGTGCCACGCTCGACCAACTGCGCAAGGCCGGCCCGGACGCGATCACGGTCGAGTTCGGTGTCGACCTCGCGGTCGAGGCGGGGGCCGTGGTCACCAAGAGCAGCGCCAACTGCCACTTGAAGGTGACCATGATGTGGAAGAAGGACAACAGTCAGGGCTGTCCCGGTACGGACGAGGCCTGAAAGGCTGCTCCCATGGACGTCACCTCCGTCGTCGCCCAGGTCCTCGGACCGGACGGTCAGGTGGCCGGAGCCGGTTTCCTGGTAGCTGAGGACATCCTGGTCACCTGTGCACACGTCGTACGCACTGCCGGATCCGGACCCGGTGAGGTCCTGCTGCTGGCTTTCCCGCACGCGGATGGTGGGCACCGGGTCGAGGGACTTGTCCTGGAGGAGCCGTGGCGTGGCCCTGAGGACGAAGACGTGGCGATCGTGCGCCTGAGCGAGAGTTCCTTGGGCCTGACGGCGTTGCCGTTGGGCTCTGCCGCCGGTTCTCGGGGCCACCGGGTGCGATCGTTCGGGTTCCCCGCCCAGGCAGCGCCCGGCGGGCACTTCGGCTACGGCGAGGCCGGCGATCTGCTGCCCGCCACCGAGACCAGGAGCAGTCATCTCCAGCTGACCGCCGCCAACGACCTGACCACCGGTTTCAGCGGCGGGCCGGTCGTGGACGAGGTGACCGGCCTGGTCGTCGGCGTGCTCACCGAGATCACCGTCCCCGACGACCACGAGAGGGGGCAGGGGATCGCCTATGTCACACCGGTGCAGGTACTGCGGGAGATCTGGCCCGAGCTGGCCATACGGGACGTGTGCCCCTACCGGGGGCTGGAGCCGTTCACCGTGGACGAAGCGCACTGGTTCGAGGGCCGGAAGGACGCGGTGCGTCAGGTGCTGGCGAACCTGGCCGAGCAGCAGCGGGTCACGCTGCTGCTCGGGCCGTCCGGCTCGGGTAAGTCGTCGTTGATCCAGGCCGGCGTCCTGCCGGTGCTGGCTGCGGGCAAGCTACCGGGCAGTGACTCGTGGCTGCCCGTACTCACCCGGCCGAGGCAGGACCTTCTGGCCGAAATCGAGCGCGCCGGACTGCCCGGGACACTCAGCGACGGCATCGCCACAGCAGTCGCCCGCAGACTCGCTGCCGAGCCCGCCTACCGGCGTGTCGTGCTGATCATCGACCAGTTCGAAGAGCTCTTCACCCAGACCTCCGCACGACACGAGCAGGAGCGGCGCCTGGCTGCCACGGATCAGATCACCAAGGCCGTCAGATCACACGCCGAGCTCGACGTGATCCTGATCATGCGTGACGACTTCTACCCCCAACAGGCCGCCCTGGCACCCAAGCTGCTGGAAGCAGCGATGCCGGGACTGCTGAACATTCCAGGCGCCCTGAGCGAGGACGACCTGCACGACATCATCACCCTGCCCGCCCTGAACGCAGGTGCCCACTTCGAGCAGGGGCTGCCCGAACAGATCATCAAAGACGCCCTGGCCACCACCCCCCAGGGGCCCATCGCCCGCCGGGCACCGGTCACCGTGCTGCCGCTACTGGAGCTGACACTCAGCCAGCTGTGGCAAAGACGCGACGACGGATACCTCACGCACGACGCCTACCAGCGCATCGGCGGAGTCACCGGCAGCCTGACCACCTGGTGCGATACCGCCCTCAACCAGCTGCCCCCCGGACACCATCCCATCGCACAGCGCATCCTGACCTCCCTGGTGCGCTCCGCCGACCCCCGCCACAACATCCCCGCCATCCGCAAACAGGTCTCCCTGCAAGAACTGCGCGAACTGGCAACCGACGTCAGCGCAGGGCCCGACAGCGGCAACGACATCGACGACGTCCTCGCCCACCTCACTCGTCATCGCATCATCACCGCCCACACACCCCGCGTCTCCCCTGGCCCCAGCCCCCCTCCCGCACCGCCAGTGGCCGAACTGATCCATGACGCACTCATCCGCGACTGGGGCACCCTGCGCGAATGGGTCAGCCAGGACCACCGCTTCCAGGAGTGGCTCGACCACGCCCGCACACGCCGCGCACGCTGGGGCGAAGGGAAGCACTCTGAAGACCTGCTCGGGGGAACAGCGCTTGCAGAAGGCCTCGAATGGTCACAGCAACGCCGTCTGCCAGGCGACATCGAGGCTTTCCTCACCACCAGCAAGGAACACCAGCGAGCCGTCATCCGGCGCAGCCGACGACTCAACACGATCCTGGCCACCCTGCTCTCCCTCGCGCTCATCGCCGCCGGAGGAGCCCTCTGGCAGTGGCAGACAGTCAACGCCGAGCGGCAGGAAGCCGTTTCCCGTCAGCTCGCGACCCAGTCCAACACGCTCAGCAGCTCAAACCCCGACCTCGCCGGACTGCTCGCCATCCAGGCCTACCGCACCAGCCACACCCCCGAAGCTGCCGAAAGCCTGGAAAACGCTGCAGCCCTCCCGCTGCAGCGGCGCTTGACCGGACACACCGGACGGGTGTTGTCCGTGGCGTTCAGCCGCGACCGGAAAACCCTCGCCACCGGCAGCGACGACAACACCGTGCGACTGTGGGACATGGCCACCGGAAAGACTCGCACCACGCTGAAAGGCCACACTGACTTGTGGGCCATGGCGTTCAGCCCCGATGGGAAGACCCTCGCCACCGGCAGCGCCGACAACACCGTCCAGCTGTGGGACGTAGCCACCGGCAAAACCCTCACCACCCTCACCGTAGAGTCCGGCCCCGCCCCCGTGACTTCGGTGGCGTTCCGCCCCGATGGGAAGACCCTCGCCACCAGCAGCGGCGACACCACCGTCCAGCTGTGGGACATAGCCAACGGTAAAACCCGCACGCACTGGAAAGGTCACATCGACGGCTTGGTGTCGGACGTTGCGTTCAGCCCCGACGGACGCACCCTCGCTATCGGCAGCTACGACAACGCCGTACAACTGTGGGACGCGGCCACCGGCAAAACCCTCACCACCCTGCCAGGCCACACCGGACCGGTGTGGGCCGTGGCGTTCAGCCCCGACGGAAGAACCCTTGCCAGCGGCAGCGAGGACACCACCGTCCGGCTGTGGGACATGGCCACCGGCAAAACCCGCACCACTCTGGAAGGCGCCAGTGCCATGACATCGGTGGCGTTCAGCCCCGACGGACACACCCTCGCCAGCGGCAGCAAAGACAACGCCGTACAACTGTGGGACGCGGCCACCGGCAAAACCCTCACCACCCTGCCAGGCCACACCGGACCGGTGTGGGCCGTGGCGTTCAGCCGCGACGGGAAAACTCTCGCCAGCGGCAGCGAGGACACCACCGTCCGGCTGTGGGACGTAGCCACTGGCAAAACCCGCACCACCCTGACCGGCCACGCCGGACCGGTGAACTCGGTGGCGTTCAGCCGCGACGGGAAAACCCTTGCCAGCGGCAGCGACGACAACACCGTCCGGCTGTGGGACGTAGCCACCGGCAAAACCCGCACACCCTTGAAAGGCCACACCGGACCGGTGTGGGCCGTGGCGTTCAGCCCCGACGGAAGAACTCTCGCCAGCGGCAGCGACGACACCACTGTCCGGCTGTGGGACGTAGCTACCGGCAAAACCCGTACCATCCTGCCAAGCGACTACAGTGGCGCCGTGTACTCGGTGGCGTTCAGCCCCGACGGGAAAACCCTCGCCGGCGGCACCGCCGGTACCTCCGTGCAGTTGTGGGACGTAGCCACCGGCAAAACCCGTACTACGCTGGAAGACGACGGCGCCGTGACCTCGGTGGCGTTCAGCCCCGACGGGAAAACCCTCGCTGGCGGCAGCGGCGACAACACTGTGTGGCTATGGGATATGGCCACCGGAACGAGCCTCTTCACCCTGACCGGCCACGCCGGACCGGTGAACTCGGTGGCGTTCAGCCGCGACGGGAAAACCCTCGCCAGCGGCAGCGGCGACAACACCGTGCGACTGTGGGACGCGGCCACTGGCAAAACCCGCACCACCCTGACCGGCCACGACGGACCGGTGGAGTCGGTGGCGTTCAGCCGCGACGGGAAAACCCTCGCCAGCGGCAGCGACGACAACACCGTGCGACTGTGGGACGCGGCCACTGGCAAAACCCGCACCACCCTGACCGGCCACGACGGACCGGTGGAGTCGGTGGCGTTCAACCGCGACGGGAAAACGCTCGCCAGCGGCAGCGACGACAACACCGTGCGACTGTGGGACGGAGGCCTCCCGCGGCCCGCCGAGGCGAACAAGAAGATCTGTCAGGCCGTCAACCGCAATCTCACCCCGGAGGAACGGACGGCGTACCTGAAAGGCCAATCCGTCGGCATCGTGTGCCCTGCCGGCTGAAGTCCCGACCGGGGTATCCCGACTGTGAGGCTGATCCCTTGGAGTGGACACCCTGACAATAGATCTTGATGGTCCAGGGAGGGATGTTCAGGTGGGACGCAGGTCTCCGTATCCGGAGGAGCTCAGGAAGGACGCTGTCGCTCTCTATCGTGCCTCGGTTGGGAAGCGAACGTATGCGGCGGTGGCCGCGGAGCTCGATATCGCCACGGAGTCGCTACGGCCGTGGGTCCGCAAGGACGGGGGCCAAGCCTCGCCCGAGGGCCCTGAGCGCAGCGTGGGCACCACGGACTTGCTGGCCCGGCTGCGTACGGAGAACGCCAGCTGCTGAAAGCCGGGCAGGAGTGGCGCCTCGAGCGCGAGATCCTGCGCCGGGCAGCCGCCTCTTTCGCCCGGGAGGTGAAGTGAGACCCGCCGCTGGGACTTCATCTCCGAGAACCGCACCGACGTCGGCGTCAAGCGGATCTGCCGGGTGCTCGAGGTATCCCGGGCCGGCTACTACCGGCACCTGGCCACCGAGCAGGCCCGCGCAGAACGCCGGGCCGAGGAGAAGGGCGAGGGGACGGGGTGTAAACCGCAAGCGGGTGATTCGGCTGATGCGGGTCAACGACATCGTCGGCCGGCACCTGCGGAGGAAGAAGCGGACGACGATCGCGGACAGGGCCGCGCCGCCCGTGCCGGACCTGGTGTTGCGCAACTTCAACGCGGACAGGTTGAACACCGGGTGGTGCGGCGACATTACGTACATGGCCGTCGGTGCGACGTGGCTCTACCTCGTTACGGTGATCGACATCTGCTCGAGGAAGGTGGTGGACTGGTCGATCGCGGACCACATGTGTACCTCGCTGGTCACCGACGCGATCGAGATGGCCGTGGCCTCCCGTGGCGGCCGGGTCCGCGGCGTCGCTTCCACACCGACAGGGGCGCCCAGTACAAGGCGGCCGCCTTCGCCGAGGTCTGCCTGCGGCACCGCATCCGCCGCAGCATGGGCCGGGTCGGCTCGAGCTACGACAATGCCTTCGCCGCGTCGTTCATCCAGGGTCTCCAGCGCGAATTGCTCCACCCTCGGCGGGACAAGACGCTCTTTCAGACGGCCCGGCATCCAGGGTATCGAAAAGGCAGAGGTCGAACCCTGGGGAAGGGCAACGGTCGTACTCGTACGACGCGTGCCGGGTCGCGGGGGTGGGGTGCTCATGCGCAGTCGAGGATGTGGTCGCAGGTGTCGGTACCGCTGTGGAGGCTGCTCTCACTGTTCAGGATGTAGAAGCCGTGCGTCGCCGGAAGCACGATCATCGTCTGGTACTGCATCTTGTTGTCGTCCCCGACCACGTAATGCCTGAGAGCGTAGAAGAGGTTGCCGCTGAGGTTGGGGGACTTCATCACCCGGTAGTTGCGGGTCTCCGATTTGAAGCCCGTCACGGGAAGCACCGTGGATTTCCACTTCGTCACATCGGGGATCTTCTGCTGCTGGTCGTATCCCTGGAGGTCGCGCAACGCCTCTGGAGCGAAGTGGGACATGTGGATGTGCAGTTGGTCCTGTCTGCGGGCCTGCTTGGAGTTGATGCCCAGTCCGGCCGCCCCTGGGTTCTTGAAGTAGTGGGGGATCCTGCTTTGCGCGGCCGTCCAGTAGTCGGCAGCGGTGCTGGACCAGATCTTGGGGCACTCGATCCCTTTGAGGCGCTCCGTCGGGACCAACTGAAAGTCCGTCGTGCTTCCCTTCCGGCCCGCCATCACCCCCCACTGGCTCTCTACTTCCAGACAGGGTCCGGGGTTCTTCAGGACGCACGCCTGGATTTCCTTCCATAGGTATCCGTCGTCCGTCGGGCTACCGCAGTCGTCAACGAAAGGATCGGCACCGGTAGCGATCTCCTGATTCTCTGTGGACATAGCATGCCTCCGCGGCTGTCGAGTCGTCCGAAATCCTGCGTTCCGGATCGACTGCAGTCAGGAATCCCCGCAATATCGAACAGATAACCAGCCAGCTGAACTAATCACCCGCAGGATGTAGCTGTACCACCTCCTGGTCTGCGATTTCCGTGTTCCTGTGCGAAGAATTATGCAGACCAGCCGTTACGGAATTTTCTGCTCCGCTTGGGTGGTGAGGTGGCCGAGTGCGCCTGGTGTGCGCCGGTGCGTGTTGACGGGTTGTGTGGTGCGTGCTCAGGGGGGTGTAGCTCGCCAGTTCCTTGTTGTCCCGCTTGAGCTGGGCATTCTCCCGCCGTAGCCGCTCCAGTTCGTCGCTCGCGCTCGCTGGCGCGGTCCCCGCGCGGCGGGCCCGGGACACCCAACTGGCCGGCGTGGTCTCGTTGATCCCCAAGTCCTCCGCGACCGCAGGGATCGACTTGCCGCTCTCCGTCACGATCCGTACAGCCCCCTCACGGAACTCCGGCTCGAACCTCCGTCGCTTCTCCGCCATGACTCTCAACATCCCCTGCAGTCACGGTCTCCACGCTACGAGGGGAGAGGCAGCAGCGTGTATCTTCCCACTTCTGACCAGCTGTTCCGGGCCATACACGGGCCGGATTCTGGACCAGTCCGTAGTGCTGGCGTCCGCCTGGTTGTCGGCGGCGTTACGGAAGAGACGGCCGTCTGGCGGCGCCAAGCCGAACCGCTGGACGGGTTCCCTCAGTATGCTCACGAACGACGGCGGAATCGGCACAGGGCGCGTGGCTTGAGAGGCCGCATACACTCCCGACAACGCCTCTGACCAGGCAGAGAGCGAAACGCTGCTTACTAGCCTCGGTATTTTAGTTGCGGGCCGCCCCAAAAAACGCGGCGCGGCCCGAAATAATGAGCGTGGTATGATGGACCCCCCGCGAGGCCCCCAGCGC
>NZ_JBSGWY010000084.1:0-10085 GCF_053609145.1 Streptomyces sp. NPDC054961 | reverse complement strand
GGGTTGTTTTGTGTGTCTCTCCGCGCGGGGGGGGGGGCGGGCGGGGGGGGGGGGGGGGGGGCGGCGCGGGGGCGGGGGGGGGGGGGGGGGCCGGGGGGGGGGGGGGGGGGGGGGGGGGGGGGGGGCCCCCCCCCCCCGCGTCCAGGAGGGTCCGTACGGTCGCCTCCCAGGAGGCGAGGGCGTGCCGCGAGCGGAAGGCGAGCAGCTCGTCCATGACGTCCCGGGGCAGCCGCAGCCAGCCGCAGCCCGGAAAGTGCTGCTCGACCATCTCGCGCCAGACCGCCACGGGCATCCGGTACGAGGCCTCGCGGTCCCAGGGCACGGGCTCGACGTGGAAGCCGCCGGCCCCGGTGAAGGCGGTGCCGGAGAAGAGCATCAGCAGCGGAGCCTCCCCGTCCTGCAGACTGCTGAAGTAGCGGCTCGCGGCGATGTCCATGTCGTAGGTGCACGGCACGACCACGTCGATCTCGGTCTCCCCGGTGAAACTGGGCACCATGAGGGCGACCTGCGCGAACTGCACCGGCTGCAGGGTGGTGCCCCAGCGGGAGCGTTCGCCGAACAGATCGGCCAGCCCCTCCGCCTCGGCCGGTCCGTAACCGCGCCGGGCGGGCTCGATGCGCAGTTGGCAGCGCAGCGCCAGGGCGTGCACCCGGGCCGGTTCGGGGTCCCCGCCGGCCGTGACGCGCAGCCGGAACACCAGGGTGGGTCCGGCGGCGTACGGGTCGGCGCGCACACCGGTGCAGGTGAAGTCGAAGTCCGTCATGGCGCGGGTGCCTCCGCCGGGGTCTTGGCCCGTCGCCCGACCTCGGCGAAGAACGCGTCAAGCGCCGCCCGGGCTTCGGCTCCGCCGTCGAATCCCGTCCACAGCAGGCGCATCCGCCCGACGAGCTCGTAGCAGATGTCGATCGGCACCAGGTAGCAGTCGGTGCGTCCCTGCTCACGGCGGAGCAGCAGGGCCTCCACGTCGGGTTCGAGGAGCGGGGCGAGGCGCCCGGCGCCGAGTACGGTCTGCCAGGTCTCGGGGTCGAGTTCGCTCTCGGTGGCGCCGGCCGGGCTCGGGTAGAGCGCGACGAGACGATCGAGGGCGGCGTTGCGGAAGAAGAAGGCGACGCCGACCGGGATCTGGAGCATCTCCCAGGCGCCGTCGTCGAGTTGGTGGGCCGGGTCGGCGAGGTAGCGGCTCGGGACGGCGCGGAACCGCCCGGTGGTGACGCCGGGCCGGTCGAACAGCAGGGCGCACGCGGTGCAGGCGCACACCAGCTCCCGCTTCTCGGTCTCCACGACATGGCGGTGCGCGTTCTCCGCGACCACCGTTCCGCACAGCCCGCAGACCTCCGGGCGGGCCGGGCGCGGGGGGGGGGGCGCGCCGGGGGGCCCCGGGGGGGGGAGGGCGCCCCGGGGGGGGGGGGGGGGGGGGGGCCGGCGCCCGGGCGGCCGGGGGGGGGGGGGGCGGCCGGGGCGGCCGCGGCCCCCCCGGCGCTGGCCGCTTCGGGGCCGCCCCCCCCCCGGCGCGCGGGGGGCGGCCCCCCCCGCCGCGCGCGGGGGGGGGGGGGACCACCCCGGGGAGCCGCTCACCGCACCCGCGTCGGGGTCTGCGGGCGGGTGTCGATCTGGAGCAGGACCGGGGCCGCGGCCTCGGCCGGTGCCAGCTCCACCGTGTTCACCTCGGGGGCGAAGCAGGCGAGGGCGTCCTCGACGGCGCGTGAGGGCCCCGGGCCGGCCGAGGCCGCGGTGCTCCCGCAGCCGCAGCCGCCTCCGGGCGCGGAGCGCAGCCGGAGCGTTCCGGTGGCCTCGTCGAAGCCGAGGACCTCCGCGGGTTCCCGTACGCTCGCCAGGGCACGGGCGATGCGGGCGTCCAGGTCCTCGGGGTGCAGGTCGTGCAGGGCGAGCAGGCTCGCCACCAGTTCGTCGTCGAGGAGCCCGGAGAGCGGCGCCTCGCCGAGGCCGGCGACGATCCGGGCGAGCCCGGCTCCGTAGAAGTCCATGAGCACGCGCACCAGTTCCTCGGCGGCCGCGCACACCTCCCGGTCCCCGGTGGCGGCGAGCCGGTCGAGCACCTCCTCGACCCGCGCCCCCGTCTGGCGGGCGTCGGCCCGCACGCTCGCGCCGGCGCTCATCCGCCCAGTCCGCTCAGGCCGGTGGGCACGTGCATCTGCTTCACCGTCTGGCCGCCGCCCACGTACATGTGGACCCCGCACGGCAGACAGGGGTCGAAGCTGCGCACGGCACGCATGATGTCGATGCCCTTGAAGTTCTCCGGGGTGTTCTCCTCGAAGATCGGGGTGTTCTGCACCGCGTCCTCGTAGGGGCCGGGAGTGCCGAAGGTGTCGCGGGTGCTGGCGTTCCACGGGGTCGGTGGATACGGGTGGTAGTTGGCGATCTTGCCGTCGCGGATCACCATGTGGTGCGAGAGCACCCCGCGCACGGCCTCGGTGAAGCCGACGCCGAGGCCCTCGTCCGGGACCTCGAACTTCTCCCAGGTCTGCGTGCGGCCGGCGCGGACCTCCGCGAGACCCTTCTCGGCGCAGTGCAGGGCGATGGCGGCCGCGTACGCCTGGAAGTACGTGCGGGCGCGGTTGCGCTCCAGCGCGTTGCTCCACTTCGGGATCTTCCACTCGAAGCGGGTCTCGGGCTTGGTCATGGTGCGGGGGAGGGTGATGACCACGCTGTGCCCGGTGGCCTGCACGTAGTCGGTGTTCACCAGGCCCGACAGGGCGGTGGACCACAGGCGGGCGAGGGGGCCGCCGCCGGTGTCGAGGGCGAGGTGGTCCTTGCCGTCGAACCAGCGCGGGGACATCACCCAGCTGTACTTGTCGTCGAAGTTCCGCTTCTGCGGGGCGGGGATGGTGTGCTGGTTCCAGGGGTGACGGGCGTCGACCGGGTTGCCGAGGGGGTCGTGGGTGACGAACTTCTCCTGCCCCTGCCAGTCGTCGTAGTAGGAACTGCCGAGCAGGATCCGGATGCCGAGGTTGATCTCGGTGAGGTCGTTGGTGACGAGCTTCCCGTCCACCACGATGCCCGGGGTGACGAACATCTTCCGTCCCCAGTCGGTCATGTTGGCGTAGGTGAAGTCGCAGTGCTCGGGGTCGTTGAGCGCACCCCAGCACCCCAGCAGCACGCGCCGGCGGCCGACCTCCTCGTACCCGGGGAGGGCCTCGTAGAAGAAGTCGAAGAGGTCGTCGTGGAGCGGGACGACGCGCTTCATGAACTCGCAGTACCGCATGAGGCGGCTCATGTAGTCCGTGAAGAGCTGGACGGAGGCGATGGTGCCGACGCCGCCCGGGTAGAGGGTGGAGGGGTGGACGTGGCGCCCCTCCATCAGGCAGAACATCTCGCGGGTGTAGCGGCTGACCTGGAGGGCCTCGCGGTAGAACTCGCCCTCGAGGGGGTTGAGCGAGCGCATGATGTCGGCGATGGTCTTGAAGCCGTGCTCGCCCGCGTGCGGGGCGGGGGTGCGCTCGGCCAGTTCCAGCACGCCGGGGTTGGTCTCGCGGACCATCTTCTCGCAGTAGTCGACCCCGACCAGGTTCTCCTGGAAGATGTTGTGGTCGAACATGTACTCCGCCGACTCGCCCAGGTTGATGATCCACTCGGCGAGGTGGGGCGGCTTCACCCCGTAGGCCATGTTCTGCGCGTAGACGGAGCAAGTGGCGTGGTTGTCACCGCAGATGCCGCAGATGCGGCTGGTGATGAAGTGCGCGTCGCGGGGGTCCTTGCCGCGCATGAAGACGCTGTAGCCGCGGAAGACCGACGAGGTGCTGTAGCACTCCGCGACCCGCTTCTGTTTGAAGTCGATCTTCGTGTGGATGCCGAGACTGCCCACGATCCGGGTGATCGGATCCCAGGCCATCTCCACCAGGCCGCTGCCGTCGCCGGCTGCCTTCGTATTCGGTGCCATCGTGTCTGCCGTGACCCTTCGGTGCTGGATCGGTGGTTCCCACAGGGGTGCGGGTGCGGGTGTGCGGGGGTGCATGCGGGGTGCGGGCGCGTACGCGCGCGCCCGCGCCCGGGGCCGGGGTGACCCGCCCGGTCACCAGGGCGGGCGGTAGCCGGTGGTCAGCTCGTCTCCGCGGTGGCGCCACTGCGGCTCCTGGTCCACGGTGTGCGCCGTGATCGCCCGGAGCTTGCGGACCACCGCCCCGTAGGCGCCGCTGGCCGCGCTGGACACCTTGGCCCCGGGCGGTTCGTCCATGAAGGGCATGAACTTGTCGGGGAAGCCGGGCATGGTGCAGGCGATGCAGATGCCACCCACGTTCGGACAGCCGCCGATGCCGTTCATCCAGCCGCGCTTGGGCACGTTGCACTTGACGACGGGGCCCCAGCAGCCGAGCTTGACCAGGCACTTCGGGGAGTCGTAGGTATGCGCGAACTGCCCCTGCTCGTAGTAGCCGGCCCGGTCGCAGCCCTCGTGCACGGTCGCGCCGAACAGCCAGGTGGGGCGCAGCTTGTCGTCGAGCGGGATCATCGGGGCCGAGCCCGCCGCCTGGTACAGCAGGTAGGTGAGCGTCTCGGAGAAGTTGTCCGGCTGGATCGGGCAGCCGGGCACGCACACGATCGGGATGCCAGCCTGGGACTTCCAGTCCCAGCCGAGGTAGTCGGGCAGGCCCATGGCGCCGGTCGGGTTGCCCTCCATCGCGTGGATGCCGCCGTACGTGGCGCAGGTGCCGATCGCGACGACCGCGAGGGCCTTGGGTGCCAGCCGGTCGATCCACTCGCTGGTGGTGATGGGCTGGCCGGTCTCCGGATCGTCACCGAAACCGCACCAGTAGCCCTCGGGCTTGATGCTCTCGTTGGGGATGGAGCCCTCCACGACGAGCACGAAGGGGTCGATCTCGCCGCGCTCCCCCTTGAAGAACCATTCGATGAACGTGTCCGCGCCACCCACGGGTCCGCATTCGAAGTCGATCAGCGGCCAGTGCACGGCGATCTTGGGCAGACCGGGCAGTACACCCAGCACGATCTCTTCGATGCTGGGCTGCATGGCCGCGGTCAGCGACACGGAGTCGCCGTCGCAGCTCAGCCCCGCGTTGATCCAGAGGATGTGGATCGGGGGGTCCTCGGCCTCGGTCGGCGCTGCTGTGGCCATCCGGATGCCTCCTAGGGGAGGAGTGGAGGGGGAGGGGGGAGGTGAGGCCCGTCGTCCGGCCTCACCCTTCTTGCTAACAGGTGAACGGTCCGGACGCCCGGTCATGTGCGGCCAGTCCAGTGACCGGGTCCGGTGCCGCCACCGTGCGCGCGGGTGTGCCGGACCCCCTCGCCGGTGTGCGGACGCGCGCGCCGGCCAGGTGCGCGGGGGTGGCGGCCAGGGGCTCCTTGCGTACGAACGCCCTGCGCAGGGCGTGGTACGGGGCCTCGGGGTCGAAGAAGGTGTCCCGCATCCGGGCCAGCTCGGCTTCGCGGTACGAGGCCAGGGGACGGGCCGCCTCGTCGAGCTCGCGCCGTGCCTTCTTCTCCGCGATGCGCCTCTGCACCGCCGGTGAACCGGCCATCCGGACGGCCAGCCGGGCCGTGACGTCGGCGAAGGCCCCCGGCCCGCAGGCGACCGTGCGGTCGGCCAGCCCGAGCCGCGCCGCGGTGTCGGAGCCGACGGGCAGGGCGTCGCGGGTGAGCCGCTCGGTGAGCTCGGCGCCGACCCGGCGCGGCAGGGTGTACGTCCAGTACTCCGAGCCGTACAGCCCCATCAGCCGGTAGTGGGGGTTGAGGACCACCCCCGAACGGCACCAGACCTCGTCGGCGGCGAGCCCGAGCAGGGCGCCGCCGGCGGCGGCGTTGCCGCCGAGGGCCGCGACGACGAGGCGGTCGGTGGTGGTCAGGACGGCTTCGACGAGGTCGTCCATGGCGTTGATGTTCGCCCAGGACTCCGCGGCCGGGTCGGCGGCGGCCTCGATGACGCCCAGGTGGATGCCGTTGGAGAAGAAGTCCCGCCCGCCGCCGAGGACGAGCACCGAGGTGGGACGGGAGCAGGCGGTCCGGTAGGCCTCGAGCAGGCGTCGGCACCGCCCGGTGTCCATCGCCCCGCTGGGGAAGGAGAACGAGAGGAACCCGGCCCCGCCCTCCTCCCGGTAGCCGATCTCGGCCCCCGCGCGCGGGTACGCGGTGCCCGTGCCGGGCACGGGGGCGGGGTGCTCCGGGAGCGGTCGCGGGAGGTGGGGCGGGCGCAGGCGCTCACCGAGGGCCACCGTCGCGGGAAGCTTCACGGGGGCGGGTTCCCCGGGAAGCCGTTTCGCGCGGACTTCGGGGATCCAGACGGCGCCGTCGGAGGTGGCGCGGCAGACGGCCCCGGCGCGCGTGGCCAGCAGCTCGCCGGGGCGTCCCCGCAGGTGCGGCTCCGGGTGGCCGCCGTGCAGGTACCACTCGCCGCCGAGCAACTCGTCCCGTACACCGGGCTGGGAGTCGGCGGCCCGCAGGACGCGCAGCACCCGCTCCGTGGAATCAGTCCGCCAGTCGATGGCGCGGTGTTCCTGGCGCAGGTACGGCAGGGCGTGGCCGGTGGTCTGGGGCTCCGGGACGTAGGTGCCCGAGGCGAAGCGCTCGACGGCGAGCAGGACGGCCTCCAGCGCGGCGTCGGCGATCTCCCCGCGGTACAGGTCGCTCTTCGGGACCGGGGGGACGGCGCATGCGACGGTGGCCCATACGTCGCCGGCGTCCATCTCCTCGACGGCCTGCAGGACGGTGACGGCCCAGCGTGTCCGCCCTTCCTGGACGGCCCGGTCGAGGGAGGAGGGGCCGCGGTCGCCGACCGGGCCCGGGTGGACGATCAGGCAGGTGCGGGTGGACCACACCTCCTGCGGGATCGCCGTGCGCAGCATGGGCGCGATGATCAGGTCCGGCTGATGACGGTCCACGGCCTCGGCCAGGGAGGCTCCGGGCAGGGAGGCTCCGGGCAGGGCGAGTTCGACCGCGACGTGATGGCCGTGCTCGCCCAGCTCGGCGTAGACGCGCTGCGTGAGGCTGTTGAAGGCGCTCGCGACGAGCAGGACGTGCACGTGATCTCCTCCGCTGTCCGGCGACGGATCATGACCGGATCATGACCGGCCGCCTGCGAGCCTGGGGGAGCGCGGGGCTGCCCCGGGCGGCGCCGGGCGGAGGTATCACTCGAAAGCGCGGCCGGGCGGGGCCACTCGGCGGCGCGGGGGTGGGTCGCGGCGGTGGCTCGTGGCCGTGGTTCGCGGCGGTGGGTGCGGCGGCGGAGCCGGACGGTCAGGGGCCCTTGAGGGCCTCGGCCTCCGAGGTGTAGAGCAAGGCCGGATCGAACCCCATCCCGGTGAAGTGGCCGGCGAGTTCGAGGGAGAGCACCCCGTGGAGGCGGGTCCAGAACGTGAGTGCGCGGTGCAGCGCCGACGGCGGGCCCGGGTGCTGCGCGGCCCAGTCCCGGTGCCCGTCCAGGTGCGTCTCCAGCGGTGACGGCGGCCCGGCGGGGGGCTCCTCGGCGGTGCACGCGTCGAGGAGGACGGCCATGATCTCCGCGGCGATGCGGGTGGTGTCCTCGGGGGCCCGGTAGCCGGGCACGGGGGTGCCGTAGACGAGGAGGTAGCGCTGGGGGTCGGCCAGGGCCCATGCGCGCAGGGCGTGCGCGAGGTCACCGAGACCGGCACCCGCCTCGGCGCGGGCGCGGAAGGCGTCGGCCAGGCTGCGGTAGGCGTCCCTGATGAGCTCGCTGATCAGCTCGTCGCGGTTGGCGAAGTAGCGGTAGAGGGCCGGTCCGCTCATGCCCATCTGCTTGGCGATGGCGTTGAGGGACAGGGCGGAAGCACCGGCCGTGGCGATCTGCTCCCGGGCGTGCGTCTTCGCCTCTTCCCGCACCTGGGACCGGTACCGCTCCCTGGGGGTCCGTGTGTCCGGCTCGCTCACGACCTGTCTCCCCGCTCTCTCACCCGCTGTTGGTTAGAAGCTATCACGAATGTTCTTGACTCTCGCGATCGAAAGCGTTACAACTTCTAACGAACGAGAGAGCTTCTACGAAATGAGTGACCATGAACAGCGAACGCCTCGTCCAGGTCGTCCTGCCGGGCATCGTGGCCCCCGAAGACCTGCAGATCCGCCACGCGGCCGTGCCGGAGGCCGGCCCCGGGCAGATGGTCATCGCCATGGAGGCGACCGGTGTCTCCTTCGCCGAACAGCAGATGCGCCGCGGGCGGTACTACGACCAGCCGCCGTTCCCGTTCGTCCCCGGCTACGACCTGGTGGGCCGGGTGCGGTCGACCGGCCAAGGAGTCGACCCGGGCCTGACCGGACGGCGGGTGGCCGCACTGGTCAAGGTCGGCGGCTGGGCCAGCCACGTGGTCGTCGACGCGAAGGACGCGATCAAGGTGCCGGACGGACTGACGGCGGCCCAGGCCGAGACCGTCGTGGTGAACGGCATCACCGCCTGGCAGATGCTGCACCGCACGGCCCGAGTGCGCGCCGGGCAGACCGTCCTGGTGCACGGCGCCGGCGGCGGCGTGGGCTCCGTATTGGTCCAACTCGCCCGCGCGGCCGGCGCGAAGGTGATCGGCACTGCCTCCGTCCGCCACCACGACGCCCTGCGGGAACTGGACGTCACCCCGGTCGACTACCGGGCCGGACACGTCGCGGCCCGGGTCCGGGAACTGGCCCCCGGCGGCGTGGACGCCGTCTTCGACCACGTCGGCGGCCGCAGCGTCATCGATTCCTGGCACCTGCTCGCGCCCGGCGGCACCCTCGTCTCCTACGGCAGCGCCTCCACGCGCGACGACACCGGTTCCCAGCAGATGCCCGTGCTGAAGATCCTCGCCCGCACCTGGCTGTGGAACGCCTTGCCCAACGGCCGCCGCGCACACTTCTACAACATCTGGGCCGGCCGCGCGCTGAACAAGGACCGCTTCCGTGCCCGGCTGCGGGCCGACCTCACCGAGGTCTTCTCCGCCCTGGAGCGCGGCGACATCACGGCCCGGATCGCCGCCCAACTGCCGCTCGCCAGGGCCGCCGAGGCCCTGAGCCTGGCGGAGTCCGGCACCGTCACCGGCAAGGTCGTCCTCACGCCCTGACGTTCTCAAGCCCTGACGTCCTGGCCCCGCACCCTCCCGCCCGTCCGCCCCAGACCCTCACCGAAGGACCGCAGCCATGAAGATCCGTCCCACCCGCGCCATGACCACTCTGATCTGCGCCACGGCCGTCACCGTCGCACTCGGCACCACCGCCTTCGCCGCACAGCCCGCCGGCCGGCACCTGCCGAGGGTCGTCGCCGTGTGGGAGACCGCCTGGAACGGCGGCGACCCCAGCGCGCTCGGCGCGCTGTTCACCCCCGGGGGCTCCCACACCGACCAGGCGATAGGCGTCACCTTCCAGGGCCGTCAGGAGATCGCCGGGTGGAAGGCCCGCACCGACAGCCTCATCGACAACGTCCACGTCACCGTGCGCGAGGCCCATCGCGACGGAGACCACATCACCATCGAGGCCGTCTACGCGGGACACCTCAAGGGCGCACCCGAGCCCTTCGCCGTTCCCCTGGCCACGCTGCTCCGTCTCGACGGCCGCCAGATCGCCTCCGACCAGGACTTCTACAGCCTCAACGCCGTCCTCGCCCAGTCCGGCCTTCCCGCCGACTGGACCCCGCCGAACCCGTGACCTCGTATCCGGGGCCCCGGCGCGGGCACGCCGAAACCCCGAGGCGGTCGGCCTCGGGGCGTGACGTGGAGGTCGCCTTGTGGGCGGGGTGGTCGTCCGGGTCGTTCAGGGGCCGTCGGTTCCCGGCCGTGCGGGACGGTCGGAGGGTTTCTCGTCGCGGCCGTCCCGCGTACTCCTGCTCAGGCGGAGAGCGGGGAGTCGATTCCCATCAGGGCGAACCAGTCGCCGTCGACGTAGTTCTTCTTCCAGGTGTCCAGCTGCTCGTCGGAGATCTTGTACTTCTTGGCGATCTTGTCCCTCGTCTCGTCGGAATCGTCGGCCACCAGGGTGACGGCGATGCGGACCCGGTCCACGACCGTCAGTTCGGACTTGGTCTTGTCGGGCAGGTCCTCGAAGCGGAAGCAGCCTGCGCGGCCGGGCTTGCCGGGCTTGCCGGGCTCACCGGGCCGTCCGCCCTTGCCGCCTTCGCCGCCCTTTCCGCCTTCGCCGCCTTCGCCGCC
>NZ_JBSGWY010000083.1:2251-10995 GCF_053609145.1 Streptomyces sp. NPDC054961 | reverse complement strand
AGAATCCAGCTCCGACCCCACCTCATCGACGGCTGCCTCACCGCCACCGGCCTGGCTATCAACCCACCGACCCCACCCTGAAATCCTCAGTAACGCGCCCCAGGGCGCGGTTGGGGCCTCCGCGCGGCGGCCCTCGGACCGGGGGCGCCGCGCGGGGGCCCGGGCAGGGCTTAGGTTCAGCCGCGTGACCGTACCTGCCGTCTTCTTCTGGATCCTGCTGGCCCTCGCGGCCGTACTTCTCCTCCACGCCGCCCGGGCGCTGCCGCGCGCGCTCCGGGCCGAGCCCGGCGCCCGGACCGACCCGTGGCTGACCTTCGCCGACCACGTGCTGTCGCTCCCGCTCACCGTCGCCCTCGCGCGGGGCGCGATGGAGGCGGCGTTCTACGCGACGCTCCTGCTGGGCCCCGTCGCCACCTGGAGCCTGGTTCGCTCCTTCCGCTCCACCGCCGCGTCGAAGGCGGCCTAACGGCTGGTGGCTGGCTGCCTTTGACCTCACCCACCAGACCGGGGTCGCGCCGCCGGCCGCGAAGGACCAGGGCGAGGTGACGGCGTGCCTCGGCGTGCAGGTGCCGTCGGTGGAATCGGCCGCCGCCGTTCATCACGAACACCACCGCCACGACGTCCACGGCCGCCAAGGCGACGTCGACGATCACGGAGACCCGGGCCCGGATCGCCGCAGCTGCGGCGCGGGCGCGCTCGAGGAGCGAGTTGATGACGTCGGCGGACAACCTGGAGGTGTTGATCGCGCTCTGCTTTCTCTCGGCGCGTAGTTGCGCGAGGGGGCGGGGCCCCGCGCTTGTGTACCCGGACACAGCACCCACCCCGCGCAGCCCTGCAGGAACACCCCCACGAGCGCCCCGAACGCGACCCGCGGCTGCCTGCCCGACATCACCACTGCATCGTCCCTCCGCTGCGCGATTCTCCTACATGGGAACGATGGGACACCCCGGGCCCCGCGTGACCGCACTGCCCGCCGAGCCCGCCCTCTAGCCCGCGTGACCGCAACGCCTACATGTGGGGTTGGCCGTAGTACCGGCCGAACCGCTCCAGATAGTTGGACTCGCCGGCCTGCTTGGCCTCGTCGTACTCCGGGGCGTCCTTGATCTGGTCCTTCGTCCGGTCGACGTAGACCTTCTCCCCGATCATGTCGATGCGCTCGATGGTCCCAGCCGGCAGCAGCACACGCTTGCCGAAGATCCACGCCCCGGTGTCCACGACCAGGTAGGAGGCTCCGACATCCTCAGAATGCTTATCGATCTTGCCGATGCTCCCGTCGGTGGCCTCGACCTTGTAGCCGACGATGTCGGTGCCCTTCAGGTATCCCGCACTGGGGTGGTAGCCCCAGATGTCGAACTCGCTCACAGCGACGCCTTTCGGTTGTCCATGACTACGGACAACCTGACCAGATCGCACCGAACGCAAAACCCAAGCACGGGAAAGCCACTCCGCTGCCTGCCGCTCGCGCTCTCCCGACCGCGACGGCGTCCCTACCGCCGGGCGCGGTAGCAGGACATCGACGGGGTTGGTCCATATTCCCCGTCCCGGAACTGTGGACGGTCACGCAATTCCCCGGCCCGACGGTCACGTAATTCCCCAGGTGCTCGTGGTGGGGACGCCTGGTGGGTCGCGGGTCAGTCCCACCAGAGCACGACGAGCAGGTGGCGCTTGGCTGCGTCGAGGTAGAAGTTGCTCAAGGCGTTGAAGTGCTCCAGCAGGTATGCCCTCAGACCGCCGGTGATGGGGCCGCCTATCTGGCCGATCAAGGATTCGGCGTCACGCTCGTCGGCCGGCAGGGCGGCGAGAAGGACGGGCATGTCGATCTGGCCGAGCAGTTCGGAGACGCGCGCCACTTCAGAGACGCCCAGGCCGGTTGGGGTGGCCCCGAAGGGGGCTATGGCGTGTGGGTGAGTGTTGAGGAAGCCCAGGTCAAGAGTAGTGTCGCCGTCGGTGGCCCGGCGCAGAGCATCGAGATGGACCTCTTCGAGCCCGGCCACCTCGCCGACGCGTTTCAGCAGCGCCGGTGCCCAGTCCAGGTCCAGGACGTCGGACGCCGGTGGATCCCAGTGGGGATCGCGGTCCGATGACGCGGCGGCGGACTGACGGCATGCGGCGAGATGCCCCTCGGGGATGCGGGCGAGCTGCTGGGTAACGGCCATGACGGCAGTATGCCTGCCGCGCCTACCGGATTTCGGGCTGCAGGCTTGGAGCTGCCCACGGTCGCCGCCCCCATGGGGACTCGTGACCGCCGGGGTGGGGAATTACGTGACGCTCAGATCCCGAAGCCTGGGGAAATACGTGACCGCTCACAAACGAGTTCGCCCACGGCTGTCCGCGTACTTCTCAGAGTGCTCAGGCAGGTACGGATGAACGTGCCCAGGTGCCAGCAGGTCTGCGGGATGTCGGGCGAGAATGCCCTACTGGAATCTCGTTGGGCTCCGGCGCGACTGTCTCTGAAGATGGGAGGCATGCATCTGAGGTACCCCTGCGTGTGCTGCGGCCATCTGACCCTGAACGACGGGCCCGGCTCGCATCAGATATGTCCTGTCTGTTTCTGGGAGGACGACGTCATGCAGTTGCGCTGGCCAGACAGAACAAGTGGCGCCAACAGGTCGTCGTTGCTTAACGCCCAGCAGGACTTCCTCGCATTTGGCGCATGCGAGGAGCGACTCCTGGAGCATGTGCGACCGCCTGATGGTGATGAGCCGCTGGACCCGAACTGGCGGCCCATCGATCTGTCGAGGGACCGGTTCGAGTCCCGGGCGACCCGGTTGGCTGCTTGGCCTGACGATCGCACGGTGTTGTACTGGTGGCGATACCGGGACAACGGGTTCTGGCGACGCGTTTGACCACCGAGGCTATTGACCAGGTCAGGCCGCGTTGTTGTCCCGTTCGATGGCGGCGAGTCGGTTCTTGAGCCGGTAGCTGGGGCCGTTAATCGATACGACGTCGCAGTGGTGCAGGAGGCGGTCGAGGATGGCGGTGGCGAGGACTTCATCGCCGAACACCTGCCCCCACTCGCTGAAGGTCTTGTTCGAGGTCAGGATGATCGAGCCCTTTTCGTAGCGCTTTGAGATCACCTGGAAGACCAGGTTGGCCTCGGCTCGTTCCAGCGGCTGGTAGCCGACCTCATCAACGACGAGGACGCCCGGCCGAAGGTAAGTACGGAGCTTGCTGTTGAGCCTGCCAGCAGTCTCGGCAGCCTTCAGCTGGCGGACCATGTCGTCAAGGCTGGTGAAGTAGACGGAGAAGCCGGCCCGGCAGGCAGCGACCGAGAGCGCGACAGCGATGTGCGTCTTGCCGACTCCGGGCGGTCCCAGCAGGGCCGCGTTGCCCTTGGCCTCGGCGAAGGCGAGGGTGGCCAGGTCTTTGATCTTGCGGGGGTCGAGCTCGGCCTGGAAGGCGAAGTCGTACTCGTCCAGGGTCTTGTGGTGCGGCAGTTTGGAGAGCCGCAGGCCCTGGCGGAAGCGGCGGTCGTCGCGAACGGCGAGTTCTTCGGCCAGGACGAGGTCGAGGAAGTCGAGGTAGCCCAGCTTGGCCTCGTCTGCCCGGCTGGCGTACTGGGCGAGGCCCTCAGCCAGGTGGGGCAGGCCGAGCTTTGCGGCAGTGGTGCGGATACGGGTGCTGACCAGCTCGCTCAACTGGGCTCCTCCGGCGTGGGGTGGGTGAAGGGACGGGTCCCGGTCAGTTCGTCATAGACGGACAGCGGCCTGCGACCGACCTCGACTCGGACGGCCGCGGCCCGGTTGAGGAGAGCCATCAGCGAGCCGGCCTCCTGGCCCAAAGGGTCGTGGTGGCGTGGCCGGGGTGGGATGTCGCCGGTGGTGGTTCGCCGGTTCCGTCCGTCGGGAAGACCGTCCCAGTGCTTCTCGTCGACTACGCAGGCCCCGCGGCCGACGGCCCGCTGGTGGGTGGCCAGCAGGGTCTCCCCGTCGGCGTTCGGCGTGGTGGAATGCAGGACGATCTGGGACTTCGTGGCCCTGACTTCCACCAGCTGACGCGGGCGGACCTTGCGGGCCGGCACCGAGTAAAGGTTCGCGTCGAAGGCGACCAGGCAGTCTTTGCCGACATAGCGAAGGTGTCGCTGAGTGACGACATAAGGCGTCGCCGGCAGCGGCCTCAAGGCCATGTGGTCGCGGATCGCGCGGTGGCCGATGACTTCACCGTGGGTGCCGTGGGACTTGGCTCGGCGCAAGGGCACCCATGCGTTGAACGCGGAGTCCAGTTCCTCGATGGAGGAGAAGGCCCGTCCGGACAGGACATGGTCGCGGACGATCAGGACTTGCCGCTCGACCCGGCCTTTTCCGGTGGGGCGGTAGGCGGCCAGGACGTCGATGTCGAAGTCGTAGTGCCCGGCGAACCCGACTGCTTCGGGATGCAGAGGGACCGCCTCGCCCGGTGCGACGTGCCGGCGGACGACGGTTTTGGTGCGGTCGTAGACGATCGACATCGGCACCCCGCCGAAGTGGGCGAACGCCTGGCGGTGGCAGTCGAAGAAGGTGGCCAGGTCCTGGCTGGTGGTGAAGCAGCAGAACGGGTCCCGCGAGTAGGACAAGGTCATGTGGAATGAGTAGACCTTCGGGATCCCGACGTGGGCGAGGATCTTGCCCTCGTCTCCCCAGTCGACCTGGGCCTGTGCTCCGGGGACCACTTCGAACCTGCGGTGGAGACCGGCCAGCTCGCCTGGGCTGATGCCTAGTTCTTCCGCGACTCGGGGGCGGGCCTCTTGCATGTAGAGCTTCACGCGCTGGTAGTTGCCGGTGAAGCCGTATTCCGCCACCAGCCGCTCGTGGACCACGGCCCCTTTGATCAGAATCTCCGACCGGAGCATCGCGTCGATCAGTGGCGCGACATCGTCCACCATCCGTCCGCGAGCATGCCCGGTCGATGACCGACGAGGCGGAGAGATCGGGGCCTGGGCGGTCAGGTATTTGCGGACCGTGCGGCGGTTGAGTCCCGTCTCCTTCGCGATCTCGGACAAGCTCATTGCCCCGGACTCGAACAGCCCGCGAAATCGTCGAAGCTCCATCCATCGCTGCGGGTCCAAGACCACGGTGAGCCGCCCTCCGCCACCCCGAACAGGCCAGCAGCAGGCTGCCCAGCAGCAACCCTCAGCACGTCAAGAACTGGGCACGTTCATTCGTACGTGGCTGGGCACGTTCATTCGTACGTGGCTGGGCACGTTCATGTGTACGCCGACAACGGCCATGGCATGCGACGCTGCCGCTACCGAGGCCAGAGCAAAGCCCACATTCAGCACGTCCTGACCGCGATCGCCGTCAACATCGAGCGACTCAGCGGACTACCGTCGGCCGAAGGATCCCCTCCGCCCCGACAACCGACGGCCTTCCAGAACTACCTCGACCAGCACAAGATCCCCCGGCTCACCTCCTGGCGAACCCTCGGCAGATGAACTCGACGCCTCCAAGATCCCCGACAGAGTCAAGCTCAGGGCCAGGCGCAGCCCACGGGCGCCGGTGGTAATACCTTGCACACAGGCCAGACGGTCTCCTCCGGTGGCTGTGGCAGTCACCAGCTCTACGGCCCGGCATCTGGCTCTGCGCGGTCGCGGAGTCCGGCCCGGGCATGGAGCCGGGACCGGACGACGGGTGCGATGTCCATGGGCGGCACCGTACTGAGTCCACTGGTCGCACCCTTGGGCGCTTCGCGTAGTCCGGGCACAAGCTCCGGATCCCTGCGCTTCCGCACCCAGACGCTTCACCCGGCCGGCGTAGTCCGCCTGGGGCGGTCACAGGCGCCAGGCGCGCTCATCGAGGACGCGGCCACGCCGCGGTGCGTCAATGCCGGCAGGACGGCCAGACGTGGAGCAGCTCGGTCCGCAGCACGGGTGTGCCGTCGACCGGTGCCGGGTCCTCCGTGGTCGGCTCGACTCCTCGGGCGGCGACTTTGTCGAGTGTCGTCAGGCCTTCGGTGCCGACCGTGCCGAACACCGTGTAGTTCGGTCGCAGCGCGGAGTCGCCGTAAACGACGAAGAACTGTGAACCGTTCGTGTCTGGACCGGCGTTGGCCATCGCCAGCAGGCCGCGCCCGTACAGGCGGCGCGCGCCGGTCGGGTCGGTCGGTGCCGGCGGCAGGTCCACCGGCAGCTCGTCCTTGTACTTGTACCCGGGCCCGCCCTCACCGGTACCGGTCGGGTCGCCGCACTGCAGGACCTTCAGCGTCGGATACGCCGTCAGACGGTGGCACACCGTTCGGTCGTAGAACCCATGCCGTGCCAGGTGCAAGAAACTCTGGACCGTGCACGGCGCCTTGGCCTGGTCCAAACGCAACGGGAGCGGTCCCTGGCTGGTCGGAACAGCCATGTCAACCGTGCCACGGCTGGGGGTGCGTCGTGGGTCAGGCGGCAGCGGAACAGGACGCGCGGGCGGCTCGTCCGGGGTCTGTGTGTACTGGCAAGGGCCGTGCGTCGTGCGCGGCGGAGCACCGTCGGAAGCGGTGGCGACACTCCCCCCGGACACAACTAACGCCACGGCCGCAAATGTGCTGATCAGTGCCCGTTTCATCTCGCACGCCCTCCCGATGATCGCCAAGTCCTGAAGCGGTCGCAGTCTAGAGCGTGGGTTTGGTCTGCGGGGATAGTTACTGAGGATTACCTCGACGACCCAGCGCTGCTCCTGGTCGTGGGCGATCGTCGCGGGGCCGGAGGCGGTGACCTTCAGGTCCGCCTTGCGGACCTCGGCCGGTATCCAGGCGTGGCCGTGGTGGCCGTCGTAGCCGTTGCCGTAGTTGTCGCCGCAGTTCGTGTCGTAGCCCTTGCCGTAGCCCTTGCCGTTGTTGCCGTGGCCGTTGTTCTTCACCCAGGCGTCGCCGTAGTTGCCGCTGTAGTCCGCAGCGGCGGGTCCGGGGACCGCCACCGAGGCGCCCGTGACGGCGACGGCGCCGAGCAGGGCGGCGGCGTGGCGGGATGTGCGGTTTCCACGGGAGAACATGAAGGAGACGGCCTTTCGGTCGCAGAAGGAATAGGGTGCCGCGCTCGGCGACATCGATAGGCCTGCCCTGAGCGCGCTCGCTGTTCCGTATGCCGATAGACCCGGATCAGCCTGCCCTTCGCCCCGCTCCACCCAGGACCCGCCTCGTCCGAAAGAACCAGTCAGGACTTGCCATGCCCCCTCGGCAAGGCAACTCGTCCACGCGAAAGCCAAGATCGGCCCGGCATTGAACCCGCATCGCCCTGCTGCAGACCGGTCTGCTGGTCACGGCACAGGGCTCCCGCCCCGGCCTCGCTGGACACCGGCCGGGCGGGCCTGGGTGGCAACGGCGGCTCAGAGTTGCCGGACACCACGGGCAACGGCCACGACGGCGGTGACGGCCACGCCGCCTTCATCTGGACGTCCTGAGTCCCGCCACGGGGAAAGCCCGCGCCCCTGACGGGCGCTTGCCGCGCAGCAAGAGCACCTGGCTCCAGTCGGCCTCCAGGGTCGGCTGGGGCCTGCGGTATGTCAGGCATCGACTCCTGCGCGTGCAACGGGAAGACCACCCGAGTGGGAAGCCCGTTCGAGTCGCACGTTCCATGATCGGTTGAGATGCGGCTTCTGGGTACCGGCAGACGCTTCACGCCAGACCACCGACGCATTCGGCGGGGCGGTCCCTCGACTTCTGCCATCCCCACGAGGACTACTCCTCGATGTTCAGGCGGGCGATGTCCGCGGCGTACGCGGCGGTGCGGACCGTCGAGATACCCGACACGAACAGGCCGACGCCTCCGATAGCGAAGGGAAGAGAGAGCAGCAGGCCGGCGGTGATCGGGCCCCAGTCGCGCGCGCCGTCGCAGCTGTCTCCCTCGTCCACGCGGTAGGACTCGCGGAGATATCCGGTCTCGTGGAAGGCGCGGGACTTGCACTCGATAGCACCGCGGTGGCCGTCGACGCTGAAGGGGAACACGAGCAAGTACCCCAGCCACAGCCAGATGAGTACGGCCACGGCCATCAGGCCCCGTCCCCAGCCCTGTTCACGCAGGCCCCGCACCCGGAACTCCCTGTCGTACACCTGCGCCAATGAGTTCATAGGGGTGACATTCATACGGGTGAATCTAACCCAACCGACCCTTGACCTCGCCCTCTCGGCTTCGGGATGCCCCACCAGGCGCTGGACCGAGGACTCCCGGCCACCTGGCTCCCGCTGACGTCCGCGGATCACGCTCGCGGAGGACGGCCCGGCGGGGTCTGGAACCCGGTGGTCACGGTGCTGCTGGAATGAGGCGGTCGTCCCACGCGAACACGCCGGTGCCCCTGGCCCAGCTGAGTCCGTGGACGCCGACCGGCCCCAGCACGCTCGGGACATCCGCCGCGGTCTGCCGGGGCTTGTGGAAGCGGGTCACGCACCAGATGCCCCGGATCGGGTTACGGCAGTACTGGCCCGCCGCAACGTGGCACTTCGGGCAGGGAACTGCGGCGCAGGCATCCCAGGCCCGCCGGAGAGCGAGAACACCACTCTCAAGCAGCGCGTCCGCCAACTCACCACCGACAACCGCACCCTGGATGAGCGTCTCAAGGCCGCCCGCTCCAACCTGCGGTTCCAGGACCGCCGCGTTGCCGACCTCGAAGCCCAGATCACCGAGCCCGGGCCGTCCGTGACCCCGTCTCGCTGATCACCGCTCTAACGCCGCCGGCCCCGGAGCCACCAGCGGCGAGACCCGGGGGGGGGGGGGGGGGGGGGGGGGGGGGGGGGGGGGGGGGGGGGGCGGGGGGGCCCCCCGCGGGCGCGCGCGGCGGCGGGGGCGCCGCGCG
>NZ_JBSGWY010000083.1:0-2241 GCF_053609145.1 Streptomyces sp. NPDC054961 | reverse complement strand
CCCCGCGGGGGGGCCCGGTTTTTTCCCCCCGCGCTCGGGGGTCCGAACACCCCGGCCCAGTCACCGGCACCAGGTCTATGACGCGGCCTGGCGCAGATCCCGCAACGACGGCGTGGCCAGACCAGCGACCCCGGCCACGCAGCCGAGGACAGAGCACAACGCGATCGCGCTCCTGGCATCGGCCGCGCTCGCGAGCCACCCCAGCACGTTGTTCGCCACCACCAGCGCCGAGCTCTGCACGAGCGACAGCAACGACTGGACCCGCGACAGATGCGTATCCGGAGCCCCGGCCAGGACCAGCGGCCCCAGGTGACACGCGAACATGCCCGATCCCGCACCGACCGCCACGGCGGCGACAACGGCCCAGGCAGGAGCCGGAGCCGCCGCGAGTGCGGCGAATCCCAGCGCGGCGAGTCCCAGACCAAGGCACGCGCCCACGCCGATCCGACGTATCGGCCCCCGACGGGCAGTCAGCAACGCGGCCAGGAGAATCCCGGCACCCTGCCCGGCGGCAACCAGACCTGCCGATCCCGGCCCCCAACCGTTCGAACGGGCCAACAGCGGGCCGAGCAAAGCGACTACCGGAAGCAGCCCCGCTGCAGCCGCAGCCGTCAGCAGCAACGCGGGCCGCAGGACCGGATCCCTTGCCACGACCTTCACCCCGTCGGCGATCCCCGCGAGCAGGCTCTGCGCGCGGGGGAAGGGTTGCGCCTCGGTCGCCGGGCGCACCCACACCATGACCGCCAGGACTGCGGCGAAGGTGCCTGCGTCGACCAGCGCTGTCCCGCTCAGGCCCGCGACCGCCACCAGCACCGCCCCCAGCGGCGCCCCGAGCAGGGAAGACACCTGGCCGCCTGCCTGCCGCAGGGCCATCGCTCGGGGCAGTTGCTCCTTGCTCACCAGGCGACGCGGCATCGATCCCGTCGCGGGGAGATAGAACGCATCGACGGTCCCGACCACAGCGGCGAACCCGATCAGCATCCACGGCGGCGTCCCCCAGACCCGTCCTGCCACGGCCAGGGCCAGTACGGCTGCGAGCATCACCACATCTCCGGTGATCATCACACGGCGGGCCCCAAAGCGGTCACCCACCGCCCCACCCAGTAGCAGGAGTACGGTCCGCGGCAGCGTGATCGCGGTCAGCACGAATGCAGCCATCTGACCACCGTGGGCACTGGCTGCCCAGCCCAGAGCGAAGTAGAGGGCAGCGTCACCGGTCAGTGAAGCCCGGGTCCCCGCGAGCCACAGCAGATACGACCGGGGAAGAGCTGACCGGGATGGGGATGAGACAACGGAATCCGTGGTGCCAAGTGATGCCATGGGCGCTGACCATAGGTCCCTCAAGTTGGTCGAGGGCTAGTGACGCTCCATCAGGACCTTCTGATCGATGCTCGCTTCGCCGCGGTCTCACGAATTTCCTGGGCCCATGGCGAAGGGCTATGGCGATCCAACGTCACGGACATATAGCCTGCGAATCGTCGCAGTTCAGAGCAGATATCAGAGCTCCTGCGGTCGGTAAATTTGGCGACAAGCCACTCGTCGAGAATTTCTGGATCTCCAGCATCGACCACAACGGCTCGTCCTCCACGTCCCGACCGCGGTGCTCGGCGGTGCGGCCGAGGTAACCGGGCAGGAACTGGCAGAACAGCGTGGCCACTGATTGGAGTGTGCGTTCGATATGAGGCTTCTCCGCCCGGGGAGCGTGGGCGGCAGGGCTGGAAAGTGATCTCCAGGGTGCGGCAAGCGGAACGGAAGCTGAGGGTGCCGGACAAAACTCATGAAATAACCGCGTTCACCGCCCTGTTGGACCCGTTCGACCTGACTGGCACCGTGGTGGTCACCGCCGACGCTCTCCGCACCCAGCGCGAACACGCGAAATGGCTGGTCGAGGCCAAGAACGCGCACTACCTCCTGGCGGTCAACGGCAATCAGCCCAGACTCCACGCCGCGGTCGGGTCCCTCCCCTGGAAGGCAGTGACCGCCCGCCGCTACGACCGCGAGGCCGGTCACGGCCGACGCGAGACCCGCTCGATACGCACGCTCACCGTCACCGGTCTCGGCCTGGACTTCCCCCACGTCGTCCAGGCGGTGAAGATCCTGCGGCACCGCACCAATCTGAAGACCGGCAAGGTGGGGCCTCCCCCTAAGTGGTGGACACGCTGATACTGGATCTTGATTGATCCGGAGGAAGCGAGAAGACCACCGATGGCTCTGAAGGACTATTCGGACGAGTTCAAGGCC
>NZ_JBSGWY010000082.1:0-11629 GCF_053609145.1 Streptomyces sp. NPDC054961 | reverse complement strand
ACCGTCGCAGACGACTCGACGGTCTCGGTCACGTTGTTGCTGGTCATCGATGCATCTTCCATGATCGGGAGTTACACCGAACGTTTTACAGTCCCCTCGTCATCGCCCTCCTGCTGAACCACGACCAGCAGGTGCTTTACATCTCCGGCCGGACCGCGAACCGGGCCACGGCCGGTTCACCTGTTGGGCGTGATTGGCGCTGTACCTCGGCGGAGAGGTTCCGGCTGTCAGTAGACCGATCTTGAAAGCGGAGGCAGGAACGTGGCTTGGACGTGGCGATTCGAGACGGCTGACGGCACGGAGACGTCCCCGGCGGTGGAGCCGGAGGAGTTCACGACGCAGGAAGACGCCGAGTCGTGGATCGGTGAAGTGTGGAAGGAGCTCCTGGACGGCGGTGCCGAGAAAGTAACGCTGTTCGAGGGTCACGGAAATCGGCCAGCACACTGTGGTGGAATCAGGGATAGTCCAGCTCCATGGCCATGGCGTACTTGAAGTCGATGCGGCAGTGGACCGCATCGGCGGCCTGCCGGGCCGACAGTCCGAGCAGGAACTGCAGCACACAGACCGTGGCCAGCTGGGCGGGCGACAAGCCCGGTCGCCCGCCACGCGGGTACCAGTCGGCGAAGTCCTCGTCGCGCCACAGCCCGTCCAGCCGGTCTCTCACCCACAGCGCCGTGGTGCCGCCCGGGTTACTCGCCCGCGCGATCTGCGCGGTCAGAGGGGGGACGTGCTCACCGGAACGGGGGCGGAGTGACAACGGGCACCTCGACGATTCCATCGGTCACTGGAACAGCCCGAGCATGCCCGTTGATCATGCTGCCACGCCGAGGAACTCCAAGATCCCCGACAGAGTCAAGCTCAGGCAATGTGCGCCCTGTTCTGATGGGTGGGTTGTCGCCTGGTAGCGTCGCTCTCTTCGGCTGGGGCAGCCTGCTGGAGTCTTGATGGGGTGCACGGTGATTTCTCCAGATGGCGATGTCCTTGCCGCTGCGGTGGCGAGGGTCGCGACGGCCTTCGGCGGCATGACGGCCCAAGCGGACGAGACCGTGTGCGGCCGGTGCTTCGATGAGGTCGAGGTCGAGCTGCTGCGGACTCCTGACGTCCGTCTCCCGACGGATCTTGTCGGCCGGGTCGCGCAGAAAGATCCTTTCCACTGGGACGACCAGCCCGCCATCATCCGTCGGGTCCTGCCGCAGCTCGTCGTGGTGCTCGCCGAGGGCGCGGTCGAGTCCGCTCTCATGACTCGTGGACTGGCCGCGGCGGGCTGGTCGCGGTGGCCCCGCGAGCAGGCCGGGGCGGTGGCCGGTTTCCTGGAGGCGTGGTGGACACAAGCCCTGCGGATGGAGTCGTCACCGGCCCCGGTGTGCGAGGTCTTCGAGAGCCGTGTGACCGCGAGTTCCTCAGTCGCCCCGTGGCTCGCCCGCTGGGAGGCGGAGAGGGGCACGGTCGCACGCCACCATCTGACGGAGAGCCTCGGCTGGTGGCGGGAGGAGATGACGTCCGACGACTCGCCGTTCACCTGGTGGTGGGGCACCGCGGCAGAGGAACAGACCGCCTGGCACGAGGTTAAGACATGGCTGGCCGCTCAGACCCAGGCAACCGTGGTGCCGGACGGACTGTGGCCTGACCGGCAGTAGTGACCGCCGACGAGTGCGTGTTGTGGGCGCACGCCTTCGTTCTTACGGGTTCATCGGGGTGCCGTCTCCACGGTTGGGCAATGCCCCCGGGTGTACTCGGCCAGCCAGCACCCTCTCGCGCTACATGGGCCTGCGGGCCCAGCCCCGCTGCCGGCAGCAGACTGGGGAACGAAGAGCGGCCCTGGGGAAAGTTCGGGCTGTGACCGCACTTCGGTGATGACTACGCCTTTGCCGTGCTGAGTGTGGACGCCGAGGTCAAGCGGACTCGAAGCTAGGTGTCGCGGGTCCGATGTTGCCCGCTTCGTCCATGAACTGAAGGTTCGTGACGAAGTTAAGGACGAAGGCGAGGAACGCGCCGTCGAAGGTCACGCAGCTGGATCCATGCACCGCTGTGACGACCTTCCATTGGTTCGGATCAGGGCTGCATGGCAGGAAGAAGTACTCATCCCCGCCGAAGTCGTACCCCCAGTGGATGAGACCGTTTCCCTCGGGGTGGATCGGGTGAGGAAAGTCGTCGGGGCGCCGCTCGCGGGACCGGCTGGCGCGCTCGTGGATCTCGCGCATGCGCGGCAAGAGCGGGGTGGATCCTTGGGGGTGGAAGACCATGAGCTCTTCGGAGATGATGCCGCTGCCGTAGGCGTCCATGAAGGCTTTGTAGTCGGTCGGCAACGACGAGCCGAGGTAGTTTTCGACCTCAGCCCAGTCGCTCGACGAGTGCGGCCTTGGTGCCGGCTCTCCCAACAACAGCCTCAACTCGTCAAGTCCTGACATGTATCCCACCCTGCTCGCACGCCGTGTTGGCCATGACGACGAAGATAGCTAGGCCAGCACCGTCGCGGGCGAAGGGGGTAATGCTCGCCCTCAAGCAGTCAGGGGCATTGCGTAGTCGAGGTTGGTCCGGTTTGCCGGGTTCATGCGTGACATGACGTCATGTCCGGTGGAGAGGTTGCGGTGCTTGCCGCGGAAGGGCACCCGTACGGTGCCGCCGGCGCCCTGGTAGCCCTTGTCAGCCCAGCAGGCCAGGTCGGCCTTGGCCAGGGCGTCGATGATCCCGTGGGTGCGGGCGGCCTTGATGTCGTGGATAGCGCCGGGCAGCGCGGCCGAGGCCCACAGCAGGCGGCCGAACGGATCGGTGAGGGCTTGGACGTTCATGCCGTGCTTCTTGTGCTTGCCGCTGCAGAAGGGCCGGTTGGCGGCGATCCGGTCGATCGGCAGCAAGGTGCCGTCGAGGATGACGTACGCCTTCCCGGCCGCGGCGCGGACTGCCTCGGCCAGGGTGGGGGCGAGCGCAGTCAGCAGCTCGACGGCCTCGACCACGTACCGGTAGGCGGTGGTGGTGCCGACTCCGAACCCGGCGGCGAGCTGGGCGTAGGTGTGCCCGCACGGCAGAGGGGCGAGGGCGAGCAGCGCCTGGCGTCCAGCGGTCAGGCGCCGCCATCGGGTCCCGCGCTCGTTGCGCCGAGCGCGCAGCTGCTGGGACAGCAGGCGCAGGGCCGAGGTGGACACGTCAATGCCGGACGGGTAGACAAGCACATGAAGCCCCTGTGGAGACGGTTCTCTTGGTCGAAAACTCATCTACCAGGGGCTTCAGCCGCCTGTCAGCCCAACTGCTCAATCCACCGAGCGGGTGGGAAGAGGCTGATTGGGTGCCGTTGGAGGCAAAGGCGTCAGGTTCGGATTTCGTCGGCAGGAAGCGCGTGGCGCCTGGATCTGCCGAGCGCTCGTGTCGCCGTCACAGTCGACCGACGGCTACCCCCATGGTGTCACCGGCGCCGACGGTGATGGGGGTCACGGCGTTGGTTGCGGTGTTGATCGCGAACACGGTTCCCTGGGGTGTCCCGTTGCCGTAGGAGCCGACCACGTAGGCGCTCTTGCCGTCGGGGGTGAGGGCCACCTCTGCGGGACGGAAGTACCTGCCTGACCCGGTGTCCGGCGGGATGTCGCCGATGGGGATGGTCTTGGTGACCTTGTCGGTGGTCAGGTTGATCACCGAGACCTTGCCCTGCCTGATCTTGTTGTCGACGCCGACGACGTAGGCCCGCTTGCCGTTGGGGCTGATCGTCAGCCCGCCCGTGCCGGCACCGGGGATGGTGCGGACGATCTTCTGCTTCACGAGGTTGACCACCGAGACGGTGCCGCTGTTCCCGGTCACGTAAAGGCGCTTGCCGTCAGGGGTGACCGCCATGCCGTTGGCCGCTTCGTTGAGGCGGATGGTGGCGATGACCTGGTTGTCGGCGGTGTTGATCACGGACAGGCTGCCCTTGCTGTCGGCCACGTAGAGGCGCTTGCCGCCGGGATTGATCACCACCTGGTCGGGCCTGCTGGTCTTGATGGTGGCGGAGACCTGGTTGGTGGCGGTGTCGATCACCGACACATTGTCCCCGTCGAGGGGGTTCTGCACGGCCACGTAGACGTGCTTGCCGTCCGGGGCGATCGCTTCCCCGTAGAGGAGGTCGGGAGAGAGTTCGTCCTTGTCGAAGGGGATGTCCGTGACGCTCTTCTTGGCGATGTTGACCGCCGACACGTACTTGAAGGCGTTGGTCACGTAGAGACTGGCGCCATCGGGGGTGACCGCGACCTGCTCGGGGCCGCCGCCGACCGCGGTGGTCCCGAGCCCCTGGACCTTATTGGTCCTCGTGTCGATCGGGTACACGTGGCCGTCGAGGCTGGTGACGTAGGCGTAGACCTGCCGTTGCGGCTTCGGCGGGTGCGGGGCGGCCGTGGCGGGCGCGGGTGCCAGGAGCACCAGCCCTAACGTGATGGCTACCGCGACGGTTCGCCGTACAGCGGATCGCTGAAAGTGCACGTGGACCTCCGGATCGACGTGATGGTCTCTCGTGCCACCCGGTGTACCGCCGCGACTGACCAGCCGTCAGCGGATCTGTACGTCAGTCACCCGGAAGAGTGCCAGCCTCCGCAGCACGCGACGCGGGATGGCACTGGGCCTTCGACCGTCACCCGGAGTCGCGCACCGGCGGAAGCGAACAGCCGCCTATCTCCCCGCCCAGCCCGGTCAGTTCGAAGATCCCAGATCCGATTCGCGGAACTGCACAGACGAGCCTACGAGAGCCGTGTGCGCCGGGCACTGGTCTCCGGCGCGGCAGGCACCCTGACCCACCTGCATCTCCGCCCGTGCGAACTCGCAGTCCTCCTGCACCTGCTCGAGTGCGCCGAAAACGCCTACCCCGGTGCTCTCACCAGGCTTTGCTGGCCGGCGACCTCAGCCCCCCGCGCGGGCGGGCCCCCGGAAGCCGCGGAAGCACCAGCGGGCCCTCCAGGAAGCGGAGCGCCACATGCAGATACCCGGATCACCAGCCTCGTCCAGGCCGTCCTCACCCTGCATCTGACCAGCTCAGAGTGAGGATGGAGAAGGCTCAAGGTGCCGTCGGATGGGCAGGCCGCTGATGTCCGCTGGGCGACGCCAAGGCCTCCGGCCTCAAAGACGACGTCCGTCACCTGGCGCTCGCCGGCTACCACGCCGGCTGGGGCGTCGTCCTTCGCTTCGGCGGCGTCCCGCCCAAGTCCTTCTCCGAGGGCCAGACCTACAACTACGTCATCAACATCATGAAGATGATGCAGAACTACGAGGGCGCTCCCCTGCTGAACGTGGGCGGCAGCGGGGTCGGCTCACAGGCGCTGCGTCGGGCCGCCGCTCGGATCGGCACCCCGTACGCCTACGGCGGCGGCAGCCCAGCCGGTCCCGGCCGGGGCTTCTGCGACGACGGCAACGGATACGTGCGCGGGCGCTGCGCGGACTCTTCCACCGTCGGCTTCGACTGCAGCAGCCTGGTCCAGTGCGCCTACTGGCCGCACACCCAGCTCCCCCGCACCGCCGCCGCACAGTACGAGGCCACAGCCCACCGACCCGTCTCCCGCGGCGAACTCCGTCCCGGCGACCTGCTCTTCTGGCCCACCGGAACGGGTCCATCTACCACGTCGGCCGACGGCCTGATACCTGTGCGCTCTCCCGATCTCGTGGGACTGGGGCAGGAACGCGCACCTCGACTTCGAGCATGCGCCGGGCCAGGAGTGGGAGGGGGACGCTCTCGTGCCAGGCTTGGGCGTGCGGCTCAAGAACGCGCGGCCGCTCACCGGCTGGGGCGAGCACTCCATCCCCGCTAGTGAACCGCTCCGGCAGGCTCGACTGTTTCGGACTTGCCGAAACTGGCAGTTCGGATGGTGGCTGAAGCAGAATCGTAACGTCCCGGCAGCTCCCACAGGGGCGTCGCAGCTGGAGGAACAGCCGGGTCCTACGCAGCTGACCTTCGGGGATTAGCTTGCGAGCATTTTAAGACAGCGACTGAAATGCGCCCTTGAAGGGCAGTCCGGCGGCCGGTAAATTTACCTGGCCGCCGGACTGCTGTCCGCGGCCACAAGGTGAAGTACACAAGGAGCAACGCATGCGGCGAAAGCACCAAACCTGCCGCTGACTCGTGAATCTCGGGCCAGCGGGGTTTGACATTGGCTTGGTTGCCCATCCGGGCACCTCCGAGGGAGACGTATGCCCTCAGGCGGAACACCAAGCCACCCCGCTCGCGTATCCGAGGAGTGCACCTTGCTGGACCGTTTGATCGAGCTCATGTCCCAGACCCGGACCCTCCGCTCCGTGCTGGACTTCTGCACCACCGTCGTGCGCCTGCTGCCCGCGTTGGTCGTGGTGGTCGCCCTCATCCCGTCGTTCATCCTCTTCGCGTTCGTCTCCGCCAGCGCGCGCAGGTCGGTCCTGGAGATCGTGGACCGCCTCACGAAGTGGACGCTCGCCCGCTAGCAGCTCGCAGCCCCGCCGCCGCCCTCCGATACAGGATCATGGAAGGGCGGCGCGGGGGTTTCGAGGAGCTGCGCACATGGCCCGCCCCAACCGGGCCGCACGGGCCGCCATCACCCAGCGGCGTACCGACGCCATCGACCTCAAGCTGGCCGGGGTCGACTGGCTGACCATCGGCCGCAAGCTCGCCGCGGATCCCGCGAGCAACAGCGACCGGATCGCCTACCCGCAGGGGTACGGCATCGAGGCGTACCGACGCGGCGCCGAGCCGCCGAGCGACAGCCGCCTGATCGAACTCGCCTGCAAAGCCGTGTCGAAGGCACTCGCGGAGCGCAGCACCGTACTGGACGAGAGCACCGATGAGCTGCGCAAGCTCATGGCAGAACGGCTGGAGCGGCTGTTCTTCGGCGTGTACCGCTCGGCGATCCGAACCGGTGACCTCGCCGTCGTGGACCGCGCGGTGCGCATCATCGAGCGCAGCAGCCACCTCCTCGGTCTGAACCGCCCTGTCCTCACGGAGATCACCGGCGCCGACGGCGGCGCCGTACAGGTGAAGACCACAGGTCTCGATGAGCTAGAACGGCTGATCGCGCTGGCCGGCGACTCCGGATCCGAGGATGGGGAGGGCTGACGAGGCTGCGGTTCTCCAGCTGTACCGCACGCTGCCCGCGTCGCGCCGCCGTGAGATCGCCGCAGCCTCCACACCACAGCCCCGTGCCCGCCTTGCCCAGATCGAGCGGGGCCTGGCGATGGACCGGTCTCCCGGCGCGATGGCGGCGATCCTTACTCCTCCACGGCCCGAACCGCAGCGGCGATGTGAGCGGTCCAGGACTCCTCGACGCTCTTGAGGTCCGGGTCCCGACGCAGGGCCCGCGCCTGCGCAGGGTCCTGTACCCGCGTGAAGTCGAAGCTCGCGCGGCCCGCCGCCGAGACCGCCATGCCCGCGGCCACCGCGTCGTCCACGCCGATTCCACTTTCTTCTTCAGGTCGGCGAAGCCGGTGTGCGCGTCCGTCAGAAGCTGGGCTACAGCCTTTCGCCTCCGTCTGCGCGGACCCGTACTCCCGCCGGGTCGTCGCGAACCTGGTGTGAGCGGCCTCGACGCTGAACCCGAACCAGTTCTGGCCGAAAGTGATCTTCTGGACCGTCTCCCCGTAGCGCTTTTCCACCTTCGACAGATCAACGGCCACGGACTGCCATTTCTCCGCAGCCGTCGTCAGGACGCCGAGATCGGTCGTCATGACTTCCTGGTACGTCAACACGCGCCCGCCCCCCCTACAGCCCGTCAAGCTTCGACTTCGGACCCAGCGCACGGAGCCCATCACCCGTCTGCACGTCCTTCTGCACGAACATCCCCAAGGCAGCGCGCAGGGAGGCTTTCACCGCTCAGACGTCCCATGAGCATCTGGACCTGCCGGCCCCACCTCTCCGACACCTTCTTCAGGCCGGACGCCGTCTCCCAGCCGTCAAGGGTTCGTGCCGCCGCGTTCGTGAGCTCTTCGCACCGTCCGCGGCCTTCTTGGTACTGGGCTCCAACTCGGTCTCGACGGTATTCGCCGCCGCGGTCTTCTCCGCCGGCGATGAGCCGAACAAGCTGCCCCCGCCTCCCGGAGCAACCAGGCCAGGCGGTACACCGTCCACGCCGTTCAACCTGGTACCGGTGCTGGCCGGATCTTCCGCCATCCCAACCCCTCCCCCTCCTCCCCTTTTGGATCAGAAGCCCACACCTGCCAAGGGTTCCCCGATCTGGCCGCGGCCACCAGCCAGCTGCCCGACGGCCTGGTCCTCGACGGCGGGTTCGTCGTCTGGGACACCGCAGCCGGCCACCGGTCCTTCGACGCCCTCCAGCGCCGGACCGCCGCCCGCAGGCGTACCGCGGCCGCGCTCGCCGCGAAGACCCCGGCGTCTGTCCGCCCGCGCAGCACAGAGCACCGCCATGAGGGAAGCCCTGGTAGACCTGCCGCCCATGGTCATCGCCGACCTGCTCGGCATCCACCCCAAGACTGCCGAACGCTGGGCCACCCCCGCCGACGGGAACACGTCCGAATATTTGGCAGCGAGACGGGGCGCCCCGCAGGGCTAGGAGCGTGGGTCAGTAAACAACTCCTGGAATGCCGCGCCTCGTGGTGCAGTGCGGCTGCCGACCGTTGCTCTTGAAACAGTGTGGCTGCCGGGCAGTCGTGATGCGACAATCCGTCCGCAACTTGATCCACATCTGCGTCCCGGAGGTACGCATGGACATCGCCTCGCTGCTGCCGTTGGCCACGTCCCGGTTGTCGCTGCGTCTGTTCACTCCCGGCGACGCCGACGACCTGTACGCCTACCAGAGCCTGCCGAGCGTGGCGCGCTACTTGTACCGGCCGGCGCACACGCGTGAGCGCAGCGAGCAAGTTGCTGCCGAGCGTGCGGCGCAGACGGCCTGGCGCGCCGACGGGGACAAGCTGTCGCTCGCTGTCTGCCGACGAGATGAGCCCGGCGTCCTTGGCGAGGTGAGCCTCCGCCTGGCCGATGCCCGCGCCGCCCAGGCCGAGATCGGCTGGACTCTCGACCCAGGCCACGAGGGGCACGGCTACGCGACCGAGGCGGCCGCGGCGCTGGCCGAGTTTGCCTTCGACACGCTGGGCGTGCACCGGCTCTACGCACGGCTGGATGTGGGGAACACCGGGTCTGTGCGGGTCTGTGAGCGCCTCGGGATGCGCCGGGAGGCGCACCTGGTCGAGAACGACCTCGACGGGGATCGCTGGGGCAGCGAGTACATCTACGCGGCGCTGTCCGCGGATCTTGGCAATCGATCAGGCGATTGAGCCCGATGCTGCCCGGCTGGTTCTTCGGCTCTGGCATCGTGTGCCTGATCTGGCGTCGTCGCAGGTAGCACCCGTTACGGCAGGAGCCTTACATCTTGTCACCGCCGGCGTGACCAGATCGGGTGCGGGGCTGCTCGCCCTGTGGGCGAATACTGCAACTCTCGAAAACCGACTCTCCACCAGTGACGCAGAAACACCACCGAGGCGATACGCCCGGCGTTCGCCGCCGGGCGTATCTGGCTTGCGGATCGGCTATCGACGCTGCGGGTCCGTGGCAGCCAGTACCGCGTCGGCCTGGTCCCGGGCGCGCTGCAGGTCGGCTTCACAAGTGCACCTTGTGTCGTCTGCCCATGCCGAGATATCCGCGGCTCCCCGACGGACAGCTTCGTCCGGATCCCGGGCGAGCTTCCCGCAGGCCGCTGCGGCGTCCGGCACACCGCCCAGTCCCACGAGCGCGTCATGCACCCCGGTCTGCAGCCAGTCGGCCTGGTTGTGGTCAGCCTCGGCAACCGCGAGAGCGATAAGCCTTATGGCAGCCACCGTCCCCACCCGGGCCAGGGCCTCTGCCGTCTGCCGGGTCACCGCCGTGTCCTCGACATCCAGCAGCAGTCCCACCAGCGTTTCCGCAGCCTCAGGAACATCAGCGAGGGAAGCAAGGTCACGCCCGGCACGAACACGTTGCGTCCACGAAGGAGACGACGCCTCAGCCAAGGCCTCCTCCAACCCACTCGTCATCTCTGGCACGACCAGACAGTCTCATGGCCACAGAGAAGATCGAACCCCGGGCAGAAGCTGCCCACACGCTTGACGAGAACATAGAGGCACCTCCCCTTGGTTCTGAGAGGGCGGTACGTAAGCTGATGTCCGGTTCGGTCGTCGCTTGATCGTGTGACTGCGGGGAATCCCGGCCAATCGACGGGCTTGGTCGTGTTGGAGTGGTGTGGTGAGCGACCGCAAGCCCTACAAGAGCGACTTATCCGACGAACGCTGGGCGCTGATCGAGCCGGTACCCACTGCGTGGAAGGCGAAGCATCCCTCCGTCAGTGGTCACCAGGGCAGCTACGAGATGCGGGAGATCGTCAACGCGCTCCTTTACCAGTCCCGGACCGGATGCCAATGGGACTACCTGCCCACGACCTGCCGCCGCCCGGCGCGGTGAAGTACTACTTCTACAAATGGCGCGACGACGGTACCGACAAGGTCATCCACGATCTGCTGCGCTGGCAGGTGCGTGAGAGCCGGGGACGATTAGCCGACCCGAGCTTGGTGGTGCTCGACACCCAGAGCCTGCATGCCGCCGCCGGGGTGCCCGCGGCCACGACCGGATGGGACGCCGCCAAGAAGGTACCGGGCCGCAAGCGGGGGCTCGCCGTCGATGTGCTGGGCCTGGTGATCGCCGTGGTGGTGCTGGCCGCTTCCGTGCACGACAACGTCTTCGGCACCGCGTTGCTGGACAAGGTCGCAGCAGGGACCTCCACGGTGACGAAGGCCCTGGTGGACCAGGGGTTCAAGAAGTGCGTGGTCGACCACGGCGCCAGCTTGAGCATCGCGGTGGAGATCGTCGAGCGCAACCCGGCCAACCGCAGCTTCGTCCCGCAACCGATCCGCTGGAGAGTCGAGCAGACCAACGGGATCTTGATGCTGCACCGCAGGCTGGTCCGCGACTACGAGCACCGCCCGGTCTCGGCCGAGTCACGGGTGTACTGGGCGATAAGCGACGTAATGGCCCGTCGGCTGACGAGCACCTCCACCCGTCCTGGCGCGGCGCGTGAGCGGCGACCCGCAGCAGACCCTCGGCGCCCTGCTGGCCCGCCTGGAGGTCCGCGAGCGGCAGATCGCCGTGGAAGCGGAGGCCGCTCACGAGCAGATCGCGCAACTGACCGCGCTGCTGAACGGGCTCGCCCAGGCCGCCGAACACATCACGATCACCCGCAAGACGCTCCTGGAGCTGCCCGACGAAACGGCTCCGGCACCGGCCACACCGACTCCGGCCCTGCCGGACGGCCCCGCGTACCAGCAGATCATGGCCGTGTTCGCCGAAGCCAGCACCCCACTACGGGCGAGGAACGTGTGCGAGGTAATGGATCTGGATCTCCTGCCGAACAACATCAACAACGTCCGCATCAAACTGAAGCGCCTAACCGGGCGTGGAATCCTGGCCGAGACCGAGCCAGGACTGTTCACCAGGCCGCGACCGTAACTGCCCGGACGTCCCCTCCCCTTCGAGGGCCAGCGGGACTGAGGCCGGTGGGTGCGCTGACCGACTCGTGTGCGCCGTTACGGGCAGCTGGAATGAACCGTAAATCATAGAAATCTTCATTAAGGCCGCACTAAGGGCTGTCCCGTAAATGATCTTTGGGTGGGCCTGGGCGTGGCTGTTCGCTGTGTGGCTTGTCCGTCTATCCGGCGAGGGCGAGGTTGTGCA
>NZ_JBSGWY010000081.1:0-14174 GCF_053609145.1 Streptomyces sp. NPDC054961 | reverse complement strand
GTCAGGCCCCCACCCTCCGGATAACGCATACCACCGGCATACCGCAGGGATCATGAACCGTCACCACCCGACGACAACCCGAAATCCTCAGTAGCCGTTAGCCGTTAGCCGTTGCCCCTAGGGCCTGTTGGGAACGTGCTGGTGTGGTCCGGCTGCAATTTGCTGACCGAGCGGAGCTCCAGGCAGGATCTCGTGCATGGTTTCGGTAGTGCAGAACGTGGCGGTTGACTGTGTGGATGCCTACGAGCTGGCTCGGTTCTGGAGCGAGGCGCTCGGCTGTCCGCTGCATCCGGAGAGCAAACCGGGTGACCTGGAGACTGAGGTGATGCTGCCGGAGGGCCCGCTGCTGTACTTCAACCAGGTGCCAGAACCGAAGACGGTCAAGAACCGGATCCACCTGTGCCTGCGCCCCGAGACCTCGCGCGAGGAGGAGGTCGAGCGGCTGCTGAACCTCGGTGCCACCCTCGTCGCCGATCGCCGGGAACCCGATGGTGCCGGCTGGGCCGTCCTTGCGGACCCTGAAGGCAATGAGTTCTGTGTTCTCCGCAGCGAGGCCGACCGCGCAGCGATGTCTTCTTGAGGCTCACACACTCACGGTCCGGGTAGCTGGTCACAGCCATCAACGAACGGCTCTGACCAGTCCGGTCTGCGGCAGAAAACCCCAGAAAAACACGTTGGGGAGGATCCGCCTCACCTGCCACCCTGGCACGATGCTGTTCAAACTGACCGGCTCCAGCTGTTCGGGCAAGACCACGCTCGCCAACGCCGTGGGCGAACGGCTTGAGAAGTTCGTCGTGCACGACTTCGACGAACTCGGCGTGCCGGAAGGCGCCGACCGTCGATGGCGCAACCGCATGACCGAGATGTGGGTGCGTCGCGCGCTGGAGTACCAGGACCGCGGACTTGATCTCCTACTGACCGGCCAGTCCCCGCTCGGGGAGGTCCTGGCGGTGCCTTCGGCACCACTGCTGGACGGCATCGCGGTATGCCTGGTCGACGTGTCCGACGAGATCCGGCGCCGGAGACTCACCCACCGCGACCCCGGCCGGTGGGACCCGCCGGCGGTCGACGCCTTTCTCGGATGGGCCGACTGGCACCGCAAGCACGCGCGGGACCCCCGATACCGACCCGACGTCATCATCGACGACAGCTGGCCGGAGATGGCCTGGCAACACTGGACCGAGTGGACGGCCGACGACCGGCGATGGTCCACCCACCTGATCAACACCACGGACCAGCCCATCACCGACTCCGCAGACCAGGTCACGCAATGGGTCGCCGAACAACGCGAGGCCCTCCGATCCGGCCGCCTCGCACTGTCACGAGGCTGGTCAGATCAGACATCCTCCGAGCCCGACCCCACCTCTTGATCCACTTTCGCAACGGGCCCTAAACTAACCCTCGGACTCCGGACTCCGGACTCCGGACTCCGGACGCCGGACGCCGGACGCCGGACGCCGGACCTCCGACGCCGACGGCAAGGTCAGGAGGACTCCCGCACGACCAGCTCCGTCGGGAGGACCCGGCGCGACTCCTCGCCCTTCTCCCGCGTGCGGGTGGGACCTGCTCCGGACGCCTCCGCGATCTCCTGGAGCAGCATGCGGGTCATCGTGCGGCCCATCTCCTCGATCGGCTGGCGCACGCTCGTCAGGGGCGGGTCCATCAGGCGGGCCACCGCCGAATCGTCGACCCCGACGAGTGCGACGTCCCCGGGAACCCGACGCCCGGCCTCGCGCAGTACACCGCGCGCACCGGCCGCCATCACGTCGGAGGCGGCGAAGACCGCGTCCAGCCCCGGGTTGCGGTCCAAGAGTTCGCGCATCGCGAGCCTGCCGCCCTCCTCCGTGAAGTCGCCGGCCGCCACGAGCGACTCGTCGGGCGCGATGCCCGCCTCGGCGAGCCCCGCGCGGTAGCCGCCCACGCGCGCGCGGGCCACGTACATGTCGAGCGGCCCGCTGATGGTCGCGATCCTGCTCCTGCCCCGCCCCACGAGGTGGGCGACGGCCGCCCGGCCCGCACCGATGTTGTCGGAGTCCACGTAGGCGACGGGCTCGGCCTCGGAGCGCCGACCGTTCATGACGACCGGCAGCCCCAGCTGTGCTATCCGGTCGGGCAACGGGTCGTCCCCGTGGACGGATGCCAGCAGTACGCCGTCGACCCGCTGGGCGGCCAGATAGTGTTCGAAGCGCTGCCGCTCCGCCTCGGTCCGTACCAGGGTGAGGAGCAACTGCTTGTCCGCCTCGGCCAGTTCGGCACTGACTCCGCGGATCAGGTCGAGGAAGTACGGCTCCGCGAACAGCCGGGCCTCGGTTTCCGGGATGACGAGGGCGACCGCGTCGGTGCGGTTGCCGGCCAGGGCCCTGGCCGCCTGGTTGGGTACGTACCCGAGCTCCTCGACGGCGCGGGCGACGGCTGTCCTCGCCTGCTCGCTGACCCGCGGCGACCCGTTGATGACCCGGGAGACCGTGCCCCGGCCGACGCCGGCCAGGGCCGCGACCTCCTCCAGGGTGGGCCTGCCGTTGTGCCGTCCGCTCACGAAATTCCCCTCGTACGCCATCGCACTCCGCACGGGCGCCGGCCCGGTCGGCTGATCAGGTAAGACGGTGGATCCCGCCCCCTCCGTCCGCCGCGGAGACACGGTACGCCGAAGGGGATATGGGAGCGCTCCCACATTACCCTCGATCTCCTCCCGACGCCATGACCGTGTTCATCATCCGACGGGGCACACCCCGCGACGGGGGACGGAACGCCACCAGAAGCCCCCGTGTAATGAATTCGCGTTCATCTCTTGACACCCGCACCCGGCAGGCAGCAACCTTCCGGCAGCGACGTGGGAGCGCTCCCATCCAGGGGGGCGACAACGGCCTTCACCTCAGGTCCGGACGGGCCCTCGCCGAGCCGCGAACAGCCCGCCGGACCCCTGGCGCACAACCCTGGCGCACAACGAGCACCACCTTGGACGAGGAGAGTGGAATGCGCACTTCCAGCAGCAGACGCGGACACGGACACGGACGCCGTAGCGCGATCACCGCGGTCGCCGCGACCGTCGCCGTCGTGACCGGCGCGGCCCTGCTCACCGGTTGCGGCGGTGACGACGGCGGCAGCGACAGTGCGGCCGGTGGCGAGCAGATCACGCTGCGGATCGGGACCTTCGGTTCCTTCGGCTACGACAACGCCACGGGAGCCAAGCTCTACGCCGAGTACGAGAAGGCCCACCCGAACATCAAGATCGAAGAGTCGAACGTCGCCGACGGGCAGAAGTACTGGGACACGCTCAAGCTGCGCCTCTCCCGCGACAGCGGCCTCGCGGACATCCAGGCCCTCGAGGTGGGTTACATCGCGGAGGCGACCGGGCCGGCCCTGGCGGACAAGTGGGCCGATCTCGGCAAGACGGGCGGCACGGACCTCGGCAAGTTCCTCGACTGGAAGGTCAAGCAGGCCACCACGGGCGACGGCAAGGTCATCGGACTCGGCACGGACATCGGCCCGATGGCCATCTGCTACAACAAGGACCTCTTCACCAAGGCCGGACTGCCGACCGACCGCGCCGAGGTCGCCAAGCTCTGGGCGGGCGACTGGGCGAAGTTCATACAGACCGGCGAGACGTACAAGAAGAGCGCCCCGGAGGGGACCTCCTTCCACGACTCGGCGAGCGGTCTGTTCAACGCCGTGGTCTCCAGCGAGCCGGTGCAGTACGCCAACGCCAAGGGCGAGCTGGACTACCAGAACAGCCCCGGCGTGAAGAAGGCCTGGGACACCGCCGTGGCGGCGGCCCAGGGCGAACTGACCGCGAAGCTGCGTCAGTTCGATGAGAAGGGCAGTTGGAACGCGGCCTTCAAGAACTCGAAGTTCGCCACGGTCGCCTGCCCGAGCTGGATGACGGGCATCATCAAGGAGCAGGCCGGACCGGAGAACCAGGGGAAGTGGGACATCGCCGCGCCGCCCGTGGCCGGGAACTGGGGCGGCTCCTTCCTCGCCGTTCCGAAGTCGGGCAAGCACGCCAAGGAGGCGGCCGAGCTCGCCGCCTGGCTCACCGCCCCGGCGCAGCACGCCAAGGTGTTCGGCGTGAACGGCAACATTCCCTCCTCCAAGGACACGCTCACCTCGCCGGCGGTGCAGGACGCCAAGCTGGCGTACTTCGGTGACACCCCGGTCGGCCGGATCTACTCGGAGGCCGCGGCCGGGATCTCGCCCGCGCCGATCAGCCGGTGGGACGGACAGGTGAAGACCTTCCTCACCGACAACGGCATCCTCGACATCGAGCAGCGCGGCACCGACCCGGTGAAGGCCTGGGAGAACGTCAAGAAGCTGGTCGACGACAAGATCGACCAGTAGCTGGGGCAGCGTGACGGGCCGCCCCCCCCCCCCCCCGCCCCGGGGGGGGGGGGGGGGCCGGGCCCGTCGCCGTCCGCACCACCGCGCCTCCGACGCACCGCCGATGCACCTCCGCCGCTCCTCCCGAGCACTTCGGACGCTTCGGAGCTTCGGAGCTTCGGACGCTTCGGACACTTCGGACGCTTCGGACGCACCAGCACCGCATCACCGCACGCATCGACCTGGAAGGACGCCCCCGTGGCCACCTCCGTACGGGCGACCGGCAGCGGCTCCCCGCCGCCCTCCGCCCAGCCCCCGGGCCCCGGCGCCGGCACCGGCCCCGGCCCCCGCACGCAGCGGCCCACCGGCCGGAGCGGCTGGCGCAGCACGCTCTACCGCCTCGATCTGAAGGCGATCCCCTACGTCTTCGTCGCCCCCTTCTTCCTCACCTTCGCGGCCTTCGGCCTCTTCCCCCTGATCTACACGGGCTGGCTCTCGCTCCACCGGGTCGAGCTCGGCGGCAGCCCCCAGTGGAGGGGACTGGACAACTACAGCTCCCTGGCGACCAGCGAGTTCTTCTGGAACGCGCTCGCCAACACCTTCACCATCGGCGTCATTTCGACCGTTCCCCAGCTGCTGCTGGCCCTCGGCCTGGCCCACCTGCTCAACTACAAGCTCCGCGGACGGGGGTTCTTCCGCGTCGCGATCCTCGCCCCGTACGCCACCTCGATCGCCGCGGCGACGCTCGTCTTCGCGCAGTTGTTCAACACCGACTACGGCCTGATCAACACGGTCCTGGGCTGGGCCGGCTTCGAGCCGGTGGCCTGGGAGTCCTCCAAGTGGCCCGCACAGATAGCGATTTCGGTGATCGTGACCTGGCGCTGGACGGGTTACAACGCGCTCATCTACCTGGCGGCGATGCAGGCCGTACCGCAGGACCTGTACGAGGCCGCGGCGCTGGACGGGGCTTCGCGCTGGCGCCAGTTCCTCAGCGTCACCATCCCCTCCATCCGGCCGACGATCCTCTTCACCGTCATCGTCTCCACCATCGGCGCCACCCAGCTCTTCGGCGAGCCGATGCTCTTCGGCGGCAGCGTCGGCATCAGCGGCGGCAGCGGCAACCAGTTCCAGACGCTGAGCCTGCTCATGTACGAGAAGGGCTGGGTGACCGGCGCGCTGGGCCAGGCCTCCGCCATCGCGTGGGTCATGCTGCTCCTCCTCCTGCTCATCGGTGGCCTCCAAGCGCTGGTCTCCCGCTCGAACCGCAAGCGCAACGGCCACCGCGACCGCCAAGACCGCCAAGACCGCCGCGGCGCCACCCGTGGCGGCCACGGCCGCGACCGCAAGAACCCGGGGAGCTGACCTCATGGCTCACACACTCGACACGACCACCGCCAAGACCCCTCGCGTCCCGCGTCTGCGGCCGTCGGCAGGCCGTCAGCACCACGCGGGTCCACTGACGTACGTCCTGCTGGGCCTGGCCGCCCTGCTCTCCCTCTTCCCGCTGTACTGGAACCTCGTCGCCGCCTCCCACTCGGGCGAGCGCGTCGTCGAGGCCCCGGCCCCGCTCCTCCCGGGCCCCCGGCTCTTCGACAACCTCTCCTTCGGCTGGAACCAGGTCGACATGGGCGAGGCGCTGGTCAACACGACGGTCGTGGCCGGGCTGGTGGCCCTGTCCACCGTCCTGTTCTCCACCCTGGCCGGCTTCGCCTTCGCCAAACTGGCCTTCAAGGGCCGGGGCGCCCTGCTGGCGCTGGTGGTGGCGACCATGACGATCCCGCCCCAGCTCAGCGTGATCCCGCTGTACCAGATCATCACCGATCTGGGATGGGTCGATCAGCTCCAGTCGGTCGTCCTGCCCTCGCTGGTCGCCGCCTTCGGGGTGTTCTTCATGCGCCAGTACCTCATCGAGGCCCTCCCGGTGGAGCTGGTGGAGGCGGCACGGATGGACGGGGCGCACAGCCTGCGCATCATCTGGCACGTGGTGTTCCCGGTGGCCAGGCCCGCGATGGCGGTCCTGGGGATGCTCGTCTTCGTGCAGGCCTGGAACGACTTCTTCTGGCCGTTCATCGCGCTGACCCCCGACGGGAACCCGACCCTCCAGGTCGCCCTGGCCGGCCTCGGCGCGGGCAATCACACCGTCGACCAGGCCGTCGTGCTGACCGGTGCGCTCCTCTCCACCCTGCCGCTGCTGCTGGTCTTCGCCGTGCTCGGCAAGCACATCGTGGGCGGCATCACGGCCGGCGCCGTCAAGAACTGACGACGCTCTTTCCTCCCTCCCTCCCTCCGCCCTCTGTCCTCACGCACATCCTTCTGTCCTCACGCCCTTCTGTCCGCGCCCCGTCATCCGGCACGGCGTCATCCGGTACCACTTCATCCGGTGCCACTCCATCCGAACTTGCGTTGGGAGCGCTCTCCTATGACCGCGTCCGAGACCCGGCCCCTCACCACCGCCCGCACCTTTCCGCCCGGCTTCCTGTGGGGCACGGCCACCGCCGCCTACCAGATCGAGGGCGCCGCCCGCGAGGACGGCCGGACCCCGTCCATCTGGGACACCTTCTCCCACACCCCCGGCAAGGTCTTCGAGGGCCACACCGGTGACGTGGCCGTCGACCACTACCACCGGTTCCGCGAGGACGTCCAGCTGATGTCCGAACTCGGCCTGGACGCCTACCGGTTCTCCGTCTCCTGGTCCCGGGTCCAGCCGACCGGCCGGGGCCCTGCCGTCCAGCAGGGCCTCGACTTCTACCGCCGGCTCGTCGACGAGCTGCTCTCCGCCGGCATCGAGCCCGCCCTCACCCTTTACCACTGGGACCTGCCCCAGGAACTCGAGGACGCGGGCGGCTGGCCGGAGCGCGCCACCGCCGAGCGGTTCGCGGAGTACGCGGGCCTCGTCGCGGACGCCCTCGGAGACCGGGTGCAGCGCTGGATCACGCTGAACGAGCCCTGGTGCAGCGCGTTCCTCGGCTACGGCTCCGGGGTCCACGCCCCGGGCCGCACCGACCCGGTCGCCGCCCTGCGCGCGGCCCACCACCTCAACCTCGGTCACGGTCTCGCCGTACAGGCCCTGCGGGCCGCGCTGCCCGGGGGCGGCCAGCTCGCGGTCTCCCTCAACCTCCACGAGGTCCGCCCGTTGACCTCCTCGCCCGAGGACCTCGAGGCGGCCCGCCGGATCGACGCCGTGGGCAACCGGATCTGGCTGGGGCCGATGCTCGAAGGCGCTTATCCCGCCGACCTGTTGGCGGACACCGCGCATCTGACGGACTGGTCCTTCGTCCGGGACGGCGACACGGCCACGACCCACCAGCCGCTGGACCTGCTCGCCGTCAACTACTACACCCCGACGGTCGTCTCGCACGTCGCGAAGGGCGCGGAGAAACCGCAGGACGACGGCCACGGCAACAGCGAGCACTCCCCCTGGCCCGGCGCCGACGACATCGCCTTCCACCGGGCCCCGGGCGAACGCACGGCGATGGGCTGGGCGGTCGACCCGAGCGCGTTGTACGACCTGTTGACCCGGACCGCCGCCCGGTATCCCGGACTGCCGCTGGTCGTCAGCGAGAACGGGGCGGCGTACGAGGACGAGGTGGGCCCGGACGGCACGGTCCACGACCCGGAACGCGCCGGCTACATCCACGCCCACCTCGACGCGTTGCACCGGGCGATCGAAGCCGGAGTGGACGTGCGCGGCTACTTCCTCTGGTCGCTGCTCGACAACTTCGAGTGGGCGTACGGGTACGCCAAACGGTTCGGCGCCGTCCACGTCGACTACGAGACGCTGGAGCGCACACCCAAGTCGAGCGCGCGCTGGTACGCGGCCGTGGCACGGACGGGCGAACTGCGCGCTCCGGGCGACGTGTAGCCCCTGCGAGCCGCGCCGACGTGCGGCGAAGACGTTCCGTCGGCTGGAAAACCACGGCCGGTGCCTCTCCCACCCTGCGGGAGGGGCACCGGCCGCCGTGCTGTCCCCGCCGGCTGCGACACCGCGGGCGGATCCCACGGCGGTGGGCGCGGGCGCGGATGCGCGTACGCCAACTCGCCTGTGTGCGCGCCCTGATGACCGCCTCGGGCCCGTCCCCCCTCGATCTTGCTCCAGGTGTTCCCCTCACGCCGTGACGTGGGCTAACTTCTGACCGCGCCTCCCCCACCCCCCTCTCACTCCACCATTCTGAGCTCCAGGCGGATCGTCATGAGTCGAACCATCACGTTGCGTGATGTCAGCAAGAGGTACGAGCGGAACTCCTACGCCGTCGAGCGCGTCTCCCTCACCGTCGAGCCGGGCGAGTTCCTGGTTCTGCTCGGGCCTTCGGGCTGCGGCAAGTCCACTGTCCTGCGCATGATCGCGGGGCTGGAGGACATCACCGAGGGTGCGTTGTTCCTGGACGGCGAGTACGCCAACCACACGCCGCCGAGCCAGCGTGACATCGCGATGGTGTTCCAGAGTTTCGCGCTGTATCCGAACATGACGGGCCGGGCCAACATCGGCTTTCCACTGAAGCTGCGCGATCCCCGTGGTGATCACGACCCGCAGGTGGAGGCGACGGCCCGGATGCTGGGCATCGAGGACCTTCTCGACCGCTTTCCGGGACAGCTCTCGGGCGGCGAGCGCCAGCGGATCGCGATGGGCCGGGCCATCTCGCGGCAGCCGTCGGTGTTCCTGATGGACGAGCCGCTCTCCAGTCTGGACGCGAAGCTGCGCAGTCATCTGCGGGCCGAGATCTCGCGGCTGACGGCCGAGCTGGGTGTCACCACGGTCTACGTGACGCACGATCAGTCCGAGGCCATGTCCCTGGGACACCGGGTGGCGGTGATGCGGGGCGGTGTCCTGCAGCAGGTCAGCTCGCCGCGTGACACCTACGCCCTGCCGGCGAACGTGTTCGTGGCGGCGTTCATCGGGACTCCCCGGATCAGCCTGCTCCAGGCGGTGGTCCACGCGCCGCTGGGCGGCGGGATGTCGGTGGATCTGGGACGGCATCGGCTCCCCCTGCCCGAACCCCTCAGTACCGATCACCAACTGCTCCGGATCCAGCAGGAGCGGCCGATCATCGTCGGCCTGCGTTCGGAGGCGGTCAGGATCGCACCTCCGAGCCAGGCGCTGCCGGGCGAGGTGGCGATGACGGGCATCGTCGAGCACGTCGAGTACCAGGGCCACGAGGCGCTGGTACACGTGGACACCGGTTCACGCCCCGCGGTCGTGCCGGACCTGGAATCGGCGAGGCACCCGGCCGCTCCCCGGCGCAGCCACCGGCAGCAGCAGAGCGGCTTCGGCCGGCTCAGGGACCGGGCCATGGAACGGCTGTCCGGTGCGGTAGCGGTTCTGGAGACGCCGCCGGAACCGGCGCGGGACGCCGACGTGAACGCCGCTCCCGCAGGGCGGGGGACCGTGCGCAGCGACCTCGTGGTGCGCACGGGACCGCACGTCCGGGTGCGGGCGGGGGCCCAGATCCCGCTGCTGGTGGATCTGGGACAGCTGTACGTGTTCGATCACGCGGGGCGCCGGATCTGCCCGGCACCGGACGGGCTTCCCTCACTGGAGACGTGACCCGCCCCGTCCGCCCCGTCCGCGCCGTCCGTGACCGTGTGCGGTCGGATCTGGTCTGCTCGGATCTGGTCTGCTCGGATCTGCGCAGGTCAGGTCACAGGAAGCGGCGGATGGGCTGCACGGCCAGTTCCCGGGCGCGCTGGAGGGCGGGGCGCCTCTTCCAGCGGCCTTCCTGGATGAGCTCGCTCACGGCGATGTCCTCGTCGAAGTGTCCGTCGAGGACGCCGGTGAACCGCTCGTCGAGGACGGCGAGCATGACCTCCTCGTCGTGGTCCAGGGAGCGGCGGTTGAAGTTGGTCGAGCCGATCAGTGCGGCGACGTGGTCGACGGTGATGACCTTGGCGTGCATCATCGTCGGCTGGTACTGGTAGATCTTCACTCCGCAGGAGGTGAGGTCCTCGTAGTGGTGCTGGCCGGCCAGCTGGCACACGCGTTTGTCGGTGTGGGGGCCCGGGAGCAGGATCTCCACCTCGACCCCGCGCCGGGCGGTGGCGCAGAGCAGCTCGATGAAGTACGTGTCCGGCGAGAAGTAGGCGGTGGACAGGCGGAAGCGTTCCTCGGCGGACTCCAGCATGACCCGCATCAGCGTCTGCATGTCCTGCCAGCCGAAGCTGGCGGAGCCGCGCACGACCTGGACGATCGCGTCGCCCTGCGGGCGGTGGTCGATGAACCGGTCGCGGTCGTCGAAGAGTTCGTCGTGGCACTCGGCCCAGTTCTGCGCGAACGCCGCGGCGATCCCGTCGACCGCGGGTCCGCGGACTTCGACGTGCGTGTCGCGCCATTCGTTCTCGTTGCGCGCGTCGCCGCACCATTCCTCGGCGATCCCGACCCCGCCCGTGAACGCGGTCTCCTCGTCGACGACCAGGACCTTGCGGTGGCAGCGGTGGTTCTGCTTGAGAGGGGAGAGATAGAGCGGCTTGCGGAACCAGGCCACCTGCACTCCGGCCTTCTCCATCTCGTCCAGCAGCTCCCTTTCGATCAGGCGGCTGCCGAAGCCGTCCAGAAGCAGCCGGACGCGCACGCCGGCGCGAGCCCGCTCGGCGAGTGCCCGCGCGAAGTCGCGGGCGATGTCGCCCTTCCAGTACACGAACGTCATCATGTCCACCGTGTGCCGGGCGCGGTGGATGCCGGCCAGCATCGCGGTGAAGATCTCGTCCCCGTTGCGCAACGGGGTGAGCGCGTTGCCTTCGGTCGCCGCGATCCCGATCAGGCGTTCCAGGCGCCGCCGCAGCCGTGCCACCTTGACCTCGGCCGACGGCACCCGCAGTGGCTGAGGATCCTGCGCGGTCAGCCCGGCCGGCTCTTGCGTACTGGTCATGACGTCTCCTGGCCGGAACGCGAGAGTAAGTGACAGGCGCCCCGGGCCCGGTCCGGACCGAACTGAGGAGCGAGCCGACTGTACCGGGCAACGATCCCCGGGGCCGACCCCGGGCACGCGGGCGTCCCCTGTCGTCCTGCTCCCGGCCCGCGCGCGGCCCGCTACCGTCCCGCGCGCGGCCGGGAAACCGTCAGCCCTGGCAGAGGCCTCGGGTGTAGTCGTACGTCGCCGTGGCCTGGGAGTACCGCCACTGCGGGTCCAGCAGGTCGCTCTTCAGCTGTCCGGCCGCGGCCGGGCTCTCGACGACGTACCCGAAGTCCTGCAGCCAGGACGGGTACAGGTTCTTGGATCCGACGTAGAAGGCCGATCCGTCGACCGAGACCAGCTTGTGGTGCTGGGCGTACGGCTTGCCGTCCGCCCAGGTCGGCTGGTCGGAGGCGCGGAACGTCGCCAGCTGGAGGTTCTCGCACAGGGCCGTCCGCGCCCGGGCGCCGTCACCGGTCAGGGCCGTGAGCCGGCCGCGCAGGGCGTCGCTCACTTCGGTGAGCGACTTGATCTGCGAGTAGCCGCCGCTGCCGATCGTGCCGCGGTTCGCCGGGTCGCTCACCACGATGCGCACCTTCACCCCGGAGGCGAGCTTCGCGGCGAGGGCGTCGTAGAGGCGTACGTCGTAACGGGGCAGCGGCGGGCAGGTGGCGTGCACGTCCTGCTGGGAGATCTCGACGTGCGAGGTCGCGCTGGAGACCAGGGCGCGCAGGGCGCTCTCCTCCGGGTTGACGGTGTCGTAGTCCCGGTCGGCGTTGGTGTTGTCGTGTACCCCGATCCCGCACTTGGTGTCGCCGGCCGTCGGCAGGACCGGGCGGAAGGAGGAGGTGGGGTCGCTCTGCCGGATGCCCACGCCGAGGCCGCCGACGGCGAGTGCGGGCACGTTCCCGCCGCCCTGCGGGGAGGCGGGCCGGGGCAGGGAGGGCATGCAGTCCGCGCCGGGTGACGCGGCGAACCAGACCGCGCTCCAGTTGTTCTTGTTGTGACAGGTCCAGTCCCACAGGGAGTCCAGGTAGCGGCCCGCGGAGCCCGCGGCGGGCCCGGACAGCGCGAGGTCGACGTCGCTCACCGGATGGGAGGTCTCGAGGTAGTCGTCCTTCCAGCTGTTGATGCCGCCGGTGATCACCGAACTGCCGTCCACCACGACCAGTTTGGAGTGGTTCCAGGAGAAGGCGGTCTTCGAGGTGGTCATCGAGGCCACGTTGAGGGTGATGTTGCCCGCGGCGGCCGGGCCCAGCTTGGCGAGCACCTCGTCACGGTAGGCCGAGGGGATCACCGTGGAGTGGTAGAGGGGCGCGGCGCCCACCATGACGCGCACCTTCAGCCGGTTGCCCTTCTCGGCGGATTCCCTGAGGCCCGCGATGATCGCCTCTTGGTAGCCGCCGTTGGGGAAGGGCGCGAGCGTGGATATGTCCACCGTCTCGCGGGCGGCGGCGAGGTCCTGGCGCATCTTCTCCAGGAGACGGCGCGATCCGGGCCGGTCGGCGCACGCGGCATCGCCCCAGCAGCCGGGGGTCTGGAGCAGCCAGTCGGCGCCCCCGGGCCGGGACGAGCCGAGCCGGTTGCCGGAGGTGCGTTCCCAGACCGAGCCCTCCAGACCCGGCGAGACCTGGCGCAGGGTCTGCTCGACCGCGTCCAGGTGCGGTGTCGGGGCGTCCGCGGCGGACGCGGGGGCGGCGCCGAGGAGGGAGAGGCCGAGCGCGAGGGCCGATGTGGTGACGAGGGCCGTCGTGCGGACGGTGCGTGCCAATGTGGTTCCTTGACTGAGGGGGTGGCTGCGGCCGGGAGCGTGGTCGGCCACGGCCCCGACCTTGATCAACTCCGGCAAGTTACCAGTAGGTAGCCGCCCGTTCACCCACCTCGGTCGAGTTCCGGCCACACCGTCCCGGGCCGCCCACCTGCGGATCTCACGCCCGGCTACCGGTCCGCGCGACGGGCCGGGACCGGGTTCGAGGCGCGGCGTACGTCCTGATCCGCGCGGTCGCGGGACCCGTCAGCGCATGCCGCAAGGAACCACGTCAGACGTCAGGCTCAAACGTCAGACGTCAGACGTCAGACATCACACGTCACGCGTGAGGCTTCGGTAAGCGGCGCGGGCGGCGGCGAGGCGGCCGATGACGGTTCCGGTGCTCGCCGCCACCAGGAGACACCCGAGGCGCCCCACGTCGTAGCCCGTCGCCCACGTCAGCTCGCCCATGGGCGGCGTGGCGAAGCCGTTGAGGATCAGCCAGCAGACCAGGGCGGTACCAGGCGCCGCGCAGAGCCCGGCTCCCGTGCTCAGTGCGGCGACGAGGCCGCACAGCACCAGCAGGTCGACGGTGGGGCTCCCCTCGCCGTTGAGGTAGTTGAGGACGGTGACCAGGACGAGTGCGGTCACACCCGCGACGGCCCACACGGAAGGGGCCGCGACCGGGTTCGGCACGGGCCTGGCACCGGAACTGAGTAGCCGCCACTGCACCATGCGATCGCCTCCCGCCCTCCGTCCCCGCCGTGGGGAACTCGGACATGATGCCCGACTCGGGGAAGGGGAAGATCCGGGATCCCGGATCTGCCGACCGGGTGTACGGCGTCACGACCAGGGTCGGACGACCGCCCCGCGCTCGCGTCGCGGGCGGACGGGCGGAGGCCTCGACGCGCGGACGTCGCCCGAAACGGGCGGCGGAGGCGGGATGCCCGTCCTCACACGTGTGGCGTGCCGCGGCTGGTTTGCCGTGGCACGCCGTTCAGCTGGTGGCAGCTCGTGGCCCTCGCGGGTGCGGCTGCCGGAGGGGACTAGCGGCCGTGGTGGCGACCGCGGCGGCCCCAGGACTCGGTGTCGATGACGTTGCCGCGGTTGTCGCGGAGGGTGGCGGTGTCGCGCTCGTCCCAGATCTGGTGGCGGCGGTCCTGGTAGACGTCGCGGTGGGTGTCACGGCCCTGGCCGGTGTGGACCTTGACGCTGGAACGGCCGTCCAG
>NZ_JBSGWY010000080.1:0-14290 GCF_053609145.1 Streptomyces sp. NPDC054961 | reverse complement strand
GGGGTGCCCCGGTCGGGGCACCCCACCGCCGTTTCGCCGTCCGCGGCGGACACCTGCCCCACCTGGGCGGGGCCGGTCCGGGCGGAGGGTTCAGCTCGCGCGCAGCAGGTCCAGCCGGCCGTCGTCCAGCAGAATGGAGCGCTGGAGGTCGCGCAGCACCCGGCCGGGCTCGATACCCAGCTCGGCGTTGAGGATCTCCCGGGCGTTGACATAGGCCCGCAGCGCGTCGCTCTGGCGCTCCGAGCGGTACAGGGCCAGCATCAGCTGCCGGTGGAACGCCTCGCGCAGCGGGTGCTCCGCCGTCAGGCTGTAGAGCTGGGAGACGAGCTCGCGGTGGCGGCCCAGCACCAGGTCGGCGTCCATCCGCATCTCGATGCACTCCAGCCGCGCCTCCTCCGCCCACGCGGCGAAGGAGTTGACGATCGGGCCGAGCCGCAGCTCGCTGAGCACTGGGCCGCGCCACAGCGCCAGCGCCTCGCCCAGCACGACCGAGGCCTCCTCGTACCGGTCGCGCTTCATGGCCGCCCGGCCCTGGGTCATCAGCTGCTGGAACTCGTGGACGTCCAGCGTGTCGTGCCCCAGGCTCAGCAGATAGCCGGGCGAGCGGGTGGTGATGGGGTTGTCCGTCCGGCCGGGCCGGTCGAGGAACTTGCGCAGCTGTGAGATGTAGACGTGCAGCGCGGCGGTCGCTCTCCTGGGTGGCCTCTCCTCCCAGAGTTCCGCGGTGAACTGGGACACCGTCACCACCTGGCCCGCGCGGATCAGCAGGACCGCCAACAGCGTCTCCATCTTCCGCGCGCTGACGACGGAGACGGCGTCGCCGTCGCACACCCGCAGACCACCCATGATTTCGTACCGCATCGCAGACTCCCCGTTTTTGTTCGTCGAACAAACTGAACTCGTCCCCCGCGCGCACATCAGCCCGAGAGGGTCTGGAACTGCCCGTCGTGGTAAAGCAGCGGACGGCCGTCCTCGCGGTACTCGGTGTGCCTCGGCTCGGCGATCACCAGCGTGTGGTCACCGGTCGACACCCGGTCGACCACCCGGCATACGAGGAGGGCCAGCACGCCCTCGAGCACCGGGACGCCGTACGGTCCCGGGCGCCACGCGGTGGGCGCGGCGAAGCGGTCGATCCCGCTCCGGGCGAACGTGGCGGCCAGCTCCTGCTGCTCCTCGGTGAGCAGGTGCACCGCGACATGGTCGGCCGCCGCGAACGCGGGCCAGGACGAGGCGGTACAGCTGAGTCCGAACGAGAGCAGTGGTGGATCCGCGGACAGGGACACCACCGAGGTCGCCGTGAAACCGGTCGGCTTCTCGTCGTGGCTCGTGACCACGGCGACCCCGCTCGCGTGGTGTCGGAAGACTCGGCGGAAGACATCACTACTGACAGATGCAAACGTCACTGTTCCCCCGTATCGCATTCGCTGCGCACACAACGAGGCCCTGCCGTTTCCGACAGGGCTCCGTTGCCTCTCGCATCAGCTTCGCGTAGATGCAGGTGTCCACACATCTGCGAAACTACTTACATACGAATGTGATCCGCGCAACGCCGCTGATCTGCGGGGACGTCAGACGGCGGCCATCTCCTCCCGCAGGAACGCGACCAGAGCGGCGGGCGTCGGATGGTCCAGCACCACCACCGGGGGCAGTACCAGACCGGTGGCCTCGCAGAGCCGGTTACGCAGCTCGAGGGCCGTGAAGGACGAGAACCCGGCGTCGACGAAGGTCAGTTCGAGGTCCAGCGCGGCCGGATCGCCGTGCCCCAGCACCTCCGCCGACAGACTCCGTACCAGCTCCCCCAGCACCTCCTCCTGGCCACCGGCGTCCAGCCCGCCCAGCCGCTCCCGCAGCCCCGGGGCAACGCCCCCGGCCGCCGACGCGCCGGCCGGGACCGCCGCCTCCAGCAGCTCACCGGCCTCCGGCAGCGCCCGCAACAGCGGGGCGAGCCCCTGCACCGACAGCGCGGACCAGTCGAGGTCCAGAACCACCTGCGAGACCGTCTCACCCAGGGGGTCGACCCGGCCCAGCGCCGGTTCGGGGGCCATCACCCGCAGCCCCGCGAGGGCCGCCCCCTCCTCGCCCGCCCACGGGCCCCTGACCACCGAGGCCGCAGACAGCCCGGCAGCCCGGCGCCGCAGCACCAGAGCCTCCGCGTACGCCGCGCCGGCCGCCTCACCGGCGGTCCCCGGCTCGCCCAGGATGCCGACCGTCCCCGCGAGCAGCAGGAAGACCTCCAGGTCCAGCCCCGCCGTCGCCTCCTCCAGGGCGCGCAGGCCGGCCACCACCCGGCTGAGCCGGGCCAGCCGGCCCTTCCGGTTGCCCGGGTCTGCCTCACGCCGACCGCCGCCCGCGTACACCACCGCCGTGACCGGGTACTCCTGCGGCGCCTCGGCCAGCAGCTCGGTCAGCGGGCCCGCCTCGGTGAAGTCACCCGAGCCGACCGTCACCCGGACGTCCGCCTCGGCCAGCTCCGCCAGCAGCCCCGCCCCCGGTTCGGCCGTCAGCAGCAGGCTGCGCGCGCCGGTACCCGCCAGCCAGCGGACCACGGGGGCCGACTGCTCGCCGACCACCAGCACGGTGCCGCCCGGCCGCCACGCCCGCTGCCCGGCCTCGTCCGCCCGCGGCGCCCGGACCAGGCGCCGGGCGAAGGTACCGTCCGGACGGACCGCCAGCTGGTCCTCGCCGTCGCCGCCCCCGGCCAGGATCCGGGCGAGCCTGCGTTCCCCGGCCTCGTCCGGCACACCGGCAACGTCGATCTGGCCGCCCGCACGCAGGTGCGGCTCGGCGTACGCCGACACCAGCGCACCCCGCGCCAACGCCTGCTCCGCGTCCGGCGCCTCGCCCGCCACGGACACCGCGCCCGATGTCACGCACCAGAGCGGCACGTCGAGGGCCATCTCGGTCATCTGATGATCCAGCATCAAGGAGGTCAGCACCCCGCTCGGCAGGGTCCCCTCCCACGGGTGCGGAGCGGTGTCGAGCGCGAGCAGCGACAGCACGCCCGCGACCTGCGCCCGCTCCCGCTCGACCGCGGACACGAGCCGGCCGAGCATCACCTCGGGCTGGTCGTCGGCCCGGCCCAGCACCACCCGCACCACCCGGCCGCCGCCCGCGCCCAGCACCCGCTGCGCGGCCACGGCCCACGGGTGGTCGGCGTCGGACTCCGGGAGGACCAGCAGCCAATCGCCCGACGGACGCGGCGATCCGCTCTCCGGCACCGGCTGCCAGCCCGCACGGTAGCGCCAGCCGGCACTGCGCCGTCGGCCGGACAGCGCCGGCAGCAGCCGCTCCAGCGCCCCCCGTCCCGCCACGTCCAGCCCCAGCGCCGCCGCGAGGCCCGGCACATCCCCACCGTCGACCAGGTTCCAGAAACCCTCGTCCTGTGCCGCCCCGGACTCCGCCCGGTGGCGGGGCGCCTCCAGCCAGTAGCGCCGGCGCTGGAACGCGTAGGTCGGCAGATCCGCTCGCAGGTCGCGCGCGGGCCGCGTCCCGGCCCGCCAGTCCACCGAACCGCCCCGCACCCAGATCTGGGCCAGGGCGTTCTGCACCGCCACCGCCTCGGGGCGGTCACCGCGCAGCAGTGGCGCCAGCAGCGCCGGCTCGGCCGCCAGGCCGTCCCTGGCCATCGCGGTCAGCACCGCATCCGGCCCCAGTTCCAGGAAGGCCCGCACGCCCTGGCCCTCCAGGAAGCGGACGCCGTCCAGGAACCGCACGGTGCCGCGAATCTGCCGCGCCCAGTACTCCGGCGAGCGCAGCTGCTCCGACGTGGCCACCACGCCGGTGACGTTGGAGACCACCGGGATGGCCGGCTCGTGGAACTCCAGCCCGGCGATCACCTCCCGGAACTCGGCCAGGACCCCGTCCATGTGCGCCGAGTGGAAGGCGTGACTGACCTTCAGCCGCTTGGTGCGGTGCCCCGAGGCCCGCCACTTGCCGGCGACCTCGGCGACCGCCGCGGCGTCACCGGAGATCACCGTCGCGTTCGGACCGTTGACCGCGGCGACGGCTATCAGGTCCTCGAAGCCGGCCAGCAGGGCCAGCGTCTCCTCTTCGGACGCCTGGAGCGCCACCATCGAGCCGTCGCCGCGGGCCGACTGCATCAACCGCCCGCGCGCCTCCACCAGCGTGGCGGCGTCGTCCAGGGACAGCACCCCGGCGACGTGGGCCGCAGCCACCTCGCCGACCGAGTGGCCGAGCAGGTAGTCCGGCGTGACGCCCCGGTGCTCCAGCATCCGGTACAGGCCCACCTCGACCGCGAACAGCGCGGCCTGGGTGTAATCGGTGCGGTCCAGCAGCGCGGCCTCGGGCGAGCGCGGCGCGGCGAACAGCACCTCGAACAGCGGACGCTCCAGACGCTGGTCCAGCCGCTCCGCGACCTGCTCCAGCGCCCGGGCGAACACCTGGTCCTCCGCGTACAGTTGGCGCCCCATGCCGAGCCGCTGACTGCCCTGCCCGGTGAACAGGAAGGCCGTCCTGCCGTCCGGGCGGCCGTGGCCGCGCCCGCTGACGATCCCCGGACCCGAACCGTCCCTGCTCAGCACCCGCAGCGCGCTCAGCCGCTGGGCGCGGTCCCCCGCCACGACCACCGCGCGGTGGTCGAACTCCGGCCTGCCCGCCAGCACGTGGGCGATCTCGGCCTCGGTGACGTCCTCCCGCTCGGCGGCGTACGCCGCCAGCCGCTCGGCCTGCTCGCGCAGGGCCGTCTCGGTGCGCGCGGAGAGCGGCCACGCGGACGCGGTGACCGCCCCGGCCGGTTCGCCGGCCGGCACCCCGTCCGGCTCCTCGGCCGGGGCGGCGGGAGCGGGCGCCTCCTCGATGATCACGTGGGCGTTGGTGCCGCTGATGCCGAACGAGGACACCCCCGCCCGGCGCGGACGCCCCGCGTCCTCCCACGGCCGTGCCTCGGTCAGCAGCTCCACCGCGCCGGCCGCCCAGTCCACCTGGGCGGACGGCGCGTCGATGTGCAGGCTCTTCGGCAGCGTCCCGTTGCGCATCGCCATCACCATCTTGATGACGCCCGCCGCGCCGGCCGCCGCCTGGGTGTGGCCGATGTTCGACTTGATCGACCCCAGCCACAGCGGACGGCCCGCCGTCCGGCCCTGCCCGTACGTGGCCAGCAGCGCCTGCGCCTCGATCGGGTCACCCAGCGTCGTCCCGGTGCCGTGCGCCTCGACCGCGTCCACGTCGCCCGTCTCCAGGCCCGCGTCGGCGAGCGCCTGGCGGATCACCCGGGCCTGGGCCGGCCCGTTCGGCGCGGTCAACCCGTTGGAGGCGCCGTCCTGGTTCACCGCGGTACTGCGGATCACTGCGAGCACCGGGTGGCCGTTGCGCCGCGCGTCCGTCAGCCGCTCCAGCAGGAGCAGCCCAGCCCCTTCCGAGAAGCCGGTGCCGTCCGCCGCGTCCGCGAAGGACCGGCACCGGCCGTCCGGGGAGAGCCCGCGCTGGCGGCTGAACTCCACGAAGAGCCCCGGTGTGGCCATCACCGCCACGCCGCCCGCCAGTGCGAGGTCCGTCTCCCCCTGCCGCAGCGACCGGCTCGCCAGGTGCATCGCCACCAGCGAGGACGAACAGGCGGTGTCCACGCTCACCGCCGGCCCCTCCAGGCCGAAGGTGTAGGACACCCGCCCGGAAGCGACGCTGCCGGCGCTGCCGTTGCCGAGGAACGCCTCGTATTCCTCCGGAGCCTGCTCGAAACGCCCCGCGTAGTCGCTGTACATGACGCCCGCGAAGACGCCCGTCCGGCTGCCGCGCAGGGACGCCGGATCGACCCCGGCCCGCTCGAAGGCCTCCCAGGCCGTCTCCAGCAGCAGCCGCTGCTGCGGGTCGGTCGCCGTCGCCTCGCGCGGGCTGATCCCGAAGAACGCCGGATCGAACTCGCCCGCGTCGTGCAGGAACCCGCCCTGACGGGTGTACGAGGTGCCGGTCCGCTCCGGGTCCGCGTCGTACAGGGCCTCCAGGTCCCAGCCTCGGTCGACCGGGAAACCCGCCACCGCGTCGACGCCGCCGTCGACCAGCCGCCAGAGCTCCTCCGGGGTGCGGACCCCGCCCGGGAACCGGCAGGCCATCCCGATGATCGCGATCGGCTCCTGCTGACCGGCCTCCAGCTCGACCAGCCGCTGACGGGTCTTCTGCAGATCGGCCGTCACCCACTTGAGGTACTCGACCAGCTTCTCTTCATTGCTGTCTGACATGCTGCAACGCCCTCCGGGCAACGTCCAACGGGTCTGCTGCGTCCGGTCCGGTCAGCTGCCGGCCCGTCCGAGCTGGGTGTCGATGAAGTCGAAGATCTCGGCGGCCGAGGCGTCCCGCAGCCGGTCCTCGGTCTCGGTCCCCTCGTGCGCGGTCCGACCTTGCGCCTCGTTCCACTTCAGCAGGACGTTCTGAAGCCGCGCTGTAATCGCCCCGCGCGGCCCCGGCTCCGACGGCACCGCCGCCAGGCTCGCCTCCAGCCGTTCCAGCTCCGCCATGGCCGCCGTCACCGCCGCCTCGGCCGGATCCGCCGGCTCCGGCGCGATCGAGTCCCGGACGAACGCGGCCAGCGCGGCCGGCGTCGGGTAGTCGAACACCAGCGTCGCCGGCAGTCGCAGCCCGGTGGCCGCGTTCAACCGGTTGCGCAGCTCGACCGCCGTGAGCGAGTCGAAGCCGAGCTCCTTGAACGCCCGGTCCGCGTCGACGCCTTCCGCCTCCGAGTGCCCCAGCACGGCGGCCACCAGACCGCGCACCAGGTCCAGCACCAGCGCCGTCTGCCCGCCCGCGTCCAGCTCCGCCAGCCCGGCCAGCCCCACCGTCCCGGACTCCACCGCGCCCCGGCGGCGCACCCGCACCAGCCCGGCCAGCAGCGCGGGCAGCACGCCGGCGGCCGCACGGGCGTGCAGCGCGGGCAGGCTCAGGTCCACCGCCACCAGCGACGGCCGCTCCCCCGCCACCGACCGGTCCAGCGACCGGTCGAACAGCTCCAGGCCCAGCTCGGCCGAGAGCGGCAGCAGACCGCCCCGCTCCACCCGGGCCAGATTCGCGGCGTCCAGGTGACCCGTCATACCACTGTCCTGCGCCCACAGGCCCCAGGCCACCGAGGTCGCGGTCAGTCCACGGGCCCGGCGGTGCTGGGCGAGCGCGTCGAGGAACGCGTTGGCCGCCGCGTAGTTCGCCTGACCCGCGCTGCCGCTCACCCCCGCGAAGGAGGAGAACAGCACGAAGGCGGCGAGTTCCAGACCGTCCGTCAGCTCGTGCAGGTGGTGCGCCGCATCGGCCTTCGGGCCCCACACCGTGTCGAAGCGCTCTGGCGTGAGCGAGTCGAACACCCCGTCGTCCAGCACGCCCGCCGCGTGCACCACGGCGGTCAGCGGGTGCTCCGCCGGCACGGACGCCAGGATCCCGGCCAGCACCTCACGATCGGCGACGTCGCCGGAGACCAGTTCCACCGACGCGCCCAGCGCGGCCAGGTCGGCCAGCAGCCCGTCCGCGCCCGCGGCCGCGCGCCCGCTCCGGCTGACCAACAGCAGCCGGCCTACACCGTGCCGCTCCACCAGGTGCCGGGCGACCAGGGCGCCCAACGTCCCGGTCCCGCCGGTCACCAGCACGGTACCCTCGGGGTCCAGCCCGGCACCGGCGGGGACCACCACCGCGCCCTGCCGCGGCACCACGGCCGCCAGCCTCGGCACGGAGGCCCTGCCCTCCCGGAGCGCGAGCTGCGGCTCCCCGGCCGCCAGGGCCGCCGGGACGGCCCGCAGGCTCGCCGGGCAGCCGTCCACGTCCAGCAGGACGACCCGGCCGGGGTGCTCGGACTGCACCGACCGCAGCATGCCCCACAGCGGCGCGTGCGCGAGGTCCGGCACGTCCTCCGCCGTGCCGACGGCGATCGCCCCGCGCGTCACCACGACCAGCCGCGAGTCGGCCAGTGCCCGCTCGGCCAGCCACTCCTGCACCAGGGCCAGCAGCTCGTACGTCGCCGCACGGGCACCGTCGAAGCCGGACTCCGGCTTCTCCGACATCCGGGTGACGAACACCGTGTCCGGAGCCGGGGCACCGGACGCCAGAGCCTCTCGCAGCTCGGCGAGGCCCGCGAACACCGGCCCCGCGCCCCACACGCCGCCCAGGTCGAAGGGGTCCGCCCCCAGGATCGCCCGCAGCCCGGACACCGCGTCCCGGTCGGCGCGGGCGGGCACCCAGTCGACCGCGTACAGCGGCCGGGCACCCGGGTTCAGCGCGGCGAGCTGGTCGGGGGTGATCTCCCGGACGGTGAGCGACTCCACGCCGATGACGGGGGTGCCGGCCGGGTCGGTGGCGTCGAGGGTGTAGGTGTTGTCGCCGGTGGTCTGCCAGTGGACGCGCAGGCTCGTCGCGCCGGTGGCGTGGAGTGTGACACCGCTCCATGCGAAGGGCAGGATGACGCGGTGCTCGGTCTGGTCCGCCAGGAGGGTGTGCAGGGCGGCGTCGAGAAGTGCCGGATGCACGCCGAAGCCGGTGGTGTCGGTGTCGTCTTCGGGGAGGGTGATCTCGGCGTGCAGGTCGCCGTTGCCGGTGCGCCAGGCGGTGTGCAGGCCCTGGAACAGCGGGCCGTACTCGTAGCCGCGCGCGGCGAGCCGGTCGTAGAGGCCGTCGAGGTCGATCCGCTCTGCGCCGGCGGGCGGCCACGCGCCGGTGGTGGGCGCGGGTGTGGTGGCCTGGGTGGTCAGGCTGCCGGTGGCGTGCCTGGTCCACACGCCCTCGCCGTTCCCTGCGCGGGAGTGCACGGCGAGGGTGAAGGCGTCGTTCTCGTCCGGGGTGAGGGTGATCTGCAGGTGGACGCCCTCGGCCTCGGGGATGGTGAGGGGCGCGTGGAGGGTGAGGTCTTCGAGGTGTCCGGCGCCGAGGTGGTCACCGGCCGCGATGGCGAGGTCGACGAACGCGGTCCCCGGCAGCAGGACATTGCCGAAGACGGCGTGATCGGCCAGCCAGGGCTGCGCGGTGCGCGACAGGCGCCCGGTGAACACCGCACCGCCCTCGTCGGCCAGATCCACCGTTGCACCCAGCAGACCGTGTCCGGCCACAGTCAGACCCAGGCCCGCCGCGTCACCGGTAGCAACCGGTGCCGCCAGCCAGTAGCGGCGGCGCTGGAAGGCGTAGGTGGGCAGGTCGACGATGTTGCCGTTGGTGAGGGTGTGGGTCTGTTCCCAGTTGACGGGGGTGCCGGTGGTCCACAGGTGTGCGAGGGCGGCCAGGAATGTTTCGTCCTCGGGCTTGTCCTTGCGCAGTGCCGCGACCGCCAGCACGTCGGTGTCTGTGTCGGTGAGGGTGGTGCGGGTCAGGGCGGTCAGGACCGGGTCCGGCCCGAGTTCGAGGAACGCGGTGATGCCTTCTTGTGCGTGGAGGTGGTGGATGCCCTGGTGGAAGCGGACGGTGGCGCGGATGTGCCCGGCCCAGTAGGCGGGTGAGGTCAGCTGCTCGGTGGTGGCGATGGTCCCGGTGACGTTCGACAACACCGGGATGGACGGCTCCTGGAAGGTCATCGAGCTGATTTCGTGGGTGAACTCTTCCAGCACGCCGTCCATGTGCGGGGAGTGGAAGGCGTGGGAGACCGTCAGATGACGGGTGCGCCTGCCCAGGCCCTTGAAGTGGGCGGCGACAACGTCGGCGGTGGCGGCGTCGCCGGAGATCACGACGGAGGTGGGGCCGTTAACGGCGGCGATCGACAGTGTGTCCTCGCAGCCCTCCAGTAGCGGCAGGACCTCGGCCTCGGTGGCCTCGACCGCGACCATCACCCCGTCCGCGCGCGCCGCCTGCATCAGCCGGCCACGCGCGGTCACCAGACGCGCCGCGTCCGCCAGCGACAGGACACCGGCCACGTGCGCGGCGGTGACCTCGCCGATCGAATGCCCGCCCACCACCTGCGGCGTCACACCGTGCGCCTGCACCAGACGGAACAGGGCCGTCTCGACGGCGAACAGTGCCGCCTGCGTGTAGAGGGTCTGGTCCAGTTCCCCGTCGTCAGCGAACAGCACGTCCTTCAGCGCGCGGGGAAGATGAGCGTCCAGAGCGGCGGACACCTCGTCGAACGCCGCCGCGAACACCGGCTGTGTCGCGTAGAGGCGGGCTCCCATGCGGGCCCGCTGGGAGCCCTGTCCGGTGAACAGCACCGCCAGACGGCCCCCCGCACCCGCCCGACCACGCACCACACCAGCAGCATCAACACCATCAGCGAGGGCCCCGAGCCCGGCCAGCAGACCGTCCCGGTCCTCACCCAGCACCACCGCACGGTCCTCGAACACCGCACGCGAGGACACCAACGACACACCCACATCAACCGGCGACAGGCCCTCGTCCACCCCGACAGCCGTCAGCAGCCGCGCCGCCTGACCCGCCACCGCCTCCACACCACGACCCGACACCACCCACGGCACCACACCCGACACCGCCACCGGCGCCTCGGAGACCGCAGGCGCCAGAGCCCCCTCCGCCTCGGGGGCCTCCTCCACCGCAGCAGGTGCTTGCTCGATGATCACGTGCGCATTGGTCCCGCTGACGCCGAACGACGACACGCCCGCCCGGCGCGGGCGACCCGCGTCCTGCCACTCACGCTCACGCGTCAGCAGCTCCACCGCACCCGCGTCCCACTCCACGTGCGGCGACGCCTCATCCACGTGCAGGGTGCGCGGCAGCACGCCGTGCCGCATCGCCATCACCATCTTGATGACACCCGCGACACCGGCAGCGGCCTGCGTGTGGCCGATGTTGGACTTGATCGAGCCCAGCCACAAAGGCCGGTCGGTGGGCCGGTCCTGGCCGTAGGTGGCCAGCAGCGCCTGCGCCTCGATCGGGTCACCCAGACGCGTCCCCGTCCCGTGCGCCTCGACCACGTCCACATCCGCGGTCGTCAGACGGGCGCTCGCCAACGCCTGCCGGATGACGCGCTCCTGCGACGGACCGTTCGGCGCGGTCAGACCGTTCGACGCACCGTCCTGGTTCACCGCCGAACCACGCAGCACGGCCAGCACCGGGTGGCCGAGCCGCTGCGCGTCCGAGAGCCGCTCGACGAGCAACACGCCGACACCCTCGGCGAAGCCCGTACCGTCGGCGTCGGCCGAGAACGAGCGGCAGCGGCCGTCCACCGACAGGCCGCGCTGGCGGCTGAACTCGGTGAACAGGGTCGGTGCAGCCATCACGGTGACGCCGCCGGCCACGGCCAGGCTGCACTCGCCCCGGCGCAGCGACTGCGCGGCGAGGTGCAGGGCGACCAAGGAGGAGGAGCACGCGGTGTCCACCGTCACGGCCGGGCCCTCAAGGCCGAACGTGTAGGCGATCCGACCGGAGGCGATGCTCGTCGTGCTGCCGGTCAGCAGATAGCCCTCGTACTCGTCCGGGACCTCGTCTGCCCGGGACGCGTAGTCCTGGGCGATGGCGCCGACAAAGACGCCGGTGTCGCTGCCCCGGACGGCGGCGGGGTCGATACCGGCCCGCTCGAAGGCCTCCCAGGTCGTCTCCAGCAGCAGGCGCTGCTGCGGGTCGGCGGTCGCCGCCTCGCGCGGGCTGATCCCGAAGAAGCCGGCGTCGAACTCGCCGGACCGCTCCAGGAAGCCGCCCCTGCGGGTGTACGACGTCCCCGGGGTCTCCGGGTCCGGGTCGAAGAGCTTCTCCAGGTCCCAACCCCGGTCCGTGGGGAAGTCGGATATCGCGTCGGCGCCCTCCGTCACCAGCCGCCACAGCTGCTCCGGCGACTCGACGTCCCCCGGGTAGCGGCAGCTCATCCCGACAATCGCGATCGGCTCCTGCTCCTTCGCCTCCAGATCGCGAAGGCGCCGGTTCGCCTGGCGCAGGTCCGCGGTGGCGCGCTTGAGGTAGTCGCGGAGCTTTTCGTCATTCGCCATCAGAAGTTTCCGATCTCATTGTCGAGTGCGTCGAAGAGCTCGTCGTCAGTGGCCGAGTCCAGGTCGTCGTCCATGCCGTCCGCGCCGGAGGCGCCGGACGGGTCGGCCCACTTCCACAGAAGGGCCTGAAGCCTGGTGACGATCTTCGTCTGGGCGTCGTCGTCACCGGTGATGGAGCCGAGGGCGGTGTCGATCTCGTCCAGCTGAGCGATCACGCTTCGGGAGAGGTCCGCCTCCTCGGGTGCGAGGGCGTCCAGCAGGTAGTCGGAGAGCGCACGGGGGGTCGGGTGGTCGAAGACCAGGGTCGCGGGCAGCTTCAGACCGGTGGCCGATCCGAGGCGGTTGCGGAGCTCCACCGCGGTGAGCGAGTCGAAGCCGAGCTCCTTGAACGCCCGCTCCTCGTCCAGCCGGTCGGCGCCGGCGTGGCCGAGCACGGCGGCAGCCTGCGTCCTGACCAGGCCGAGCACGGCCTTGCGCTGTTCGGCGCCCGACAGCCCGGTCAGGGTGCCCTTGAACGAGGCGCCGGTACCTCCGGCGGCAGTCCGGGCCGTGCTGACACTGCGCCGGGCGGGGGCACGGACCAGGCTCCGCAGGACGTCCGGGACGTCCTCCGGCGCCATGGTGGCACGCATCGCCGCCACGTCGATCCGGATCGGGACGACGACCGCCCCGACCGACTCCCGGGCCGAGTCGAACAGCTCCATGCCCTGCTCGGAGGTGATGGCGTGCACACCCGTCCGCTTCATCCGGGCCAGGTCGGCCTCTCCCATGTGGGCCGTCATGCTGCTCGTCTGCGCCCACAGGCCCCAGGCCAGCGAGTGCGCCGGCAGCCCGAGGGCCCGACGGTGCTGGGCCAGCGCGTCCAGGTAGGCGTTGGCGGCGGCGTAGTTGGCCTGGCCGGCCGTACCCAGGGTGCCCGCGGCCGAGGAGAACAGGACGAACGCCGACAGGTCCAGGTCCTTGGTGAGCTCGTGGAGGTTCCACGCCGCGTCCACCTTGGGCCGCAGGACGGTCTCCAGGTCCTTCGGGGTCAAGGCCTCCAGGACGCCGTCCGCGAGGACGCCCGCGGTGTGCACGACGGCCGTCAGCGGATGCTCCGTCGGCACGCCCGCGAGCAGTTCCGCCACCGCCGCGCGATCCGCGACATCACACGCGGCGACCGAGACCTCGGCACCCAACTCCGTCAGTTCGGCGACCAGTTCGGCCGCACCGTGCGCCCCGAGGCCGCTCCGGCTGGTCAGCAGCAGCCGCCGGACTCCGTTGTCGGCCACCAGGTGGCGGGCCACCAGGCCGCCGAGCACGCCGGTCGCACCGGTGATCAGGACCGTCCCCTCGGGCCGCACCGGCTGCGGAAGGACGAGCACCAGCTTGCCGATGTGCCGGGCCTGGCTGAAGTACCGGATGGCGTCTGGCGCCTGCCGCACGTCCCAAGTGGTCACCGGCAGCGGCCGGATGGCCCCGCTCTCGAACAACTCACCCAGTTCGCACAGCATGTGCTGCACCCGCTCCGGACCGGCGTCGAGCAAGTCGTAGACCTGGTACGCCACACCGTCGTACTGCGCCGCGATCTCCGCGGAGTCGCGCTTGTCGGTCTTGCCCATCTCCAGGAAGCGCCCGCCCCTGCGCTGAAGCCGCAGCGAGGCGTCCACGTATTCGTGCGCAAGGGAGTTGAGGACGACGTCCACCCCCCGGTCGCCCAGGACCGAACGGAACTCATCCTCGAAGTCCAGGCTCCGCGAGGACGCGATGTGGTCATCGGGGATCCCCGCTTCGCGGAGCGTCCCCCACTTCCCGTGGCTGGCCGTCGCGAACACCTCCAGCCCCCAGTGGCGGGCCAGTTCGAGCGTTGCCAGGCCCACACCGCCGGTCGCCGCGTGCAGCAGCAGCGACTCGCCGCGCTGGACGTCGGCCAGGTCGACCAGGCCGTAGTACGCGGTCAGGTAGACCACGGGCGCGGCGGCGGCCTGCGCGAACGACCAGCCGGTGGGCATGCGCGTGATCCAGCGGTGGTCGGTCACCGCGATGGGCCCGAGCACGGTACTCAGCAGGCCCATGACCCGGTCGCCCGGAGCGAACCCGGTGACGTCCGGCGCCACCTCCAGGACCACGCCCGCGACCTCGCCGGCCTTCGCCCGGCCGTCGTCGGGCACCATCCCCAACGCAACCAGGACGTCACGGAAGTTCAGGCCCGCCGCGCGCACTGAGATCCGCACCTGACCCGGCTGCAGCGGACTCAATGCCTCCGGGAAGGAGTTGAGCGAGATGCTGTCGAGCGAACCCTTCACCTCCATGTCGAGGCTCCAGGGCTCCGGCCCCTCCGGTACGGCCAGGATCCCCTGGTTGGTGGTGGGAGTGAGGTGGGGGGTGTGGGGGGTGTGGTTGCGGTGGGCGGTCTGGGGGTGGGTGGTGTTCAGAGTGGTGACGGTGGTGAGGGGGTGGTGGTCGAG
>NZ_JBSGWY010000079.1:0-14726 GCF_053609145.1 Streptomyces sp. NPDC054961 | reverse complement strand
ACTGAACGCCTTCGACATCACCTTCGACGGCCGGCTCTCCGCAGCACGTCAGTAACCTTCAACTACCCGAGTTACACCGCTCGTTTGACAGACCCGAGCCCCTGCTCTACACCCCGGACCCGAGGCATACAAACGCATCAACGGGGAGGAGTGGGGCCGCGATACCAGCTACTCCTGCGAATCCTGCTCCCACGTCGAGGGCTGGGCTGATTGAACGGCATGGCCTGTGGCTGGTGACGAACTCCAGGGCCGGTCGGCCGGCTCGGCTCGGCTCGGTCGCGATTGTTCCCTCAGTGGTGACGCAGGGCGGCCCCGCTGAGAAGTCGACCACGTCCTGAAGCTGGGCGTCACCCCGTCGTGGAAGCCCGTCTTCGTAGGCGAAGACGGTTTCGGTTACAGGTGAGCACTCCGGATCCCAGTCTGGGTGCTCACCTGCGTGGCGCGCGGATGGAGGTAGCCGCCCTCCCCGACGCCCGTGTCGAGGTTCGCGTAGACGAGAACATGTACTTCCTGGGCGTACGACGGAGCCAGCAGGGGCCGCTGGCGAGGAGCAGGGTGGAGATCCGGTGGGCCGCTTCGAGCGCGGCCTTCTCGTGGGCCCGGATCTCGATCGTGATCACGCTCTCGTCGCTCATGACCGGCGAACCGTCGAGCAGAGCCCCCGGCTTCGCGATTGGCGCGGGTCCACCCCAATGAGTGCCGCGTGGCCGGCCTACAAGTGCGCCGTATGCCGGTGGATGGCGTGTGCTGCCTCGATCACGCCGTGATCGGGCGTGGCCGTGGCCGTGGCCGCCGTCGCTGGTCGGCGCTGGCGTTCCAGCAGGTTGTCGAGATCCCGGTTTAGGGTGATGTGCCCCAGCAGCGGGATTCCCACGGCCGTCATGTTCTCCTCCACGGCTTTCACGAACTCCGGTTCGGGGCGGGCCAGAGCCTCCTCGGGCCAGTGGGTCTCGGAGGTGACCATGCCCAGGAGCGGGACAGGGTGGTGCAGGGACTGGAGGTGCCGGTCCCGCAGGATCGCGGCGCTCTGCACCGGTGAGAGCTCCAGCCACTCCGTTCGGCTGTCGCTGTGGCCCATCAGGACCACGATGTCGAACTCGATCCGGCCGGCTTCGAGCGCCTTGCGCAGAGGGATGTCCCTACCTGAGAAGGAACCCTCCTTGAGTTCATGCCAGGGCGTGTGCTGATCAATCAGCAGGCCATGGCCTCGGTCGGGGTCCAGTAGGACGGTGCTGCGGGGGCCGGGGTGGGCCTGAGCCCGTGCTTCGGCTGATTTGCGCTTCTTGGCGTTCCGCGAGTAGAGGTTGTTGGACGACTCTCTGGGCGGTGATGAGAAGGGGTGACGGCGACACTCCCGTTGGACACGGGCTGTGGTCGTGTCTGGAGTCGTGCTGTCTCTTCATCCGCGACGACACGGTGAAGACGAACGCGTTGTCGCTAGGTCATCTACAAACCGGCGTACGGGTTCGAGTCGGAGCCCAGGCACCGTCGCACGCTTCGTCAACCGCTGCGGATCATGGCCTCTTCACGGCCTCGACGGCACAAAGCCACGATCTGCTCGCCGGATCTCTCCGGATGTCAGGACGGCGTATGCGGCGCCGACGAGGAGCAAGCCTGGGATCGCGAACATGCTGCGCTGATCACTCTCCAGGACTGCCTCGTACTGGCTCTGGGCGATCTCTACCGTGCCGCGCGCATGCGGCGTTGTGTCGAAGGCGAGGTAGCGGCCGTCCTTCGCCTCGGCCGACTGCAAGTTCCTCTCTGCGGCCATACTGACGATGATCATCGCGACGCCCGCCATGGCCAATGTCGCAAGCCCCAGCTGAACCTTGCTGGAGAGGCACCGGAAGGCCAGCCACATCGAGTGCCGGTCCGCGCGCGTCAAGAACATACGCACCCAGGCAGATATGAAGATCGGGAAGAGCAGCACGACAATCACTGGCATCAGCCACCTCGACCCGCTTATCGGCAAGGAACCAGGAAGCCAGGTGAGCGCGGCCAGCACCAACAGTGCGGTGCCCAGCGCGGTAGCGATTCCGCCGTGCAATTTGAATGTCCACCCCATACTCCGCAGCTTGGCACAGGAACAGTTCCAAGTCGTTGCCGGACCCCGGCAACAATGGCCGTCCCCCCAGGGGCGACAGGCGATCTGGATCTCTTCGTCCCGATACAGGTTGAGTGAAGGCGAGTTCGCCTTGAGTGACATGGTCCTTTGGTGTTTGGGCAGGCTGGCGGTACTTCGTCCGTGCTCGGTGCCGGAGCACATCGTGGCTGCGGAGGCTGCTGTGCTGATCGTGGACACGGATGTGCTGTTGGTGGAACGGCAGGTGCGAGCCGGTCGGCTGGTGTGTCCCGTGTGTTCGTCTGTCCTGGCCCCGTGGGGTCATGGCCGGCCGCGGGAGATTCGGGGTGATCTTGGGGCCCGGCTGTTTCCGCGGTCACGCCGTACGCGTTGCTCGGACTGCAAGGTCACCCACGTGCTCTGGCGGAAGCATTTTGGCCGCGGCGGGCGGATGCGGCCGAGGTAATCGGGGCGGGGCTGGACATAGCCGCCCTGGGCATGGGCCACCGCCAGGTCGCCGCCCGTCTGGGCTTGGCCGAGGGCACGGTCCGTGGCTGGCTGCGGGCGTTCGCCGGGCGGGCGGAGGCCGTGCGCCGGCACTTCACCGTCGCTCTGGTCGCGCTCGCGGACGACCCGGTGATGTCGGATGCGGCGCCTTCGACGTTCGCCGACGCCGTCTCGGCGGTCGCGGCCGCCCATCGGGCGGCCGCGAAGAAGTGGCCGGGGATGCTCACGGTGTCGCGGTGGGAGTTCGCCGGGAGGGCAATAGGCGGCAGGCTGCTGACCTCGCCTTCTTCCGCTAGTTGATCAACACGGGCCGCCCCTGGGCGGGATCGGAGGGTGCCGGAAGTCTTGATCGTGTCCGCCGGCGAAGCGGCGGGCTCTGTTCGACACGCGAGGTGGGTTGCCTATGTCACCGAGTGAGGACGAGGACCGTCGCCGGGCGGAGCGGGCCCGGCAGGTGGGCCTGTTCCGTTACGGCCTGATCCAGGATCTGATCGACACGAAGCTCACGACACGGCGGTGCGCCGCCTCGCTGCTGATGGGCGCCGTGTGATGTTGACGGCCTTCGCCGAGAAATGCAAGCTGCGCCCGCCCCAGCCGCCCCGCCCAAAGCCACGCCGTAGCCGGCGAGGGACGACACCGGGTCCGAAGGAGCCGGTGACGACCATCTGGCCTGTGTGTACCGCTCACTACGGGCATTCGTGGGCCGAGGCTGAACCTGATTTGATGCAGGGCTGTCCGTCCCAGCCTCCTCGCACGCGGAAGACCATCGACCGGCGGAAGAAGGGGTGGCTGCCACCGCACTACGGCCTGCGCGAGCTTCGCCACCTGCGCTGAGACCCCAGCTGCCCCGGGGTATGCCCGTGTGGAAGCTGGGCGGGCAGGCTCCATCGGGGTCCGCAGAAGCTGGTGGTTCCGCGTACGCCGTTGACACGTGGTCAGGGCCGGCCAGGGCCAGCCACTGGAGTGGCGGGCGGAGAGCTGTGAGTTCTGGCCGCGTCAGAATGACTGGAAGTGGTCCAGGTAAAATGCGTGGATCATTTCCGGCGGCGTCGGTGGAGGAGGGATCATCCGGGCAGTGGGTTCCGTCGGACATCAGGAGTCGATATCAGCGCATACGAGATCCGTTGGTTCAACCTCTCGGCGCGGCGTGACGTACTCGCCTTCCAGCAGTTCGAGGCTGCCTGGCTGGACCTCCTGCGGCGGTCGTATGGGGAGTTCAGCCACGCGGACGAAGTCCACCTGGAGCGGGTCTACGGAAAGAGCTATGAACTTGTACTGGTGTTGACGGGCTCTCCGGGGCGGCTGCAGCCCGTTGGGTGCTCGTACATGCGGGGCGACGGCCGGCGCGGGGCGACTGCCGTCGCCCCAGAGCACAGGGCACGCGGCCTGGGAACTGCGATTGTGCGGGAAACCTTGGTCAGGTATCCCCACCAGGTCAGCGAGGTCCGGCCAGATAACGTGTCCCAGCGTCGGGTTCTGGAGAAGAACGGGTTCTGTTCCGTCACTGACCCGGCTGTGGTGAGGCGGATGCTCGGGGGGCTCTGGGACGAGGCCGCGTCACCGCCCGCCATCGGGGCGGACGCGAGCTACGTGCGGTTCAGTCTGGCCGCCGCTGCCACGCGCAGGTACGTCATGTATGAGAGCCGCTGACCGCGGTCGCTCCTCAGTGCTTCTTCCGCAGCGCGTACGTGTTTGAGACAATGCCCATTGGGTCCACGGTGGCGGGCGTCCCGGCATCAGGTGTCCGGTCCCAGTAGATGACTCGCCCTACCAGCCGGATGGGGCTCTCGGACGCCACCCATCGGAGCACAACGGCACCGCCGCGGTAGTGGGCGGACTCGTCGTAGAAGGTGGCCGTGAGCTGCTCGGACTGCCAGCGCCCTTTGAAGAGCATGGTACGGCGGATGGGATGTCCTCCCCGGCCGACGGATCGCGTGAGACGGATCCTGACGTGCCGCCCCCGCTGCTTGACGACCGCCTCGCCCACGGGCCGTCCTGAGCAGTCTGCGTTGTCATACGATTCCCACTGCCCCGATATATCCGGCTCACCGCGACCATAGAACAGTTGCACCCCAGGCACGATGACGTATTGCCACAAGAAGCCGAGAAAGGCCACGATCAGGCCGCCGATGACGTTCTCCACCATGCCGCGTTCCCCCCGAGCGGAATGCTGCGGCCCCGAAGGAGACGGCGTAGGGCCGCGCCGCGCACCGTTTTAGGAGGAAGCATAACCAGGACGCCACCGCACAGGGAGGGCCTTCACCGCCGCAAGGTCCGCCTGAGGCTGCTCTGCGGTGTTTCGGGGCGGGCTGCGTCCGCTGGGATCTCGGGATTCCCATTGCGAGCTTCTGGTTGGCGATCCGTACTCCGGTCCGGTGCTCACTGCTGTCGGGGATGCGTTTGACGTGGCCGCGCCGCGGCATCCCGCCGCGCTCCCGTTTCCGGTACTGCGCGAGGGCCTGCACGCCCGTCTGGAAGGCTGCATCGCCCCGCCCGGACGGGGAGTCGCAGGTGCCTTCGCCGTCGTCCTGCGGGCCCTTACGGCTTTGACGGCGAGGTGGCCGAGCCGCTCGCGCTGCTCGTCGCTGAGCCTGCCCCGGTCCCGCCGTTGCGAGTCGAGCCAGTGTCCGATGTCCTCGCCGTGCCCGGTCACCCCGGGGACGATCGCGCTCAAGCGGGCGTCGTCGGCGAGGTAGGCGTGGTGGCACTGCCAGTCCACCGTCCAGTCGTTCGCGCCCGGGTTCCGGTTCCGGTCGACGGCCGGTCGTGCGGGATTGGCGGCGGTGCTGACTTCCGGACGGCGAATCCGTCACCTGCCTTCACTGCTCGGCGTCACCTTGGCGACACTGGTCTTCACCGTGAAGCCTCTGGTCCGTAAGAGGTGTGAGGGCCACTCAGGGACCCAGCTGCCAGTGTCGGCGATCGGTGAAACTGAGCAATTGCGACAGCCACGTTCACCGCTGCCTCCACCACCCAGCTCGCCACCGCCCACGTCCGCGATCTCTCCGCGGACGCCACGACTGTCGCCCTGCACGACCAGGGGCTACGCCGGGGCTGCATGGCTCACCCTGTTCCCGAGTGGGCCCGCCCGCTACTACGGGCAGCGGCTCTCCTGTCGAAGATCGGGTCCACTACCAGCGGTCCGCTCTTCGCCGATCCGCTGGGAAGCGAGGGGCTGCCGTTCCTGATGGCCTTCGCCGAGGAGTGCAGGCCGCGCCCGCCCCAGCCGCCGCGCCTCAAGCTGCGCCGGGGTCGGCGATAATGACGGCGTCGCGGGCATCGGTCTTGCCCTCGCCGCGGTAGGTGGTGGATCGTGCGGCCGGTGCAGGGACCCAGGCAGTGGACACCGCAGTCCGACCTCGGCCTGACCGCAGCCTGGCCTTGGCCAACCCACTGACACATCCCTGCGCCTCACTGACATCTACCCTGCGTTCGACACGCAGGGTGGAGGTCAGCGGGGAGCCGCCGCACGCGGGGCCGGCTACAGCGGGATTTGCTCGTCTTCGTCCGCAGCAGCCTCTTCATCCAGCATTGCCTGGATCCCTACGTCGACGAAGCGAAGCTCGCTGACATACGTGGCATGGGGGTACTCGCCAGCCGCGTCGAGTGCAGCTCGAACCGCGTCCCAGGCCCCCTCATCACCGAAGTCGGTACGCAGGACCAGCGGGGTGGACCAGCGAGGTCAGATCACCGCGCGTCGGCGTCGGCAGCCAGGGATTCGAGTCCTGTGAGGCAGTCGTTGATCATTTGGTCGATCTGGCGCTTCTCCGCGATGTCCAGGGCCGCGCGCCAGTGGTGGCGGGCCTGGTTGCGGTCTCCGAAGTGGAGGTGGGTGCGGGCGAGGGCCTCGAGGGCGTCCGCGATCTGGAAGTCGTTGTCGAGCCGCCGTGCCAGCGCGAGGGACTCCTCGAGGCAGGCGAAGGCCTCGTCGCGGCGGTCGAGAGCGCGCAGCGAGTCGCCGAGGCTGACGAGGCCGATGGCCACGACGAGGCTCGCACCTTCGCTGCGCCAGACTTCCAGTGCCTGGCGGAAGACCGGTTCGGCGCCCGCTGCGTCGCCCGAGCCGAGGAGCAGGTAGCCCAGGCAGTGGAGGAACAAGGTCGGCGGAGGGCCGATTTCTGTGTAAAGGGCGATGGCGTGCCGTACTGCTGTCAGGCCTTCTTGCATCCGGCCGATCTGGACACAGGCCTGGCTGTAGTTCGCCAGGGTTGCAGCCTGCCGTCGGGTGTCGCCGATCTGTTCGTACAGGGCGGCGGCCGCTGCGAGGTGGGAGAGGCTGAGCTCGCTGCGGTAGTTGGCTCCGTGTGCCACACCGAGAAGGTTTTCCATCCGGGCCCGGCCCTGGAGGTCGCCGGCCCGTTCGGCGGCAGCAAGTGCCTTGCTGACCGGCTGCTGCCATCCCTGGGTGGCCCACAGGTTGGCGAGGGTCCAGCCGAAGAGGCCGTCGGCGATGCGCCAGCTCAGCTCGGGCCGGATGCGGGCGGCGATGTGGACGGCGTGGTGGATGGCGGGCATCTCGACGGTGATCCAGTCCACCGCCTGGTCCCCGTCGGCGAACTGCGGTAGCGGAGCGTCGAGGTCCGGTGAGGCGTCGAGGTGCTCTCTGGTGCCGGTGGCCAGGTCGGCCTCCCTGGTCGCCGCCTCGTACCACGTGAGCATCCGCAGCAGGCCGGCCTGCCGGTCCCCGTGGCTTTCCTCCTGCTCGGCGCGCTCGGCGGCGAACTCGCCGAGCAGGTCGTGGAATCGGTAGGCGCCTGGTGTGGGGTTCTGCAGGAGGTGGGCGTCGACCAGGATGTCGAGCAGGTCGAAGGTCCGCTGCACCGGGCGGCCGAGGAGGGCGGAGGCCGCCTCGCCGCAGAAGGGGTGGTCGGGCCACAGACCCAGGAGGCGGAAGGCCGCGGCCGCGTCGCGCTCCGCCTCGTACGGGCTACTGCTCAGGGCCTGGTAGCTCATCAGGAAGACCTCCCTGACGTCCAGGTGGTCGAGGGTGAGCGCGGAGAGCCGCTGTCCCGTCTGGTGCAGGTGGCCGGCGGTGCAAGGGACCGTTCTTCCGCCACGGGCCAGACGCGCTCCCACGATCCGCAGGGCGAGCGGCAGTCCGGCGCAGGCCCTGAGGATCGCTTCGGTGGCGGCCTGCTCGGCGGCGAGCTGTTCGGGGCCGCAGATGGCGGCCAGCAGTTGCTGCTGCTCGTTGGCCGCGAGGGGCTGCAGCGTGATGTGGGTGGCGGCGGCCAGAGCCGTCAGCCCGTGGCGACTGGTGACGACCACGGCGCCGGGTCCGCTGCCGACGAGGAGCGGGGCGACCTGTACGGCGTCGCCGGCGTTGTCCAGGACGACGAGTACGCGGCGCTCGGCGAGGGTGGCCCGGTAGAGGGCGGCCCGGTCGTCGGTGTCCTCGGGCATTGAAGGGGCGGGAACCCCGAGGTCGGTAAGGAAGCGGGCGAGGAGATCGTGGGCGGTACGGGGGGTGCCGGATCCGAAGCCCCGAAGGTCGGCGTAGAGCTGGCCGTCGGGGAACGCGGCGCGGGTGGCGTGGGCGGCGTGGAGGGCGAGGGTGGTCTTGCCGACACCGCCCATGCCCGAGATGACGACGACCGGGGGCATGCCGTCGGTCGCGGCGTTCAACAGGCGCTCGTTCAAGGCCGCGAGCTCCGCCGCCCTGCCGGTGAAGTCCGCGATGTCACGGGGGATCTGGAACGGGGTGTGGCGGGTGGGTTCGGCGTGCGGGGCTGCTCTGTCGGAGAGGTCGGTGTTGTCGGTGCTGTTGGCGTTATTGGTGTTCGCTGGGTGTGAGGCCGCTGCCGGCTGCGGATTCAGCGGGGCCGAGGTGGCCGGGACGCCCGGGGGGCCGCCCTGGGTGAGCAGCGAGCGGAACACCTGCTGGGTGGTGGGGGCGGGGTCGATGCCGAGTTCGTCGGCGAGGGTGTGGCGCAGCCTGTGGTACGCGGCAACGGCATCGGCGGTGCGCTCCGCCTGGTGCAGGGCCGTCATCAGCTGACGGTGGAACGGCTCGTGCAGGGGATGATCTGCTGCCCAGCAGGTGAGCTCCGCCGTGATCGTGTGATGGCGTCCGGCGTGGAGAGCGGATTCGAAGCGCAACTCGGCGGCTTGCAGGTGCCGTTTGGCGAGACGAGCGATTTCGGGGGCGTCCTGGAGCGAGGGGAACTCGGGGACGGGTTGGCCGCGCCACAGGGCGAGCGCGGAGGTGATCTCCGCCTCCAGCGTGCCCCAGTCACCTGCCTGGTGGGCGTCCTGGGCCCGCCTGAGCCCGGCCTCGAACGCTTCCGCGTCGAGTTCGCCGGGCCGGACGTCGAGCGCGTACCCGCTCGGGACGGCGCGCAGACGGCCCCGTTCCGCTCCCAGGGCCGATCGGAGACGGGCGAAGTGGTTGTGGAGCGAGGCGAGCGCGGTCCGCGGGGGCCTGTCGCCCCACACGGTGTCCATGAGGCGGTCCACGGACAGGGGTGCGCCCGGGCGCAGCAGCAGGGAGGCGAGCAGGACTCCGGCTTTCGGACCGGGTATCCGCCGGCGCTCTCCGTCCACGTTCAGCGTCAGATCTCCGAGGATCCCGAAACGTACCGTCACCGTGCCAACCCCCCGAACACATAGGGGGATCAGGTCGGTCTCGCCCCCCGGCACCGCTGTTAGAGCAATGTTAGCGACTTGTTGTGACAGGTCGGCAAGGTACGAGTCCTGGGGGCCGGACGCACCGCATGGACCGGTCCCCAACGAGTCGCAGCACACCGCTGCGGCTCCTCCCTCATCGCCTTCGCTCCAGGAGAATCCGCATGTCCAGCAAGGCCTCGAAGCTCACCCGTGTCGCCCTGGCCGCCGCCATCGCCCTCTCCGGTGCCGTCGGCACCGCGGCCTTGACGACCACGTCGGTACAGGCCGTCGGCGTTTCCCAAGCCGGGGGCCCCATCACTCGATCCGAGATACTCGCCCGCGGCCAGGACTGGATCAACCAGCAGGTCATGTACAGCCAGTCGGTCTCTCACACCGACTCCAACGGCACCTACCGGCAGGACTGCTCCGGGTTCGTCTCCATGGCGTGGCACATCGACGCCAGCTCCGCGCCGACGACTAAGACGCTTCCGGGGTACTCGAACAAGCTCAACAACATTGACGATCTGCGGCCCGGAGACATCCTCAACAACGTCGAGACCCATGTGGTCCTGTTCGTCGGCTGGACCGACAGCAGCCACACCACGGCGAAGATCATGCAGGAGAACCGGACCGGCACGCCCGCGAACTTCAGCACCTACTCACGGGCCTACATCACCAGCAACGGTTTCTCTCCCTACCGGTACAAGAACGTGATCGAGGACCAGCCTCCTACTCCGAGTGTTCCGAAGACGCTGAAGTGGTACCTGTCGGACTCGGCGACTTCCGGTAGCTCCACCAGGGCTACCTTCGGCTACGGCGACACACCGATGGTCCCGATCGTGGGTGACTTCGACGGCAACGGCACCGATACCCAGAGCACCTACGACCCGACCACATCGAAGTTCTACCTGACCAACTCCGGCAGCACCGCCCAGTCGACCATGACCTTCGGCAACCCCGGCAACAGGCCCGTCCTCGGACGCTGGGACGGCGGCACCGACCAGCTCGGCGTCTACATGCCCGACACCGGCAAGTTCTACCTGCGCCACACCGACGGCACCATCACTTCCTTCGCCTTCGGCAACGGCGGGAACTGGGCCCCCATCGCCGGAGACTGGGACGGCAACGGAACAGAAACCGTAGGCCTCTACAACCCGGACACCAGCACGTTCTACCTCCGCAACAGCCTCACCGCCGGTGGCGCAGACACCACCATCACCCTCGGCAACCCCAACAGCATCCCCATCGCCGGCGACTGGGACCACACCGGACGCACCAACATCGGCGTGTACATCCCCGACAACCACACCTTCTACTTCCGCCACACCGACGGCACCATCACCTCCATCGCCTACGGCGACACCGGCGACACCCCCGTAGCCGGCGACTGGAACGGCGACGGCTACACCACCCAAGGCGTCGTCAAGAACTAAGCCCGACGCGTCCGTCATGCTGCGACGCGGCTCAGGCATGGCTGCGAACCCGAAGTCGGCTCCAGGTAGAGGTTTTCCCCCCGGAGCAGAGGGGCCCCGACCCCGAGAGGGCCCGGCCCACACCGTGCTCCGGCCATGACATGTGCGCGAGGGGCCGCCCGGTCACCGACAGGGCGGCCCCTTCGCGGACCCCGGCATGAGCTGGACCACTAGCTGTACTCACGCAGCTCAGCACCGCACCTCATCCAGTTCCAGCCGCCACGGCTCGCCCTGCCGGCTCGCAGAAGCGAGCGCGGTAACCGCCGAAGCGACCGACCGACATTTCCCGAATCAAGAGTGAAGGAACAGTCATGCCCAAGGCCATGCGAAGGAAGCGGCTCCCTGTCCTCGCTGCAGGTGCACTGGTATCCCTCGTCGCCTCTGCAGCGTTGACCGGCCCTGCCTCCGCCGCGTCCGTGAGTACCTGGGACAAGGTCGCCGAGTGCGAAAGCGGAGGCCGCTGGGATATCAATACCGGCACCCCTTACTACGGGGGCCTGCAGATCAGCCTCTACAACTGGAGGCACTACGGCGGTACCGACTACGCGCCGCGGCCGGACCTGGCCACCAAGAAGCAGCAGATCCTCATCGCGGAGAAGATCCTCGCGGACCAGGGTGCGGGCGCGTGGTCCTGCAGCCCGGGCACGGGCCTCGCGACCGACCACGCCGATCCGTACCCGGCGGACCCCACCCCGATTCCGAAGACGCTGAAGTGGTACCTGTCGGACTCGGCGACTTCCGGTAGCTCCACCAGGGCTACCTTCGGCTACGGCGACACACCGATGGTCCCGATCGTGGGTGACTTCGACGGCAACGGCACCGATACCCAGAGCACCTACGACCCGACCACATCGAAGTTCTACCTGACCAACTCCGGCAGCACCGCCCAGTCGACCATGACCTTCGGCAACCCCGGCAACAGGCCCGTCCTCGGACGCTGGGACGGCGGCACCGACCAGCTCGGCGTCTACATGCCCGACACCGGCAAGTTCTACCTGCGCCACACCGACGGCACCATCACTTCCTTCGCCTTCGGCAACGGCGGGAACTGGGCCCCCATCGCCGGAGACTGGGACGGCAACGGAACAGAAACCGTAGGCCTCTACAACCCGGACACCAGCACGTTCTACCTCCGCAACAGCCTCACCGCCGGTGGCGCAGACACCACCATCACCCTCGGCAACCCCAACAGCATCCCCATCGCCGGCGACTGGGACCACACCGGACGCACCAACATCGGCGTGTACATCCCCGACAACCACACCTTCTACTTCCGCCACACCGACGGCACCATCACCTCCATCGCCTACGGCGACACCGGCGACACCCCCGTAGCCGGCGACTGGAACGGCGACGGCTACACCACCCAAGGCGTCGTCCACAGCTGAGCCTGTCGCCGCAGGCCGAGCGGGAGTGGCAGGGCGGTGGAGGCTCACTGGCCCTGGGGCGACGCCGCTCCCCAGTCACAGAACGAAATCACCCGCTCATGGGTAACCGCCCGAAGGCAGCCGTAGGCCACGAGCGGGTGATCGGTCCCCTGAGCGAAGGGGAGCCAGAAGGATCGACGACGGCACGGATCGCCGCGAGCATGGCGTCCTGAAGGACGTACCCTTCGATCTGGTCGCGGATCCCCGCCGACAACCCTTGCCGGGCTGCCCCACCCAGAAGGGGCTGTCGTGCCCCGATGTGAAGGAGACGACCATGACCGATGACGAGCAGCAGCTCGCCGCCCTCCTCAACGACCTTCCCGGCCACGAGGACGCCCGGTTCTGGCGGGGCCTCAAGGAAGCCGCAGGTATCTACCGCATACGCTCCACGATGTCCTCCGCCGTCCAGGAGGCGCAGGACGGCGACTTCGAACCGCTCGCCGCGTTCGTCCTCGACGTCTTCAACCGCGATAGCCGGCTCAAGGACATCACCGCGGCCCTCGCCACCCACCTCGGGGCAGCTTCGGCAGGGTGGCGATCGTCGGCCCGGACCTGGCGGACCGGGCCGACTCCCTGACCCGCGAGCTGCGTGCGGCACGGGTCCACCCGGCGGTCGGCGCGGAGGCGCAGCGTTCCTAGGACCGTCCCTCGCGATGGGTGCCCGCCGGGAGGGTGCGGGTGGGCGGGATCGCCAGGCCCGTGGGGGTGTTCAGGCCCGTGACGGGGAGGGTCGTCTGGCCGCTGCCGTCGGGGGCGAGGCGGACCACCCGGTTGTTGAAGGCGTCCGCGACGTAGAGGCGGCCCCGCCCGTCGAGGGCCAGGCCCAGCGGGTCGTTCAGCCCGGCCGCGGGAACCGTGCTCTGCCCGGAGCCGCTGGCCGCCAGCCTCACCACACGGTTGTTGCCAGTGTCGGAGACGTAGAGGTTGCCCGCCGGGTCGAGGACGATGCCGGCCGGCTGGGAGAGACCCGTGAAGGGAAGGGTGCGCTGCGCGCCGCCTCCGGCGGGGAGGGTGACCACGCGGTCGTTCACGAAGTCGGTGACGTAGAGGGAACCCGCGGAGTCGAAGGCGAGGCCCCAGGGGTGGAGGAGTCCCACGGTGGGTACGGTGCGCTGCCCGCTGCCGTCCGCGGGTACCTCGACGACCCGGTCGTTGAAGCTGTCGGCGATGTACAGATCGCCCTCGGCGTCCAGTGCCAGTCCGAGGGGGCGGGAGAGCCCCTCCGTCGCGACGGTGACCTGGGGGCCGCCGTCCGCCGGGATCCGTACGACCCGGTTGTTCCCGGTGTCCGCCACGTAGAGGTCGCCCGCGGCGTCGACCACCATGCCCGTGGGCCGGACCAGCCCCACGGCGGGGACCACGTCCTGCCCGCCGCGCCGCGCCACCCGCAGCACCCGGTCGTTCCCGTAGTCGGAGACGTACAGCGGGCCGCCCGCGCCCCCGGACCCCGGGTCGGAGGCGGCTGCCGTGCCGGCCGGGGCCAGCCCGATCGCGCACAGCGCCAGCAGCACCAGGACGGAGCCGGCCCTGCGGCGGGTACGGCCCATACGGTTCGTACGCGGGGGTTCGGGAACTGCGGAACGGGGCACGGCGCACCTACCTGTCCTGGTCGTCCGGCCGCCGAGGCTAGCCCCGGCGGCCCGGCCGCGCCCCCGCGCCACGCCACGGCCTGGGCCGCCATGCACACGGACGGCCGGGCGGTCACCCCGGCTGGTCCTCACCTCTTCGGGGTCAGCCGGTCCTGCCCTCGGTCATGCCGTGTCCCAGGCCAGCGGGCAGATAGCCGCTTTGGCGGGCCTGGATGACGATGGGCAGGCCCAGGCTCGTGCTGCCGTCGCAGGCGCCCAGATCTGGTTGGAGGAGCAGGCTGCGATCCGCCAGAATCTGTTCGCACGGCTCCAGCAAGCCCTGAGCACACCGGGGACCTCGAGCAGGTACGCACGCTGCGGGTCAGGCGTGGCGTAGGTGATGCCGATGTCTCCGGCGGTGGTCGCGGCGAGCGCCACAACTTTCCAGAACTCGGCAGGAACCCCAGCCCTGGGGCCGTCGTACGTGTCGTTGAGCAGATCCACGGTCAATACCTCAGATTTGCCGTCCGGCCCCTTGGCCGTAACCCTGGCCTGCGGTGGGACATTTTGCCGAGCCTTCTCGAGGCATCGCGGCACCGCGAACATTGATGGCCGTGAACATCCTTCGTAGGTGGATCGCCGATCCGGGGTTCTTTGAGGTGGGGGGCGATTCGCTGCGTCAAGGCGCGAGCTCCTGCTTGATCTGTGCGACCTGCGGGCCCGAGTCGGTCTTCGGCATCGCCCAGCGGTACGCCTGCCCAGCGCCATCGGTGTAGAGGAGCATGCCGCCCGCCTGCGTCACCTTGACATCGAAGACGACGCCGGCCCAATCGAATGTCCCGGGCGAGATGAAGCTCGCATTGAAGCTCTCAGCGACCACGTTGAAGGCCGAACCGTTGCCCTGCTTGATGGCCTCCCCATCCGGGGCGACCCAACTCCACCCGCCATTACTGATCGGCGAAGTCTGAGCGGTGCCTACCGGAGCCGTCGCTAAGGGCTGTCCCGTAAATGATCTTTGGGTGGGCCTGGGCGTGGCTGTTCGCTGTGTGGCTTGTCCGTCTATCCGGCGAGGGCGAGGTTGTGC
>NZ_JBSGWY010000078.1:0-15033 GCF_053609145.1 Streptomyces sp. NPDC054961 | reverse complement strand
GCCGGGCGCCCCCAACACCACCCGCGGGGGGGGGGGGGGCCCCCCGCGCCCCCCCCCCCCCCCCCGGTACGTTTCTGCTGGGCCTGGGCCCGGTACGGCTGCGGACTAGATGTCCTCGTGCGCCACCGCGCGGCGCGCGTCCGCGTCCAGCACGCCCCAGCTGATGAGCTGCTCGGTCAGCACCGAGGGGGACTGGTCGTAGATGACGGCGAGGGTGCGCAGGTCGTCCTGGCGGATCGAGAGCACCTTGCCGTTGTAGTCGCCGCGCTGGCTCTGGATGGTCGCCGCGTACCGCTGCAGCGGGCCGGCCTTCTCCGCGGGGACGTGGGCCAGGCGCTCCAGGTCGAGGCGCAGCTTCGGCGGCGGCTCGGCCGCGCCGCCGGGGGTCGTGCCGGGCAGGAGCTCCTGCACCGGGACCCCGTAGAAGTCCGCCAGCTCGGCGAGGCGCTGGACCGTCACGGCGCGGTCTCCGCGCTCGTAGGAACCGACCACGACGGCCTTCCAACGGCCCTGGGACTTCTCCTCGACACCATGGAGGGAAAGGCCCTGCTGGGTGCGGATGGCACGGAGCTTGGCCCCGAGCTGCTTGGCGTATTCGCTGGACATAACGCTCCCGGACGCTGTGACGCTTTGACGACATGGACGCTGTGACGAATGGACCACGTGCGGCTCCGCCGCGCGGCTGGTAACTCACTGTGAGGTTACGCAGCGTTACTTGGATGCGTCAAGCCGAATGGTCTCCAACGCCCACGAAGAGGGCTCCTGGGCTGCCCCGATGCGGGCCCGCGGGAGGACCCCTGGTACCGTGGGACCGTTACATCAGACGTCCTTTAAGGTCCGTCCCGTGAGGCGGAGAAGGAGGTCCTTTTCATGGACACTCAGCAGTCCGGTGTCATGCGCCCCGTTCTCGACGCGCAGGACATCTCGCGGGTACTGACCCGCATCGCCCACGAGATCGTCGAACGCGCCAAGGGCGCCGACGACGTGGTCCTCCTCGGCATCCCCACCCGCGGTGTGTACCTGGCCCGCCGGCTGGCGGCCAAGCTCCAGGAGATCACCGGATCCAAGATCCCGGTCGGTTCCCTCGACATCACCATGTACCGCGACGACCTGCGGATGAAGCCGGCCCGTGCCATCGGCCGCACCGAGATTCCCGGCGACGACATCGACGGCCGCCTGGTCGTCCTCGTCGACGACGTTCTCTTCTCCGGCCGCACCATCCGCGCCGCCCTCGACGCCCTCGGCGACATCGGTCGCCCCCGTGCCGTGCAGCTCGCCGTCCTCGTCGACCGCGGCCACCGCGAACTTCCGATCCGCGCCGACTACATCGGCAAGAACCTCCCCACGTCGCTGCGGGAGAACGTCCAGGTCCAGCTCCAGGAGGAGGACGGCCGGGACGCCGTACTGCTCGGCCAGCGGACCGACCGGGCGACGGCGAACTAGCTCGTCCGTGCGACGGGCCCCCGCGCGGGTCCGCGCCGCAGTCCGCCCTGCCCCAGCACCGCCGCACCGCACCCCCGGCCAGTCCGCCTGGCCACCCTCCCCGACTTACGGAGTACCCGGATGAAGCGCCACCTCATCTCGGCCGCCGACCTCACCCGCGACGACGCCGTCCTCATCCTCGACACCGCCGAGGAGATGGCCCGCGTCGCGGACCGGCCGATAAAGAAGCTGCCCACCCTGCGCGGCCGCACGATCTGCAACCTCTTCTTCGAGGACTCGACGCGCACCCGGATCTCCTTCGAGGCCGCCGAGAAGCGCCTCTCCGCCGACGTCATCAACTTCGCGGCCAAGGGCTCCAGCGTCTCCAAGGGCGAGTCCCTCAAGGACACCGCGCAGACCCTGGAAGCCATGGGCGTCGACGCCGTCGTCATCCGGCACCACGCCTCCGGCGCCCCCTACCGGCTCGCGACCTCCGGCTGGATCGACGCCCCCGTCATCAACGCCGGCGACGGCACCCACGAGCACCCCACCCAGGCCCTGCTCGACGCCTTCACCATGCGCCGCCGCCTCGTCGGCAAGGACGCGGGGCTCGGCAAGGACCTCGACGGCCGCCGGATCACCATCGTCGGCGACGTCCTGCACAGCCGCGTCGCCCGCTCCAACGTCCACCTGCTGCACACCCTGGGCGCCCAGGTCACCCTCGTGGCCCCGCCCACCCTGGTGCCGGTCGGCGTCGAGGCCTGGCCCTGCGAGATCTCGTACAGCCTGGACGCGGTGCTCCCGAAGTCCGACGCGGTCATGATGCTGCGCGTGCAGCGCGAGCGGATGAACGCCGCCTTCTTCCCGACCGAGCGCGAGTACTCCCGCCGGTACGGGCTGGACGGCGCCCGCATGGAACGGATGCCCGAGCACGCCATCGTGATGCACCCCGGCCCGATGGTCCGCGGCATGGAGATCACCGCGGAGGTCGCCGACTCCGACCGCTGCACGGTCGTCGAGCAGGTCGCCAACGGCGTCTCGATCCGCATGGCCGTCCTGTACCTGCTGCTCGGAGGCTCCGAGCCCGCCGTCACCACGAGCTCCACCGCTTCCCGCACCGAGGAGAACAAGTAACCATGAGCAAGATCCTGATTCGTGGCGCGAAGGTACTCGGTGGCGAGACGCAGGACGTCCTGATCGACGGCGAGACCATCGCCGCCGTCGGCGCGGACCTGGACGCCGGCGACGCGACCGTCATCGAGGCCGGCGGCCAGATCCTCCTCCCCGGCCTCGTCGACCTCCACACCCACCTGCGCGAGCCCGGCCGCGAGGACTCCGAGACCGTCCTCACCGGCACCCGCGCCGCGGCCTCCGGCGGCTACACCGCCGTCTTCGCCATGGCCAACACCTTCCCCGTCGCCGACACCGCCGGAGTCGTCGAGCAGGTGTGGCGCCTGGGCAAGGAGTCCGGCTACTGCGACGTGCAGCCCATCGGCGCCGTCACCGTCGGCCTGGAGGGCAAGAAGCTCGCCGAGCTGGGCGCCATGCACGAGTCCGCCGCCCGCGTCACCGTCTTCTCCGACGACGGCAAGTGCGTGGACGACGCCGTGATCATGCGCCGCGCCCTGGAGTACGTGAAGGCCTTCGGCGGAGTCGTCGCCCAGCACGCCCAGGAGCCCCGCCTCACCGAGGGCGCCCAGATGAACGAGGGCATCGTCTCGGCCGAGCTGGGCCTCGGCGGCTGGCCGGCCGTCGCCGAAGAGTCGATCATCGCCCGCGACGTGCTGCTCGCCGAGCACGTCGGCTCCCGCGTGCACATCTGCCACCTCTCCACGGCCGGCTCCGTCGAGATCGTCCGCTGGGCCAAGTCCCGCGGCATCGACGTCACCGCCGAGGTCACCCCGCACCACCTGCTCCTCACCGACGAGCTCGTGCGCTCGTACAACCCGGTCTACAAGGTCAACCCGCCGCTGCGCACGGAGGCCGACGTCCTGGCCCTGCGCGAGGCGCTCGCCGACGGCACGATCGACATCGTCGCCACCGACCACGCCCCGCACCCGCACGAGGACAAGGACTGCGAGTGGGCCGCCGCCGCCATGGGCATGGTGGGCCTGGAGACCGCGCTCGCCGTCGTTCAGCAGACGATGGTGGAGACCGGGCTGCTCGACTGGGCGGGCGTCGCCGAGCGGATGTCCTTCGCCCCGGCGCGCATCGGCGGCCTTCCGCACCACGGACGCCCCGTCTCGGCAGGTGAACCCGCGAACCTGACCTTGGTCGATACCTCGTACCGTGGTGTCGTGGACCCCGCACATTTCGCGTCCCGCAGCCGCAACACGCCGTACGAAGGCCGTGAGCTGCCGGGCCGCGTCACTCACACCTTCCTGCGGGGCCGGGCAACGGTCGTGGACGGGACGCTGGCGTGACACCTGCAGTAATCCAACTGGCCGCCGAGGTCGAACGACAGTCGGCGGAGGTGACGGACTGGGGCGCCCGCATCGCGTGGGTGGCGGGTCTGCTCGTCTTCATCGCCTTCGTCTACTGGCTGATGCGGCAGGGCTGGAAATGGCGCGGCACCTTGCAGAGCGATCTGCCGGAGCTGCCCGCCGCCCCCGGCGGCCTCCCCGAGCACCGGCTGGCACTGACCGGCCGGTACCACGGGTCCACCACCGCCGGGCAATGGCTCGACCGGATCGTCGCCCACGGTCTGGGCGTCCGCAGCCGGGTCGAGCTCACGCTCACCGACGCGGGCCTCGACGTGGTCCGTCCGGGTGCCACCGACTTCTTCGTACCGGCCGCGCGACTGCGCGGCGCCCGCCTCGACAAGGGAATCGCGGGCAAGGTACTCACCGAGGGCGGTCTGCTCGTCGTCACCTGGGCGCACGGTGACAAGGAGATCGACTCCGGATTCCGCTCCGACCGCGCGGCCGAACACGCCGCCTGGGTCGAAGCAATCAACTCCATGAACCACTCGCACACGACGGAAGGCGCCGAACGATGACGACCTCCACCAGGGGAGCAGCCAAAGCTCCCGCCGTACTCGTCCTGGAGGACGGCCGGATCTTCCGCGGCCGCGCCTACGGCGCTGTGGGGGAGACCTTCGGCGAGGCCGTGTTCTCCACCGGAATGACCGGATACCAGGAGACCCTCACCGACCCGTCGTACCACCGGCAGGTCGTCGTGATGACCGCCCCGCACGTGGGCAACACGGGCGTCAACGACGAGGACCCCGAGTCCTCCCGCATCTGGGTCGCGGGCTACGTCGTCCGCGACCCCGCACGGGTCCCCTCGAACTGGCGCTCGCAGCGCTCGCTCGACGAGGAGCTCGTCAGGCAGGGCGTCGTCGGGATCTCCGGCATCGACACCCGGGCCCTCACCCGCCACCTGCGCGAGCGCGGCGCCATGCGCGTCGGCATCTTCTCCGGCCCCTCGGTCGCCGGTGCCGTCGACGACGCGGCCCTGCTGGCCCGCGTCCAGGAAGCCCCGCAGATGAAGGGCGCCGACCTCTCCGCCGAGGTCGCCACCAAGGAGACGTACGTCGTCCCCGCCATCGGTGAGAAGAAGTTCACCGTGGCCGCCGTGGACCTCGGCATCAAGGGCATGACCCCGCACCGGATGGCCGAGCGCGGCATCGAGGTGCACGTGCTGCCCGCCACCGCCACCGTCGAGGACGTGTACGCGGTCGACCCGGACGGCGTGTTCTTCTCCAACGGCCCGGGCGACCCGGCCACCGCCGACCACGCGGTCTCCGTCATGCAGGGCGTCCTCGCCCGCAAGACCCCGCTCTTCGGCATCTGCTTCGGCAACCAGATCCTGGGCCGCGCGCTCGGCTTCGGCACCTACAAGCTGAAGTACGGCCACCGCGGCATCAACCAGCCGGTGCAGGACCGCACCACCGGCAAGGTCGAGATCACCGCGCACAACCACGGCTTCGCCGTGGACGCGCCCCTCGACAAGGTCTCGGACACCGCCTACGGGCGCGCCGAGGTCTCCCACGTCTGCCTGAACGACCAGGTCGTCGAAGGCCTCCAGCTGCTCGACCAGCCGGCCTTCTCCGTCCAGTACCACCCCGAGGCGGCCGCCGGCCCGCACGACGCCGCGTACCTCTTCGACCGTTTCACGTCTTTGATGAGCACCGCCCAGATGGAGGCCGAGCGTGCCTAAGCGCACCGATATCCAGTCCGTCCTGGTCATCGGCTCCGGCCCGATCGTCATCGGACAGGCAGCCGAGTTCGACTACTCCGGCACCCAGGCCTGCCGCATCCTCAAGGCCGAGGGCCTGCGGGTCATCCTGGTGAACTCCAACCCCGCCACGATCATGACCGACCCGGAGATCGCCGACGCCACGTACGTCGAGCCGATCACCCCGGAGTTCGTCGAGAAGATCATCGCGAAGGAGCGCCCCGACGCGCTGCTCCCGACCCTCGGCGGCCAGACCGCGCTCAACACCGCGATCTCCATGCACGAGCAGGGCGTGCTCGAGAAGTACAACGTCGAGCTCATCGGCGCCAACGTCGAGGCCATCAACAAGGGCGAGGACCGCGAGCTCTTCAAGGGCGTCGTCGAGGCCGTCAAGGCCAAGATCGGCTACGGCGAGTCCGCCCGCTCGGTCATCTGCCACACGATGGACGACGTCATCCAGGGCGTCGAGACCCTCGGCGGCTACCCCGTCGTCGTGCGCCCCTCCTTCACCATGGGCGGCGCCGGCTCCGGCTTCGCCCACGACGAGGACGAGCTGCGCCGCATCGCCGGCCAGGGCCTCACGCTCTCCCCGACCACCGAGGTGCTCCTGGAGGAGTCCATCCTCGGCTGGAAGGAGTACGAGCTGGAGCTGATGCGCGACACCAAGGACAACGTCGTCGTCGTCTGCTCCATCGAGAACTTCGACCCGATGGGCGTCCACACCGGTGACTCGATCACCGTCGCCCCGGCGATGACGCTCACCGACCGCGAGTACCAGCGGCTGCGCGACATCGGCATCGCGATCATCCGCGAGGTCGGCGTCGACACCGGCGGCTGCAACATCCAGTTCGCGATCGACCCGGTCGACGGCCGCGTCATCGTCATCGAGATGAACCCGCGCGTCTCGCGCTCCTCGGCGCTCGCGTCGAAGGCCACCGGCTTCCCGATCGCCAAGATCGCCGCCAAGCTGGCCATCGGCTACACGCTCGACGAGGTCCCCAACGACATCACCGAGAAGACGCCGGCCTCCTTCGAGCCGTCCCTCGACTACGTCGTCGTCAAGGCCCCGCGCTTCGCCTTCGAGAAGTTCCCGCACGCCGACGCCACCCTCACCACCACCATGAAGTCGGTGGGCGAGGCCATGGCCATCGGCCGCAACTTCACCGAGGCCCTCCAGAAGGCCCTGCGCTCCCTGGAGAAGAAGGGCTCGCAGTTCACCTTCGTCGGCCCCGTCGGCGACAAGGAAGAGCTCCTCGCCACCGCGGTCCGCCCGACCGACGGCCGCATCAACACCGTCATGCAGGCCATCCGCGCGGGCGCCACCCAGGAAGAGGTCTTCGCGTCCACGAAGATCGACCCCTGGTTCGTCGACCAGCTCTTCCTCATCAAGGAGATCGCGGACGAGCTGGCCGCGGCGGACAAGCTCCACCCCGAGCTGCTCGCCGAAGCGAAGCGCCACGGCTTCTCCGACTCCCAGATCGCCGAGATCCGCGGCCTGCGCGAGGACGTCGTCCGCGAGGTCCGCCACGCGCTGGGCGTCCGCCCGGTCTACAAGACGGTCGACACCTGCGCCGCCGAGTTCGCCGCGAAGACCCCGTACTTCTACTCCTCGTACGACGAGGAGTCCGAGGTCGCCCCCCGCGAGAAGCCCGCGGTCATCATCCTGGGCTCCGGCCCGAACCGCATCGGCCAGGGCATCGAGTTCGACTACTCCTGCGTCCACGCCTCCTTCGCCCTCAGCGACGCCGGCTACGAGACCGTGATGGTCAACTGCAACCCGGAGACCGTCTCCACGGACTACGACACCTCCGACCGCCTGTACTTCGAGCCGCTGACGCTCGAGGACGTGCTGGAGATCGTCCACGCGGAGTCGCTGGCCGGTCCCATCGCCGGTGTCATCGTCCAGCTCGGCGGCCAGACCCCCCTGGGCCTCGCCCAGGCCCTCAAGGACAACGGCGTCCCCGTCGTCGGCACCCCGCCGGAGGCCATCCACGCCGCCGAGGACCGCGGCGCCTTCGGCCAGGTCCTCGCCGACGCCGGCCTGCCCGCCCCCAAGCACGGCACCGCCACCACCTTCGCCGGCGCCAAGGCCATCGCCGACGAGATCGGCTACCCCGTCCTCGTACGCCCCTCGTACGTGCTCGGCGGCCGCGGCATGGAGATCGTCTACGACGAAGAGCGACTGTCCTCGTACATCGCCGAGTCCACCGAGATCTCCCCGACCCGCCCCGTCCTTGTCGACCGCTTCCTCGACGACGCCATCGAGATCGACGTCGACGCCCTCTACGACGGCACCGAGCTCTACCTCGGCGGCGTCATGGAGCACATCGAGGAAGCCGGCATCCACTCCGGCGACTCGGCCTGCGCCCTGCCCCCGATCACCCTCGGCGGCTACGACATCAAGCGGCTGCGCGCCTCCACCGAGGCCATCGCCAAGGGCGTCGGCGTGCGCGGCCTGATCAACATCCAGTTCGCGATGGCGGGCGACATCCTCTACGTCCTCGAGGCCAACCCGCGCGCCTCCCGGACCGTCCCCTTCACCTCGAAGGCGACCGCCGTCCCGCTCGCGAAGGCCGCCGCCCGCATCTCGCTCGGCACCACCATCGCCGAGCTGCGCGAAGAGGGCATGCTCCCGAAGACCGGCGACGGCGGCACCCTGCCGCTCGACGCGCCGATCTCCGTCAAGGAGGCCGTCATGCCGTGGTCGCGCTTCCGCGACATCCACGGCCGCGGCGTCGACACGGTCCTCGGCCCGGAGATGCGCTCCACCGGCGAGGTCATGGGCATCGACTCCGTCTTCGGCACGGCGTACGCCAAGTCGCAGGCCGGCGCCTACGGCCCGCTGCCCACCAAGGGCCGCGCGTTCATCTCCGTCGCCAACCGCGACAAGCGCTCGATGATCTTCCCGGCGCGCGAGCTCGTCGCCCACGGCTTCGAGCTGATGGCCACCTCCGGCACCGCCGAGGTGCTGCGCCGCAACGGCATCAACGCCACCGTCGTGCGCAAGCTCAGCGAGGGCGAGGGCCCGAACGGCGAGAAGACCATCGTCCAGCTCATCCACGACGGCCAAGTCGACCTGATCGTCAACACCCCCTACGGCACCGGCGGCCGCCTCGACGGCTACGAGATCCGCACCGCCGCCGTGGCGCGCAGCGTCCCGTGCCTCACCACGGTCCAGGCGCTCGCCGCGGCCGTCCAGGGCATCGACGCGCTCAACCGCGGGGACGTGGGCGTCCGCTCGCTCCAGGAGCACGCGGAGCACCTGACCGCGGCCCGCGACTAGCAGCCCGACCCGGGGAGGGGGACATCTGATGCGCGACGCGCGACGGATGTCCCCCTCTTCATGAGCGCAGGAGAGATCTTCTTCCCATGTACAAACTCTTCTTCAACCTGGTCTTCAAGCGGATGGACCCCGAGCAGGCCCACTACACGGCCTTCCGCTGGATCCGCCTCACGGCCCGTACGCCGGTGCTGCGCACCTTCGTCGCCGCCGCCCTGGCCCCCCGCTACGAGGCCCTGCGCACCGAGACCCTCGGCCTGCGCATGCACGGCCCCTTCGGGCTCGCCGCCGGCTTCGACAAGAACGCCGTCGCCATCGACGGGATGTCGATGCTCGGCTTCGACCACATCGAGATCGGGACGGTCACGGCCGAGGCCCAGCCGGGCAACCCGAAGAAGCGGCTGTTCCGGCTGGTCCCGGACCGCGCGCTGATCAACCGGATGGGCTTCAACAACGAGGGCTCGGCGGCCGTCGCCGCGCGCCTGGCCGCCCGCAGCGCCGCCCTGGCCGCACGGCCCGGCAAGACGGTCGTCGGCGTCAACATCGGCAAGACCAAGATCGTCCCCGAGGAGGAGGCGGTGGCGGACTACGTCGCGTCCACCGAGCGCCTCGCCCGCCACGCGGACTACCTCGTCGTCAACGTCTCCTCCCCGAACACCCCGGGCCTGCGCAACCTCCAGGCCACCGAGTCGCTGCGCCCGCTGCTGACGGCCGTCCGCGAGGCCGCCGACCGCGCCGTGACCGACCGCCGGGTCCCGCTGCTGGTCAAGATCGCGCCGGACCTCGCCGACGAGGACGTGGACGCGGTGGCCGACCTGGCGCTGGAGCTGGGGCTGGACGGCATCATCGCCACCAACACCACGATCGCCCGCGAGGGCCTGGGCCTGAAGTCCTCGCCCTCCCTGGTCAAGGAGACCGGAGGCCTGTCCGGCGCCCCCGTCAAGGAGCGCTCCCTGGAGGTCCTGCGCCGCCTCTACGCGCGGGTGGGGGACCGCCTGGTGCTCGTCGGCGTCGGAGGCATCGAGAACGCCGAGGACGCCTGGCAGCGGATCCTGGCGGGCGCGACCCTGATCCAGGGCTACAGCGCCTTCATCTACGAGGGCCCGTTCTACGCCCGCGCCATCCACAAGGGCCTGGCCGCGCGCCTGGCCGCCAGCCCGTACGCGACGCTCGCCGAAGCGGTGGGCGCCGAAACCCGAAAGGCCGCACTGTGACCTCTGCCCCCGTGATCCCCTTCGGTACGCGGCTGCGCGCGGCGATGGACGCCCGCGGACCGCTGTGCGTGGGCATCGACCCGCACGCGGCGCTGCTGGAGTCCTGGGGCCTGGACGACAACGTGGCCGGCCTGGAGAAGTTCTCCCGCACGGTGGTCGAGGCGCTGGCGGACTCGGTCGCGGTCTTCAAGCCGCAGGCCGCCTTCTTCGAGCGGTTCGGCTCGAAGGGCATCGCCGTCCTGGAGCGGACGGTCGCGGACGCGCGCGCGGCGGGCACGCTGGTCGTCATGGACGCGAAGCGCGGCGACATCGGCTCGACGATGGCCGCGTACGCGGAGACCTTCCTGTCCCCGTCCTCGCCGCTCTTCTCCGACGCGCTCACCGTCTCCCCGTACCTGGGCTACGGCTCGCTCGCCCCGGCGATCGACCTGGCCCGCGCCTCCGGGGCGGGCCTGTTCGTCCTGGCGCTGACCTCCAACCCGGAGGGTGCGGAGGTCCAGCGGGCGGTGCGGTCGGACGGCCGCTCGATCGGCGCGACGATGCTGGGGCACCTGGCGGCGCAGAACGCGGGGGCCTCCCCGATGGGCTCCTTCGGAGCCGTCGTGGGCGCGACCCTCGGAGACCTGTCCTCCTTCGACCTGGACATCAACGGGCCGCTGCTGGCCCCCGGCATCGGCGCGCAGGGCGCGACGGCGGCGGACCTCCCGGCGGTCTTCGGCGCGGCCGTCCGCAACGTCGTCCCGAACGTGTCGCGGGGCGTACTGAAGCACGGCCCGGACGCCGGTGCGCTGCGGGCCTCGGCCCGCGCCTTCGCGGAGGAGATCCGCGAGGCCGTCTCCGGCTGACCGGCCCGCTGCCGCGCGAGGCGCCGGCGCCGGCGCCGGGGCCGGAACCCGACCGAGGATGTCGATATGTCGGCACCGAGGCGATGTTCCGGCCCTCCGGGGGCGGCCGTCGACAAGGGCCAGTTCAACGCCCCGTCCGCGGCGCCGAGGAGCCCGGAGAGCCGCGTCCGGCACGCGTCGTGCGGGGAATCGGAGCGTTCGAGGACGCCATCGGGCGAGCTCATCGCACTGTTTGACGAAATTCGAACGTCTTTCACCGGACAAAACAGGGGTACTTTGTCCGTGATGTACGGTTCAGTGGAGGCTGACCAGGACTTTTCGTCCGTTCTCGCTGACTGGAGCGGTCATGGCCGCTAGTCTCCGACCAGAGTGAACGAACAGCGATCGAGCACCACTGCTGTTCGGGAGCCTCCCTGGTGTGGTGCCTTCCGGCTCCGCACTGGTCCGTATCCGACAGTTCGACATCCGAGGTGACGTAGGCGTGGCTCTTCCGCCCCTTACCCCTGAACAGCGCGCAGCAGCGCTCGAAAAGGCCGCCGCGGCTCGCCGGGAGCGGGCCGAGGTGAAGAATCGACTCAAGCATTCCGGCGCCTCGCTCCAAGACGTCATCAAGACGGGCCAGGAGAATGACGTCATCGGCAAGATGAAGGTCTCCGCTCTCCTGGAGTCCCTGCCTGGCGTGGGCAAGGTGCGCGCCAAGCAGATCATGGAGCGCCTCGGCATCTCCGAGTCCCGGCGTGTTCGAGGTCTCGGTTCCAACCAGATCGCTTCCCTGGAGCGTGAGTTCGGCACTCCTGCCGGCTAAAGCGTTGCCTGACGGTCCCCCGGCGTTCTCAAGCAGTCCCGAGAAGCTGGATAATCGCTCTATGGCAGCAGAGGTTCGTCCGCGGCTGACCGTGCTCTCCGGCCCTTCGGGGGTCGGCAAGAGCACGGTCGTCGCGCATATGCGCAAGGTCCACCCCGAGGTCTGGCTCTCGGTGTCGGCCACCACCCGCAAGCCGCGGCCCGGTGAGCGACACGGAATCCACTACTTCTTCGTCAATGACGACGAGTTCGACAAGCTGATCGCCAATGGCGAGCTGCTGGAGTGGGCCGAATTCGCGGGCAACCGCTACGGCACACCGCGCGGCGCAGTGCTGGAACGCCTGGAGAACGGCGAGCCGGTCCTGCTGGAGATCGATCTCCAGGGCGCGCGACTCGTCCGCGAGTCGCTGTCCGAGGCGCAGCTGGTCTTCCTGGCGCCTCCGAGCTGGGACGAGCTGGTCCGCCGGCTCACCGGCCGGGGCACCGAATCGGCGGAGGTCATCGAGCGCCGGCTCGCCAGCGCCAAGATCGAACTGGCTGCCGAGCCCGAGTTCGACATCACCCTGGTCAACACCTCGGTCGAGGACGTGGCGCGCGAGCTGCTAGCCTTGATGAATGTTGTTTGATCGTTGATCGATGTTCAATCGATCGGTGTTCGTCAACGTTCCGATCTTTCAACCCATCTTCGGAAGGTAGAGCGTGTCCTCTTCCATCACCGCGCCCGAGGGCATCATCAACCCGCCGATCGACGAGCTGCTCGAGGCCACGGACTCGAAGTACAGCCTCGTGATCTACGCGGCCAAGCGTGCGCGTCAGATCAACGCGTACTACTCGCAGCTCGGTGAGGGCCTGCTCGAGTACGTCGGCCCGCTGGTGGACACCCACGTCCACGAGAAGCCGCTTTCGATCGCGCTGCGCGAGATCAACGCGGGTCTGCTGACCGCCGAGGCCATCGAGGCCCCGGCTCAGTAAGGCGCGAGTTTTCCTTTCACCACAGGCCCGGCAGAACATCTGCCGGGCCTGTGGTGTGTCATAGGTGTCATCAGGTGTGCGTACGGGGACCAGCCGAAGGGGCGTGTGTGGTGGGTAAGCCGAAGGTCGTACTCGGAGTCAGTGGCGGGATCGCCGCTTACAAGGCGTGCGAGCTCCTGCGCCGGCTGACCGAATCCGGACACGACGTGCGCGTGGTGCCGACGGCCGCCTCCTTGAACTTCGTCGGCGAGGCCACCTGGGCCGCCCTCTCCGGCAACCCGGCCTCCACCGAGGTCTGGGAGTCCGTCCACGAAGTGCCGCACGTGCGCATCGGCCAGTCCGCCGACCTCGTCGTCGTCGCCCCGGCCACCGCCGACATGCTGGCCAAGGCCGCCCACGGGCTCGCCGACGACCTGCTCACCAACACCCTGCTCACCGCGCGCTGCCCCGTGGTGTTCGCACCCGCGATGCACACCGAGATGTGGGAGCACCCGGCCACCCAGGAGAACGTGGCCACGCTGCGCCGCCGCGGCGCCGTGGTCATCGAGCCCGCCGTCGGGCGGCTCACCGGCAAGGACACCGGCAAGGGGCGGCTGCCCGACCCCGAGGAGATCTTCGAGGTCTGCCGCGGGGTCCTGGCGCGCGGGGCGGGCGGGCCCGACCTCGCCGGCCGGCACGTGGTGGTCAGCGCGGGCGGTACCCGCGAGCCGCTGGACCCGGTCCGCTTCCTCGGCAACCGCTCCTCCGGCAAGCAGGGCTACGCCCTGGCCCGTACCGCCGTCGCGCGGGGCGCCAGGGTCACCCTGGTCTCCGCCAACGCCGCCCTGGCCGACCCGGCCGGGGTGGACGTCGTACGGGTCGGGACCGCCCTGCAGCTGCGCGAGGCGGTGATCAAGGCCGCCGCGGACGCCGACGCCGTGGTGATGGCGGCGGCCGTGGCGGACTTCCGGCCGTCCGCCTACGCGAGCGGGAAGATCAAGAAGAAGGACGGGCAGGACCCCGAGCCGGTGGTCCTCGTACGCAATCCGGACGTTCTCGCCGAGATTTCAGCCGACCGCGCCCGGGAGGGGCAGGTCGTCGTGGGTTTCGCGGCGGAGACGGACGACGTGCTCGCGAACGGGCGCGCCAAACTCCTCCGCAAGGGGTGTGATCTCCTCGTCGTGAACGAGGTGGGGGAGAGCAAGACCTTCGGTTCGGAGGAGAACGAAGCGGTCGTTCTGGCCTCCGACGGAACCGAGACGGCCGTGCCCTACGGTCCGAAGGAAGCGCTCGCCGAGGTCATTTGGGATCAAGTCGCCCAGCGCATCGCGCCGCGACGCGCCTGAGTGGCGGCTCTTTCCGCGGGCATCTCTTTGCGTCAGAATGGAGTGCCGCAGGTCACACGCCTCCCACAGGGCGAGACAGGTGGTCCCGCGAACGGTGGCGACCGATAAACTGCATTCGGAACGTGATCGGGCGCAGCCTCCGATGCGGTTCCGCCAATGATTCAGCCAGCAGCCGCTGCAACCCCAGGGAGCGTTGTGTCCCGTCGCTTGTTCACCTCGGAGTCCGTGACCGAGGGTCACCCCGACAAGATCGCTGACCAGATCAGCGACACCATCCTCGACGCGCTCCTCACCGAGGACCCGACTTCGCGCGTGGCCGTGGAGACCCTGATCACCACCGGTCTCGTCCACATCGCCGGCGAGGTGACGACGAAGGCGTACGCGCCCATCGCGCAGCTCGTCCGCGACAAGATCCTCGAGATCGGCTACGACTCCTCGAAGAAGGGCTTCGACGGCGCCTCCTGCGGCGTGTCGGTGTCCATCGGCGCGCAGTCCCCGGACATCGCGCAGGGTGTCGACACCGCGTACGAGAAGCGGGTCGAGGGCGACGAGGACGAGCTCGACAAGCAGGGCGCGGGCGACCAGGGCCTGATGTTCGGCTACGCGTGCGACGAGACCCCGGAGCTGATGCCGCTCCCGATCCACATCGCGCACCGGCTCTCCAAGCGACTGTCCGAGGTCCGCAAGAACGGGACCATCCCGTACCTGCGCCCCGACGGCAAGACCCAGGTCACCATCGAGTACGACGGTGACAAGGCCGTGCGCCTGGACACGGTCGTCGTGTCCTCGCAGCACGCGGCGGACATCGACCTGGACTCGCTGCTCGCCCCGGACATCCGCGAATTCGTCGTGGAGCACGTCCTCGCGCAGCTGGTCGAGGACGGCATCAAGCTCGACACCGAGGGCTACCGCCTGCTGGTCAACCCGACCGGACGCTTCGAGATCGGCGGCCCGATGGGCGACGCCGGCCTCACCGGCCGCAAGATCATCAT
>NZ_JBSGWY010000077.1:7471-17364 GCF_053609145.1 Streptomyces sp. NPDC054961 | reverse complement strand
CCGACCACTGCTCATCAGAAAGATCCCCACGCCCCACACCATGATCATCACAGCGTGAGGCGTGGACCGGAACCCCTACCTAAAACACGGCCTAGCGGGTGCGGCCCGCCTTCAGGTCGTCCGGGCGAGCGTGATCGGCATCGGTGCGCTGCGGGTGGGGTCCGGCGGGGCCCGGGTCGGCGGGTGCGCCGCGGCGGGTCCACAGGAGGGCTCCCGCCACCAGGACGGCGCCTCCGAGCAGCCAGGGCAGCGGGCCGGCCGGAAGGACGCTGATGACGAGGCCGGTGAGGGCTCCCGCCAGTTGCAGGGTGAGGGACTGCACCGACAGTGCGGTGGCCCGGCCCGCCCGGGTGACGCGGCGGTGCAGGATGTCGTTCTCGCTCGGCCCCGCGGCGCCGAGACCCAGGTAGACCAGGCCGTAGCCGACGGCCGCGAGGATCAGGGAGCCGGCCCCCGTGGCGGCCGCGGTGGCACCGAGCAGCAGCAGACCGCTCGCCCCGGCGCCGAGGCCCGCCAGGACGGCGCGCTCGCCGCTTCCCGCGAGCCGGGCGGTCAGCGGTGCGAGGTGGCTGCCGACGGCGGAGCAGACGAATCCGGCGCAGGCCAGTGCGGCGAAGAGCACCGCGCCCGACTCCGACGCACCGGTGAGGGCCGCGGCACGGCCGGGTGTGAGCAGTTCGAGCGCGGCCAGGGCGCTGCCGGCGGCCCCCGCGCTGAGGAGGATACGGCGGACCAGAGCGTCGCGTCCGCCCAGGCGCAGTCCGTCCGCGACGGCGGCCGGTACGCCTCGCAGGACGTCGCGCAGTGTGGTCGGCGGCCGGGGCGGCTCCACCAGGGCGCTCAGGACGTAGAGCACGAAGGCGATCTCGACGACTGCGCCCAGGAGCGGCGGGGCGGAAAGGGGCAGCACCAGTCCGGAGGTCGCTTCGCTGAGCCGGGCGCCGGCGTCGGGGCCGAGCCCGAGCAGCCAGGGCAGGGCCCCACCGGCCAGGGTTCCCACGGCGAGGGCGGCGGACGTCGCGGAGGATCCGCGGGCGAGTCCCGTGCGCAGTTCGGTGTCGGGGCCGGACTGCGCGTGGACGGTGTCGACGTACCAGGCTTCGGCCGGCCCGCTGGACAGGGCGCGGCCTGCTCCGATCAGGGCCATGCCGAGCCCGAGCAGCCAGCCCGTGGTGCCCAGGGCCACGAGGGTCAGGGCGGTCAGGTTCAGGACGCCGGCGGCAGCGAGGACCGCGCGGCGTCCCAGGACGTCGGAGAGGCCTCCGGTGGGCAGTTCCAGCGCGGCGGCGGTGAGGGAGTGCGCGGCGAAGAAGCCCGCGATGGCCGTCATGGCCATGCCCCGCTCGGTGAACAGCAGGACGAGGGGGGCGATGGTCAGCCCCAGCGGCAGCCAGAACAGGACGCAGACGATGACGTAGCGGCGGCGTGCGGTGCGCAGGTCCAGCGGCGCGGTCACGACGCGTCCTCGGTCCCGGTCGGGGTGGGGGCGGCGGTTCCCGGTTCGGCGCGGGAGTCGTGCGGGGCCAGGGGCAGCCCGGCGGTGAGGAGCACGACCCGCGCGGCACGCGGGTCCTCCGCGTCGCGGGTGGTCAGTTCCTTCAGTTTCCGGTCGAGCGCGTCCCAGAGTTCGGTGAGCGACTCGGGGGTCAGACGGGGCATCATGTCGCTGATTCCGGAGGGCTCCACCCACTCCGGGCCCAGCCTCCCGTCGGCGACGTCGGCCTCGTGCCGGGAGAGGGAGGCCTCCAGGTGTTCGACCTGGGCCCTGCGCGACAGGGTGAGCCAGGCGCGGCTGCCCGGGGTGGCTTCCATGGCCTTGTTGCTCCAGGAGGTCACGGAGTGGACGGCCTGCCAGCGGCGCTCCCGCCCGTCACGGTGCTCGGCCTCGGCGACGAACGCGTACTTCGCCAGCACGCGCAGGTGATAGCTGGTGGAAGCGGACGACTCCCCGGTCCTGACCGCGAGTTCACTCGCGGTCGCCGGGCCGTCCTGCCGCAGCATCCCGAGCAGCCGGATGCGCAGAGGGTGCGTGAGGGCCTTCAGGGCGGCCGCGTCCTGCTCGGGATCGAGTACGCGTTGCTGCTCGTCGCTGATCATGACGGGAGGGTAGAACAGCCCGGAGACTTTCCAAAAGTATTTTTGCAGAAGTTCCTTGGGGAATCGATCCCCGCCCAGCGGCGCCCCCGCCCCACCTGTGACGGTGGCCACATCGCCCGCATCGGCGCCAACTCCGTGACGGAAACCACACCTGACCCCGCGGACCCCTCCCCGCACACCGCCCCTCCTGCGGAACCGGAAGATCACATCCGCCGCACACCGTGGCCCAAACGGTGCGATATCGGACAAATCTTCCATATCTCACATTGAGTCTTATTTCGTGTCACATGCCTCTTGATGGTGTGTCAGTCGCAAACGCGCGCGACATAATCGGGCGCCGTCGCCCCCGGGAGCGGTGGAGCCGTCGGGGCACCGGCCCACCCACCCCTCGGCAGATTTCCGTACTGGACCGATCCTCAAGGCGTTGCAGATGTCCCTGGCCCACCGCACCCGTCTCGCGACCCTGCTCACCGCACTCACCGTCGGTGCCGCGGGCGTGACGACCTGGGCCTACGGGTACGGAAGCACGCAGGAGGCGGCGGCCCTCGAGAAGGCCCTTCCGCCGAGTGTGACGCAAGGCACGGTCCTCCAGGTCGTCGCCCATCCCGACGACGACCTCTTCTTCATGAATCCCGACCTGAGCGGCTCCATATCGACGGGCGTCAAGGTCGCCACCGTCTACCTGACCTCCGGCGAGTCCGACGGCAGGAACGAGGCCCACAGCCCGCACCTCGAGGACCCGGCGCGCCCCGCCGACCGCGCCGCCTACGCGGAGGCCCGGCAGAACGGCATACGCGCCGCCTACGCGCAGATGGCCACCGGCGAGCGCACCAGTACCTGGCAGCGCAGGTCCGTGGTGACCGCCGGCGGGGCACACGTCGAGGTGGACGTCCTCACCGCCCGCCCCGAGGTCAGTCTGGTGTGGATGCAGCTGCGCGAGGCCCGCAGCATCTCGGGCGACAATCCGGACAGCCTGCGCGGCCTGTGGGACGGCAGGGTTCCCGCCCTGGGCTCCCAGCTGACCTCCGGGACACCGGTCAAGACCGCGTTCTCCTACACCAGGGACCAGGCCGTGGCAGCCATCGCGGACGTCTTCGCGATGTACCGGCCGACCACGATACGCACGCAGGACCCGACGCCGGGCCGGTCGCAGAGCGGCACCTTCCTGGACCACCAGGACCACATGTACGGCGCCCGCTTCGTGCAGGCCGCGGCCGAACGCTACGGGAAGTCCACGGACCGGCCGCACTTCTCGGTCCAGAACTACGTGAGCTACCCCAACAGCGCGCTGCCCCCGACGCTCGGCCCGCAAGCGGCCGAGGAGAAGCTCGGCTACCTCAAGACGTACGCGTGGACGGACCACCAGGACTGGTGCGGCAGTCCCGCCGGCTGCGGCGACCGCAAGACCGCCACCCGGCCCACCGGCGCCGGATGGAACCAGACCATCCGCTACAGCCGGGGCGACGGCACCTCCTGGATGACCGAGGGCGTCTCCGGCCGGCTGTGGGCCTTCGCCGTCCTGGACGGCGAGATGGCGTACTGGTCGCGCAGCGGCCCCCAGGACCCCTGGCAGGGACCCCGGTTCCTCCCGGGCACGGGGATCGACACGGGCGCGACGGCGGCGCGGCTGCCCGACGGCAGGATCGCGGTCCTCGCCACCCGCACCACGCTGGGTCCCACGCCCCAGGACTACGGCCGCGACCTCGTGTACGCGGTCCAGGACGCACCCGACGGCGCCTTCGGCCCGTGGCGGTCGCTGGGCACCCCGGACAGCGGCGACACCTCCTCCACCTCCGCGATCGGCGCACCGTCCGTCGCGGTCGACGGCACGGGCCGGATCACGGTGTACGTACGCGATTCCCGGCGCACCCTGCGCGCCCGCGCCCAGGCGGCCCCGGACGGCGCCTTCGGCGCCTGGCAGACCCTCGGCGGCACCGATCTGCAGGGCGACCCGGTCACCGCGACCGACGGGGCGGGACGGCGCTACGTCTACGCCGCGACGGCCCGGACGGTACTGGCCTGGGTCCAGCCGACCCCGGACGCCCCGCTCCGCGGCCCCCTCCCCACCGGGCTGCCGGCGACCACGGGACCGCTCTCGGCGAGCGGGCAGGACGACGGCGTCCGCCTGTACTTCCGGAAACCCGGCACCGGCACCGTCGGTACGAGCCTGACCACCGCGGGCGGCGGCGAGCCCGCGTTCCTTCCCGCCACCGAGGCGGGCGGCGAGGGCGGCTACGGCGCCGTCGGCGTCGCGGGCCCGCTCCTCGCGGGCCGCACCGGCGCGGGCACGGTCGGCGTGTCGGGGCCGGACGGTACACCGTCCTGGTACCCCTCGCAGATGCTCTACACGGGCGCACCGGCGGCCGTGGCCGGGCCGGGCGGCACGGCCGTCGCCGCGGCCCTCGGCCTGGATGCCGGCCTGCACGTCATCACGGTGCCCCGGTCCGGATCCGTGTCGGTCGGATCGCAACCGCCCTCCGCGCCGTGGCACCGGGCGGTCCAGGCCCCGACGATGGCGCAGGCCGCCCGTGCGGCCTCCCGGTGGCAGCGCTGACCTGAGCGGGCGAGGATGGCGGCCCCGGCCCCGCGGGGCCGGCGCCCCGGCCGCTCCCGTCCACCTCTCCACCTCTTCACCGCTCCACCTCTCCACGTGTCCACCGGCGATCGGAGCTCCCATGAATTCCTGCTCCACCGTGGGCGGGCGCGCGCGTCGGCGAACGGTCCGCGCCGTGGCCTCCGTCGCCGCGCTGGCCGCGCTCGCCACCGGATGCCGGAGCGACCCCGCGCCCGCCTGGGGGTATCCGGAGCTCCGGGCGACCCTGGGGTCGCTGTCCGCCGCCCTCGACGAGGGCTGCGCCGGCGCGTCCTGTGCCGACGACCTCGACCGGCTCCACGCCCTGGCGGAGCGCGCCTTCGCCGAGACCCTCGACCGCCGTCTCGTCGACGACGCGTACGTCGAGGCCAGGAACCGGGTGGACCGGGCGAGGCACCTCCGCCTCGCCGCCGCGGCACGGGCCCGCTCGCTGGGCGATCCGCACCACCCTCCCCTCGAACGGGCGCAGGAGGCCGAGAGGCTGGCCTACCGCCAGCTCCTGGACGCGCTGGAGAAGGTCCGCACCGCTCCCCCGCCGGGTGACGGCAGGGAACCCGTCTGAGTCCCGCCCCGGCCGCCGGACCCCTACGGCCGCAGGGGCGGGGTGGGGAGCTCCGTGCCGTCGAGGGCCACGAGGGACAGCAGGGTGATCGAGCCCGTCCAGGCGAGGGGAGCGACCGCGGCGGGCCTGCCCGCCGCGTTCACCTTCTCCGGCAGCTCGCCGAGCGAGTTCCTCTTCGAGAGGACCCAGTCCATGACGGGTCCGGCCTTGTCCGGCCGCCCCGTGGCCGCCCACGCGAGCGCGAACAGCGCCGTACTCGGCGTCCAGGCGGTCGCGCCCCAGGGCGCCGTGCGGTCGTTTCCGGGGGTCAGCCCCCCGTTGGGCAGGAGCAGCGCCCCGTACGTGGCGTCCAGCGCCACGGGCAGGCCGGCCGGGGCGGCGTTGAAGGGTGGCGCCATGAACGTCACCGCGCTGTCGTGCCCGTGGCGTCCGTCGGCGGTGCGCCGGTATCCGAGGGGGGCGAACCGCGCGGCGATCGCGGAGGAGAGCCGGCCGGCCGACCGGTCCCAGCGTGCGGCGTCGTCCGGCCGGCCGGCCTCACGGGCGAGGTCCGCGGCGGAGTTGAGCCCGGCGAGCAGTGGCGCGGCCGTCCCGATGGTCGTGGCGGACGGCATCAGCTCCCAGTAGTCGGGGGACGCCGGGGGCAGCCCGTCCTCCCGCAGCGACCCCGCCGCGTGGTCGGCCGCCTTGCGGATCATCGGGTAGAGGAGGCTCAGCCGGGCGCGACGGGTGGCCGCGGGGGCCGTCTGAAACCACTGCCAGGTGGCCCAGGGGACCCAGCCGTTGGCGTCGAGCTGCGGCCGCCTGCGGTCGGGCGGCCCGGAACCGTCGAGCTTCGTCCGCGCCTCCCAGGTGCCGTCCCCGCGCTGGGTCGCGGAGCTGTAGCGCAGGATCCGGTACGCCTCCGCGTCATGACCGGTGTGCGCGAACGCGGCGGCCGCGAAGCCGGAGTCCCGGGGCCAGGAGTAGTTCCAGCCCGGACTCCACCCGGCCGCCATGGCTCCGTTCGGCCGGAGCAGGGCGCGCAGGGCCAGGAGGGCCCGCTCGGCGGCCGCACGCTGCGCCGGCGACCTGCCCGGAACCCGGCCGGATGCCAGCCAGACGCGGCTCCGCGTGATCTGCCGCCAGGCCGGCGGATGGCCGAGGGTGACCACGACGGACGAGGTGCCGGCGTCGGGAAGGTACCTCAACCGGCCCGAGGCCAACCGCAGGACGCTGCTCCCCTCGACGTACCGCGCGCCCGTGGCGGCGGAGGGCGGAACGCCCTCGGCGGCCGTCGCGTTGGACAGGAGACCGACGGTGGGGGCGGCGCGCGCCGGCAGAGGGGCGTACCGGGGCTCGGCCCCCTCGCGGATCTGGCGGCCCGGGGACCCGACCGCCGGCGCGGGCACGGGCGGCGCCGTGCCGGTGCGCCGCACGGCGTGGCCGCCCGTGGCGCACACGGGAAGGGCGGCACTCGCCAGGGCCGCCGCGACGACCGCCCAGCGGCCGAACCGGACACCGGGCATCGTCACTCCCTCCGGCGGGGCCTCGTACGCGGACCCGCGTCCCCATCCTGGAAGAGCAGCGACCGCGCTGCCACGGCTCGGCCGCCGTCCGGATGAGCGAGGGGTCCGCGAGGGCCCCGGGGCACCGTACGCGAGCTGGCTCACCCGGGATGCCGGTGGCGGCGGGCCGTGCGCATCATGAGGGTCCGCGGGCCCTTCGGTCACCGCGGTCGGCGGGCGCGTCGGCCGCCTCACCGACCGGGCCCCGCTGCGAAGGGCTGGTACATGAGCACTGCTGCGGCCGAGTCCGAGGGCGGCCGGACGCCTTCCCCCGGGGCGGGCCGGGGACACGGCCGCCGCCCGTTCCCGCGCGGGCTCCTCCCGGCGGCCGGGGCGACGCTCGTCGCGGCGGCCGGAGCCCTGATCGCCGTCGGATGCTTCCTCGGTCTCTACCTGCGGCCCACGTCCGACGACTGGTGCGCCGCCTGGAAGGCCCGTGATCTGGGAGTTCTCGGGATCACGTCCGACTTCTACACCACCCAGAACGGCAGGATCGCCAACGCGTTCCTGAGCGGTGTCGTCTACGGTGACGGACTGGCCGGAACCAAGATCCTTCCGACGGTCATCGCCGTCTCCTTCACCGTCGCACTGGTGCTGCTGGGGCGTGCCTTCGTCCGGTTCCTCGGCGGCGGACCCCGCGTGCTGTTGCTGACCGCGTGCGCGCTCGTCGTGCAGGCGCTGGTCTACTTCGCGGGCCCCCGCAGCTATCAGGTGCTGCTGTGGGCGCCGGCCACGATCTCCCACACCGTCCCGAGCGTCATCGGCCTGTGGTCGCTCCTGCTGGCCCTGCGGACCGCCGACCATCCCCGTACCGGCGTCCGCGTGGCCGGATTCGCCTCGGCGTTCCTCATCGGCTTCGCGCTCGGGACCCTGAGCGAACCGTTCGCGCTCGTCAGCGGTCTGCTCGCCGGCGCGGTCGGGCTCCTGTGCCTGCCCCGCCTCGGCCTGGCACGGAACTGGCATCCGTTCACCTGGTGCCTGCTCTGGTGCGCCGGCCTGGTCTGCGGTCTGGTCGCCCTCTACACCTCCCCGGGCGCCCGCTGGCGGCGGGCCCAGCAGCCCGAGAAGGAGTCCCTGCTCTCCGCGGCCGGGCTGCGGGACGTCCTCGGGGACTGGCTGCGCATGTGGGATTCCGTCACCGGGCAGTGGGCCTACCTCGGAGCCGCCGCCGTCGGCGTGCTGCTGGGTCTGGCGAGCGCGCTACGCCGGCCCGCGCACCGGGAAGGCCCGCCGCGCCAGCCGCTCCCGCGCAGGGTGCTCATCGCCCTGCTGCTGCTCCCGGTGCCCGTGGTGGTGCTGGGTTCGCTCGCCGTGGTGGTGGGCCTGCGCAGCGGCTACGGCCCCAGCGGGTGGACGTACGCCCGGACGTGGACGAGTTACCTCGTGCCGATGGAACTGGCGCTCTGCGGCTACGGCGTGATGGTGGGCGCGAGGGGCGGCCGGCGGCTCCGCGGCCGCGGCCGCGGCGGCCGCGGCGCCGACGGGGTCCTCGTCGCGGGCGCCGTGACGGCGGGCGTTCTGGCCCTGGCCTCGGTGGCGGTGCTCGTCCCCGAGGTCCAGCGGCTCACGACGGCCACGGTCACCCGTTCCGTGGCCTGGGACGCCCAGAACGCCCGCATCCGGGCCGAAGCGGCCCGGGGCGCCACGGACGTGGCCTACCGGCCCCTGTACATCGGCAGTCTCGCCGAGCCGTTCTACACGGCGAACTACCAGCGGGACTGGGTCGCCGCCTGCGTGTCGAAGTGGTACGGCGTGGAGCGGATCCACCGCTTCTGAGCCGCGGCCGCGCATCCGACGGCCGGCGGCAAGGCCCGGCCGGGCGTACCGCGTTCGCGCAGGACAGCAGGTGACCCCGCGGGTCCTCCCGGCGGGGTCTCTGAGTACGCGTACTCATGCAGTGCGCGTACCGGGCGGGTCAGGGTGGCATGGAACCGCGCGGACGGGCGACGCTTACCAGCGCGTCGCATCCGGAGCGAACCCGGTCCGGCTGCCGCGTGGGTTGACGTACGTCATGACCGCCTCAGAAGGGGAACGCCTTGCGCACCACAGGACCACGCCCGTCCCGCCGTACCGCACTCGCCCTCGGCGCCGGCGCGGCGCTCGCCGCCGCCCTGCCCCTCGGCGGGACGGCGCACGCCTTACCCGCCGGGGACGGCGTCGCCTCGCGGCTGAGGGAGCTCGAGGAACGGCACTCCGCCCGCCTGGGCGTGTTCGCCCGCAACCTGCGCACCGGTCGGACGGTGGCGTACCGCGCGGACGAACGCTTCCCGATGTGCTCCGTGTTCAAGACGATCGCCGCCGCGGCCGTGCTGCGCGACCTCGACCACGACGGCGAGACCCTGGCCAAGCTCGTCCGGTACACCGCGCAGTACGTGGAGAAGTCGGGCTACTCCCCCCTCACCGGCACGGCCGAGAACCTCGAGAACGGCATGACCGTCGCCCAGCTGTGCGACGCGGCCATCTGCTACAGCGACAACACCGCCGGAAACCTGCTGCTCCGCGAGCTGGGGGGACCGACCGCCATCACCCGCTTCTGCCGCTCGATCGGGGACGGCAGGACCCGGCTCGACCGGTGGGAACCCGAACTCAACTCGGCGGAACCGTGGCGCGTGGGCGACACCACCACACCCCGCGCCATCGGCGGCACCTACGCGCGCCTCGTGCTCGGTGACGCGCTCGCACGGCAGGACCGGGAACGGCTCACCGGCTGGCTGCTCGCCAACACGACCAGCGGCGAGAGGTTCCGCGCCGGCCTCCCCGCCGACTGGATCCTCGCCGACAAGACCGGCGGCGGAAGGTACGGGGGGAACAACGACACGGGCATCGCCTGGACGCCGGACGGCACACCGGTCGTGCTGGCCGTCCTGACGACCCGGCACGAGGAGGACGCGCCGGCCGACCACCCGCTGGTGGCCGGCACCGCCGCGCTGCTGGCGGAGGAACTCGGCTAGGGCCTGTCCGCGCGTGCCGGTCGCGGCAACTCGCCGAGTACCGGGGGGGGGGGGGGGGGCGGGGCGCGCGCGGGCGGGGGGGGCGGGCGGCGGGGGGGGGGGGGGGGGGGGGGGGGGGGGGGGGGCTCGGGCCGGGGGGCCGC
>NZ_JBSGWY010000077.1:0-7461 GCF_053609145.1 Streptomyces sp. NPDC054961 | reverse complement strand
GGCGCCGGCCCCGCCCCCCGCCGGGCGCCGCACCCCGGCTCGCGCCTGCCGCCGCGGCCGGGCCCCCCCAACTCGCCGAGTCCCGCGCCCGCCACGGCCGGCCGCACGCAGCGTCCGTACATCCCCGGGATGACCTGCCCGGACGGATACATCCGGGGGGTGACGCACCGCCGTCGGTCCCCGGCCTAAGTTCGGGCCATGACAACTGATCACGGCAGTGAGCGGCGCGTGGTGGTGCGGCTGGACGGCGTCCACAAGGAGTACGGCGACGCGAAGGCCCTGGACGGCCTTTCGCTGGAGATCCGGGCGGGCGACGCCGTCGCCGTGATGGGACCCTCCGGTTGCGGCAAGTCCACCTTGCTCAACATGGTGGCCGGTCTGGACCGGCCCACCTCGGGGACCGTCGAGGTGCAGGGCCACGACCTCGGAAGGCTGAACGAGACCGGCCTGGCGCTGTTCCGGCGGCGCAACGTCGGCATGATCTTCCAGTTCTTCAACCTCATTGACGACCTGCCCGTCCTCGACAACGTGGCGCTGGCCGCGCAGCTGACCGGCACCCCGGCCCGGCAGGCGCGCCGCCGCGCCCTGGAGCTCCTGGAGGAACTCGGTGTCGCCGGGCGCCGGAACAACTACCCGGCGACGCTGAGTGGCGGCGAGCGCCAACGCGTCGCCGTGGCGCGGGCCTTGATGAACCGGCCCGCCCTGCTCCTGGCGGACGAGCCGACCGGCGCCCTCGACAGCCGGTCGGGCGAGCAGGTGATGGACCTGCTGATCGACCTCAACCAGATCGGCCAGACCCTGTTGATCGTCACCCACGACCCGCAGCTGGCCACCCGCTGCGCCAGCCGCCTGATCGAGGTCGCCGACGGCCGGGTCGCCCGCGAGAGCACGCTGGAGGTGACCGCGTGAGCGCCGTGTGGAGGGCCTCGCGCGCGGCCGTGAAGCGCCGCCGGATCCAGACCTTCGTCATCGGACTCGTCGTGTTCTGCTCGACCACGACGGTCCTGCTCGCGCTGGCCGTGCTGACCGCCGCCTCGAGCCCCTTCGACAAGGCCCACGCCGCACAGCGCGGTGCCCATACGGTGGCGGTGTTCGACACCGCGAAGGTCACGCGGGAACAACTGGCGCGCACCGCCCGTCAGCCCGGGGTGGAGGCCGCGGCCGGACCGTTCGGGCAGGCCGTCGTCGACGTCCCCGAGGACTGGCTCTGGATGGCGGGCGGCACCCTCACCGTGGTGGGCCGGGCCGATCCGGCCGGCCCGGTGGACCGGATCGAGCTGCTGGAGGGCCACTGGGCCACCGCGCCCGGCGAGATCGTCGTCAACTGGTCCGTCCAGGGCTCCCCCGGAACGGAGCTCCTCGGCACCGAGCTGAAGCCCCCGGGCGGCCCGGCGCTGCGCGTCGTCGGATTCGCCGCCAGCATGAGCAAGTCGGCGAGCGCCTGGGTCTCGCCCGAGCAGATGGCCGCGCTGCACCCGGCCTCCGCCCAGATGCTCTACCGCTTCACGGACCGCGCGACCGAGGCCCAGCTGAGCGCCGGGCTGGCGCGGGCCACCGCCGGACTGCCCGGGGACTCGCTGACCGGGGCGCAGACCTACCTCACCCTCAAGCAGGCCTTCTCCGCGCTGGCCGACTCCTACCTCCCGTTCATGACGCTCTTCGGCGTCCTCGGCCTGCTGGTCTCCACCCTGATCGTCGGGAACGTCGTGAGCGGGGCGGTCGTCTCCGGGTACCGGCACATCGGGGTGCTCAAGGCCCTGGGCTTCACCCCGAACCAGGTCGTCGCCGTCTACCTGACGATGCTCTCGGTACCGGCGGTGGCGGGCTGCGTGCTGGGCACGCTGGCCGGCAACGCGCTGGCCGGGCCGATCCTGAAGGTCGCGTTCACCGGCATCGACGTGGGCCGGGCCTCGATCGGCGGCATCAGCCCGTGGCTGTCCGTCGGCTGCCTCGTGGGCATGCCCGCCCTCGTCCTGCTGGCCGCGCTGTTCCCCGCCCTGCGAGCCCACCGGCTGTCCGCCGCACGGGCGATCAGCGCGGGCGGCGCCCCGCGGACCGGGCGCGGGCTGCGCGTCCAGCGGATGCTCGGCGCCACCCGGCTGCCGCGCCCGGTCAGTCTGGGCCTGGGCCAGCCGTTCGCCCGGCCCGCCCGCACCCTGCTGACCATGGCGGCCATCGTCCTCGGGGTCACCACGGTGACCCTTTCGACCGGCCTGACCAGCACGATGCTGGCGTTCGGCAACGTAGGGCGGGAAGACGGGGGCGCCCGGATCCAGGTGACGACCGGCGGATCGGGGAACGACCGGACCCCGCCCCGGCTCGGCGACGGCCAGATCGAGGAACGGCTGCGCTCCCTGCCGGGTGCGCGGGGTGTACGGGCCCGCGCGCTGTCCCAGGCGCACCTGACCGGGCAGTCCCAGCCCGTCTACGCCGACTTCTACCGCGGGGACGCGTCCTCGTACGACCACACCCTCGTCAAGGGCCGGGCGCCGGCCGCGGCGGGTGAGATCGTCGCCGGGCCGGCCTTCCTGACCCAGCGCGGACTGAAGATCGGCGATCGGGTCGATCTGGAACTGAACGGCCGGAAGGTCACCGCGACCGTCGTGGGGCAGCTCATCGAGGGCGACGCCCGCGCGCTGGAGGCCACGTGGGACACCCTCGCCCGACTCGCGCCGGAGGACCACGCCACCGAGTACACGGTGCGGCTCTCCCCCGGCGCCGACGCGCACGCCTACGCCGAGGCGGTCGCCGCGCTCGACCCGGGCCTGCAGGCGTCGGTGGGGGATTCCGGCAACGCCGGCACCGCCACCGTCATCACCTTCTCCACGGTGTTCACCGTGCTGCTGACCGTCGTCGCCTCCCTCGGCGTCTTCAACACCGTCCTCCTGAACACCCGTGAGCGGCGACGCGACCTGGGCATGCTGAAGTCGATCGGCATGACCCCCCGGCAGGTGGTGGTGATGACGGTGACCTCGGTCGCCGGGCTGGGCGCGGCCGGCGGCCTGCTCGGCATCCCGCTCGGGATCGCGGCCCACCGCCTCGTCGTGGACCACGTCGGAGTGGTCGCCTTCCCCCCGTACATGAAGGACGTGTGGCACGCGCCACAGCTGGCCGCGATGCTCCTGGCGGGTGTGGCGATCGCGGTCCTGGGCGCCCTGGTCCCGGCCCGGTCGGCGGCCCGTACGACCATCGCCTCGGTGCTGCACACCGAGTAGGGCGTCCGTCGGCGCCGGCCCGCCCCCGTGCGGTCACCGGATCGAGCGGTCGAGGAACGCGTCGATCGCCGTGGCGACTTCCGGGTGGGCGAGGTATTCCTCGATGCTGTGGGCCCGGTCGTTCGCGTTCAGCACGGCGTGTTCCTCCGTCAGCTTGCCCCAGACGGGCTCCAGCGGGCAGCCGATGGCCACCACGTCGGTCGGACACCAGGCGTTGACCCAGTGTTCGACGGCGTCGGGGCGGTGTGTGCCGGGCGGGAGCAGCCGGCTGCTGACCGCGTCCATCCCCAGGGGACTGCCCGCCGTGACGAGCAGGGTGACCTTCGTCCCCGGGGAGAGCCGGTTGGCGATGAGGTCCATGCCGACCACCGTCCCGAGGCTGTGCGTGACGAGGACGAGCTCCCCCTCGGGCGGGAGCGTCTCGGCCACGCAGTCCAGGACGGCCTCGCGGATGTCGCCGCCGCGGAGGTACGCGTCCACGTCACGGAAGACGGCCGCGATGGCCAGGGTGTCCCATCCGGTCTTGGCCGCCAGCCAGCTCAGGGCCCCCTGGAAGGATCCGACCATCGTGCTTCCGAGGCCCTCCGTGGCCGGCCGGCCGTTCTGCGGCATGCCGGCCAGCGCCGCCGCGTCGATGACGAGCCGCTCGTACGTCTCGTCCGCGCACCCGTCGGCGCGGGCGTCGGGAACGGCCCCGCGCTGCCCGATGACTTCCGCGATCCGGTCGCCGTAGAACGGGAACCAGACGTCCTCCGGGTCGACGGTGGGCAGTCCGGCGCGGGTGAGTCCGTGGTTCAGTCCCCCGGTCCAGCCGCGGCGGAGTTCCACGGGGTCCTTCCCCTGCTGGTTCCGGCCGTGCAGGAACACCAGGTGCCGCCGACCGCCGAACGCGTCCGACGGGGCGCGCAGACCGATGTGGGGCCCGGTGGACCCGCGGACACCGCCGACGGCCGCGGGGCGCGGAGCGGTGACGATGACGGCGGCCTCGCGGGGCGGGACGGGTGGCGCGGCCACCGTCCGCACCGGGTCTGCCACGGGGTCCTGCTGGAGGCCGGATTCGGGACCCATCTCGGCCAGCAGAGCACGTCGTTCGGGGTCCAGACTCCGTGCGGCGAGGTGTTTGAGGATCGCACTGGTGCGGGCGCCCTCGTTCGAGACGTAGTCGACGGTGTCGTCACCGTCGATGCCACGACGCCAGAGCTGACCGTCCTTGCGCAGGATGCGGCCCTGACGGTCCGTGTTCGGCACGCCCTGGTGGTGCAGTGCCACGACCTCCCACTGGTCGTTGTAGACGGGAGAGCCGGAATTGCCGGGCTCCGTGTCGGTGCGGTAGTGGAGGAACTCGTCCAGCCTCTGCACCAGGGCGTTGTCCCGGAGGGCGATCTCCTTGAGGCGGCCCATGGGGTGGCCGATGACGTTCACCGGGTCGTTCAAGACGATCTTGCCCTGCTCCAGGCTGAGCCGGTTCCATCCGAAGACCTCGCCCGGAAGGCGGCCGTCGGCGGCGGGGGCGACCGTCACCAGCGCGTAGTCGAGGTGCTCGTCCGCCGTGAAGAACGTGTCGGGGTCGAGCTCGTACCGGATCGTGGCGTCGGGCGCGTTGTCGATGGTGACCTCGGCGTTGAACTCCAGGAAGCAGCGCCGCACGGTCTCCGCGTTCGGGAACACGTGGTGGTTCGTGAGCAGCAGCCGGGGCGACACCAGGAAGCCGGTGGCGTGCGGCCGCTCCAGGCCGTCACGGAGGATCGAGATCCGGGCGACGGTGGCGCCCGCGCGGACGCCCCGCGGCAAGAAGCTCCACGGCTGGAGGTCCTTGGTGAGTCCGATGACCCGCTCCAGGGTCTCGGGCCCGTCCAGGGCCTCCGCGCGCACGCTCTCCACCGCCGCCGCGGGCGGGACCCCGCCCCGGTCGAGGAGCCGTTTGGCGCGGTTGGCGATCGCCTGCGGGGTGTCGGGGTACTTCACCCCCGCCGCGAGTTTGTCCTCGATCACCTCCCGCTCCGCGGTCGCGTCGCGATACCTCTTCGCCGCCGACGCGGCCTGCTGTCGCTGCAGTTCCCGGGTCTCATCCGTCGCCGGCATGGCGGTCACCGTTCTGTTCTGGCGGGTGTACGGGCTCCTTCCAGGAGCTGCCATGGAGGCCGATGCCGCAACAACGGGCAGCGCGGTCACGGCGCCCGCGACCGGGGCGGACGGCACGGGCCACGTCCTCTTCCTGCGCCGATGTCCCGCGGCAGAAGGTTCCGGGGCTCTGGGCCGGGCGGGTGGCCGGGGGCCCCGGCCGGCCCGCTCCCCCGGATCCCCGCCCCTAGGTTCCGGTCCGGGGCGCACCGCCGCGTGGCCGGGCTGCGGCCTCCTTCAGGTCGATATGAGCTTAAATCAGATGTAAGTGACGATCCGTCGCACGCGATGGTTCCCGGCCTTGATGAAGGGGGGTTGCGTTGTCGACCGACCTGCGTTCCGGCACGGACAAGGTGGTCTTCGGCGTCACGGCGGTCCTGACCCTCGCCTTCGTGCTCTGGGGCGCCGTCGCGACGGACTCGCTGGAGAGCGTGTCGAGCCGCCTGCTCAAGGGGCTCCTCCACAACGGCGGCTGGGCCTTCATGCTCGCCGCCAGCGGCTTCGTCGTCTTCGCCCTCTGGCTGGCGATCAGCCGCTACGGCCTGATCCGCCTCGGCCGCGAGGACGAGCCCCCGGAGTTCCGCACCGTCTCCTGGGTCGCCATGATGTTCAGCGCCGGCATGGGCATCGGGCTCATGTTCTACGGAGTGAGCGAACCCCTGGCGCACTACGAGACGGCCCCGCCCGGCACGCACCCCGCCGACTCCGCCGAGCGGATGCAGACCGCGATGGCCACCACCCTGTTCCACTGGACGCTCCACCCGTGGGCGATCTACGCGGTCGTGGGACTCGCCATCGCCTACAGCACGTTCCGTCGCGGCCGCCGCCAGACGATCAGCGCGGTGTTCGAGCCGCTGATCGGCGCCCGGCACGCCCACGGCGGGGCCGGCCGGGTCATCGACATCGTGGCGATCTTCGCCACCCTCTTCGGCTCCGCGGCCTCGCTCGGCCTGGGAGCCCTCCAGATCGGCAGCGGGATCCGTGAGCTGGGGTGGATGGACTCGGTCAGCACCGCGCTCCTCGTCGTCGTCATCGCCGTCCTGACCGTCGCCTTCGTCGCCTCCGCGGTCTCCGGCGTGGAACGCGGCATCCAGTGGCTGTCGAACATCAACATGGTGCTCGCCCTCGTGCTCGTCGTGTTCGTGTTCATCGCCGGGCCGACCGTCATCGTGCTCGACCTCCTGCCCACGTCCCTGGGCGCCTACCTCGGCGACCTGCCCCAGCTCATCGGCCGTACGGAGGCCACCGGCGCCGGCGAGGTCGCCGACTGGCTCGGCAGCTGGACGGTCTTCTACTGGGCCTGGTGGATCTCCTGGACACCGTTCGTCGGCATGTTCATCGCCCGGATCAGCCGCGGCCGCACCATCCGGCAGTTCATCGGAGGCGTCATCCTCGTACCGAGCACGGTCAGCCTGCTGTGGTTCGCCGTGTTCGGCGGAACGGCCATGAAGCTCCGGGAGAGCGGTGAACTCCCACGGGAGAGCACCCCGGAGGGACAGCTCTTCGGGCTGCTCCAGCAGTTCCCCGTCCCCACCGCCATGAGCCTGCTGGTGATGGCCCTCGTCGCCATCTTCTTCGTCTCCGGAGCCGACGCCGCCTCCATCGTGATGGGCACGCTCTCCCAGAAGGGCGTCCTCGAACCGTCCCGGCTGGTGGTCGTCTTCTGGGGCGTGGTCACCGGAGCCGTCGCGGCCATCATGCTGCTCATCGGCAACGGCAAGGGGGACGCGCTCGCCGGACTGCAGAACCTGACGGTCCTCGTGGCGGCGCCGTTCACCCTGGTCATGATCGGCATGTGCGTGGCCCTCATGCGCGACCTGCGCCACGACCCGCTCATCGTCCAGGGCGAACAGGGCAAGGAAGCCGTCGCCGTCGCCGTGGCCGCGGGCCACGAGGAGTACGGCGGCGATTTCGAGATCCGCATCGGCCCGTCCGGCGGCCCGTCCGGCGGCCCGGGGGCGGACGCGGCACGGGCGCCCTCCTCGCCCTCCCCGCCCCGCGATCCGTCCTGACGGCTGGGTACCCCGGGACGGGGGCCGGGCCGCCCGGCCCCCGTCCCGACATGCGTCAGGGCCGCGCGGCTGGTGCTGCGCGGCCCTGAGCGGTTCTGCGGGAGGGAAGGGTC
>NZ_JBSGWY010000076.1:0-17949 GCF_053609145.1 Streptomyces sp. NPDC054961 | reverse complement strand
CCGACAACGGCAGGGGCATCCCGGCCCGGGGCCGCAGGAGCGGTCTGCTCAACCTCGACGACCGGGCGCGGAGCCTGGGCGGGTCCTTCACCGTGAACATCCCTGACGAGGGGGGCAGTCTGCTCGTCTGGCGGGCTCCGCTCCCCACCGGGAGCCCCACCGGGAGCTGACGGCACCGACGCGGTGATCCCCGGGTGGCCGCCATGTCACCCTCCTGGCCATCAGTGCGCCGTCTGCCGCCGCCCGGGTCCACGCTGCGCGCCTTCATCGCCGTTCAGGCCGCCACGAGGCGCAGGACTCGATCGGCGCCGAGCACCCGCATCGATTTGCCCACCAGAGGCGGCACGCCGATCAGCCGGAGCCGGGTTCCGGACCATTGGCAGCGCTGGTGGACCCGCAGGAAGAGGCCGATGCCCGAGCTGTCGCAGAAGGAGATCCCGGACAGGTCGAGGACGAGGCCGCGGTAGCCGGATGCGGCAACGACGGTGAGCAGGGGTTCCACCTGACCCGCCGTGTGGAAGTCGAGCTCTCCCGTCAAGGTGACGCACGCGTCACCGTCGCTCCTCACCGCGGTCTTCACGTCGATCAAGGTGGCTGTCATGGACCCTCCGCGCTGCGTGCGGCTCGAGCCGCGCCTTTCCCCGTGCGGCACCAGCCCATCGGACGCGGACCGGCCCCGGGAAGGTCCACATGCCCCTCGCGGAGGGCCGAAGGTCCCTTGCCCCGCTCCGCAGACCCCGCGGGGAGGAGGTCGGATGAGGGCCGATAGGCCCTGTCCGTTGGGCCCTTGCGGCAGGCAGGATGCTGGAGTTCGTGCTCCCAGGACGAATCCAGGCGAAGGAGTTGCGTCATGACCGACAGCGGTGCCCCCTCCCCCACCAGGACGCCGATCACGGTCTTCCTCCTCGACGACCACGAGGTCGTACGCCGCGGGGTGCACGACCTGCTGGACGCGGAGCCCGACCTGCACGTGATCGGCGAGGCGGGCACGGCGGAACAGGCCCTGACCCGCATCCCCGCGCTGCGCCCCCAGGTGGCGGTCCTCGACGTCCGGCTCCAGGACGGCGATGGCGTGAGCGTATGCCGTGAGCTGCGCTCGCGGATGCCCGAACTGGCCTGCCTGATGCTCACGTCGTTCGACGACGAGGAGGCCCTGCTGGACGCCGTGATGGCGGGCGCCTCCGGATACGTGCTGAAGCAGATCACCGGAACCGACCTGGTCACCGCCGTCCGCACGGTCGCGGCCGGCCAGTCCATGCTCGATCCAGGAGCCACGACCCGGCTGATGGCCCGCATGCGCGGCGACGTGCCCAAGGAGGAACAGGTCCCGGGTCTGCCCGGCTTCACCGACCGGGAGAAGGAGATCCTCGTCATGGTCAGCGAGGGGCTCACCAACCGGGAGATCGGCAAACGGATGTACCTCGCCGAGAAGACCGTCAAGAACATCATTTCGCGCCTGTTCACCAAGCTGGGCGTGGAGCGCCGCGTCCAGGCCGCCGTGATCGCCAGTCATGCACTGATCCCGCCGAGCCAGCACCCCGTCCCCACCACGGAATAGCCGGCGGCCGGACACGCCCTGCCGTCACGTACCCGGCCCTTCCGGAGGCCGGCCGTCAGGGGAGCGGCGCCGGCCGGGGGGACCGGCACCGCTGACCTCACCCTCCCGGCCGGGCGCCGTGGCGCACAGGGGCCAACGGTCCCTCTCCCAGGGCCGGTCCTCCCCTCGCGGCGCCGACCCGGGCGGTGTCAGTGTGGAGACATCGGCTCAGTCGACGAACGTCCCGGACCGTCGCACTCAGGAGCGGGCATGACCTCGTACCCCATCCCGGCGCTCGACGCGGACTGGCGGTCCTCGCCTGCATCCCCGCGGGGCGAGCGCCGCCTGGGCGCCACCCCTACGCGAACGCGGGCCGACTGCTGCGTCCGCTCCCGCTGCCCGCCCTCGCCGCGTACGCCGTCCCCGTCGACAAACCGGGCGGCGGCCAGGACAGCCGAACGGTGCCTTCCGCCTTCACTCCGGCCCGGTGCTCGACGAGCGGGGGTATTCCCAGCGCCAGTCGGTGGTCATGTGCGCCGGCCCTCGAGCGCGGCAGGCAGGCCCCCGAGGCCGGGGAGGACGATGTCGGCGCCCTGCGCACGCAGGGCGTCCCTCATGTGCGCGTCGTCCTCGCGGTCGAGTCCCACCACCAGGCGGAAATGGCCTCGGTGTCCCGCCTCTACGCCGGCGAGCGCGTCCTCCACCACGGCGGTGCGTTCAGGGGGGACTCCGAGACGGCCGGCAGCTTCGAGGAAGAGGGCAGGGGCGGGCTTGCCCGGAAAGTCAAGGGCGGCCGCGTCCTGGCCGTCCACCAGGGCGTCGAAGTAGCCGATGAGCTCTGCGGAGCGCAGCAGGGAGCGGGCGTGCCGGGAGGCGGAGACGGCCCCGCACCGGATGGCCTTGTGCCGCAGCTCCTGGAGCGCCGGCCGCACGTCGTCGAAGGCACGGACGCCGTCGGCCCGCAGCATCGTGGAGAAGACCTCTTCCTTGCGCGCGGCGACCGCGTGGACGGTGGCGCACCCGGGCGGATCCGCGGGCGTTCCGGGCGGGAGGGCGATGTGACGGGCGCCGAGGAAGGCGCGTACGCCGTCGAGACGGGACCTGCCGTCCACCAGGTCGCGGTACTCGCGGACGGCGTCGAACGGCCGTGGGCGTGCACCGGCGTGCGACGGCTGCCACGCGGAGAGGCAGCCGTCGAAGGTCTCCTTCCAGGCGGCCGCGTGGCGGTCGGCCGTGGCGAGGAGCACTCCGTCGGTGTCGAAGACGACCGCGCGCACGTCGCTCATGAGCCGTGCACCACACGTCGGCCGGTGATCCGGGCGGGGGTGAGCTTCATCCAGTGACCGCGCGGCCCGCCGGCCCAAGGCTGGGAACGGGCAGTGGCGTTGAGGTGGTCAATCTCGTGCGGGTCCGTGACGGCTGCCAGTTCACCCACGGCCAGCACGCTCCAACCAGTGGCGGTCACCTCGTCGATGGTGTCGATCTCGAAGGCGGCCTCGCTGCCTGCCGCTCGGGCCGTGACGCCTTCCGCGGAGGTGCGGAACGCGATGTCGGTTCCTGCGGCGAGGTAGTTGACGGGGAAGACGGCCAGGCCTTCGGGGGTGGAGACGGCGATGCGGCCGACGCCGTGCGTGTTCAGCAGCCGTCGGCATTCGGTCTCGTCCAGGGGTACGAGCGCACTGTCGCGCCGGGCGGTGGATCGGCCGGAGACGCGGTGGGCGCCGGCACCTGTCAGGTCGTCGACGGTGAGACCGAGGGCGTCGGCCACCCGGACGAGGGTGCCGATGGCGGGACTGGCGGCGTGTTCCTCCAGGTAGGCGATGTACGTTGCGTCGGCGCCGCACCGCCGGCCCAGTTCGTCACGGCTCAGGCCGAGGGCTTCGCGTCGCGTCGCCATGCGGCGGCCCAGGTCGGTGCGTCCGGCCGTCTCGCCGGAGTGCTGAGGAGGGGTACTCCGCATGCCCTTCACGGTGCTCACTGCTCCCGGGACGGTACGGCGACCGTGTCGTGTGCGGGTCCGCCGAGCACGACCTTGAGGGCGCCGGTCTCGCCGGCGCGGGAGAAGACGTCGTACGCCTCTTCCATCTGGTCCAGCTCGAAACGGTGGGTGACCAGCGCGGCCCCGGGGAGGCGGCCGGCGGCCATCATGCGCAGCAGCATGGGGGTGGAGCGGGTGTCGACGAGGCCGGTGGTGATGGTGACGTTCTTGATCCACAGGTCTTCGAGGTGCAGGGTGGCGGGCTTGCCGTGGACGCCGATGTTGGCGACCCGGCCACCGGGACGGACCATGCGGGTGCACATTTCGAACGCCTCGGGTACGCCGACGGCCTCGATGACCACGTCGGCGCCGAGTCCGTCGGTGAGGTCCTCCACCAGCCGCTCGGGCTCCTCGTCCGCGCTCGCGGTGGCATCCGCGCCGAGTGCGCGCGCATCAGCGAGCCGGGACGCCGCGAGGTCGACGGCGATGATCCGCCCGGGGCTGTAGAGCTGTGCGGTGGCGATGGCGGCCAGGCCGACGGGGCCGGCGCCGACCACGACGACCGTGTCGCCCGGGCGCACGTTGCCGTTGAGCACGCCGACCTCGTAGGAGGTCGGGAAGATGTCGGCGAGCAGCACGGCGTCGTGGCCGGCCAGTGCACTGGGCAGCGGGTGGACGGAGAGGTCGGCGAAGGGGACGCGTACGTATTCGGCCTGGGTTCCGTCGATGGTGTGGCCAAGGACCCAGCCCCCGCCTCCCCGGCACTGACCGTAGCGCCCTTCGCGGCAGAAGCGGCAGCGGCCGCAGGCGGAGATGCAGGAGATCAGGACACGGTCGCCCGGACGGACACTGCGGACGTCGCCGCCCGTCTCGACCACGGTCCCGACGGCCTCGTGGCCCAGGATCCGGCCGGGAGTCACTTCGGGGACGTCGCCCTTGATGATGTGCAGGTCGGTGCCGCAGATGGTGACGGCGTCGACCCGGACGATCGCGTCGGCGGCGTCCTTGACCGAGGGGTCCGGGACGTCCTGCCAGGAGGTCTGTCCGGGCCCGTGGAAGACGAGTGCCTTCATGGCGCGGCCTTCTCTCTGTGTGCCGTGCGGGAGGGGTCACCGTCAGGCTGTGCCCGCATCCCTCCGTCCCGCTTGGGCCGGTCGGCCCCTACCCGGGACCGGTCGGTCCCCATCGGACAGGGCGCTGCGGTGCGACGGTGCACGGGCGCACGGTCCCGCGGCGGGACCGCGGTCGTCCCGGCCTTCGCGATCGATCGCAGCGGGGTCGTCCCGCACGCTCGCCACCCCGCGGGTCCGCGGCGAGGAGACCGCGACCCAGGCCCTGACCTCCAAGAAGCACCGGCCGTGACCGCCCTGCGCCCGCTCGTCGCCGATCCCAGCCAGCGACTGAGCCTGGGCATCAGCCCCTCACTGCCCGTCGAGGACACCGCCACCGGCTTCGGCCTGGCCTACGACGCCATCGCCACCGCCCGGATCAGCCCCACCCGCACCGCGGTCGCCGCCCACACCCCCGGCCTGCTCGACGCACTCGACCCGGCCGCCGCACAACAATGGGCCACCGCCCTGCTCCACCCGTCCCTCGGCCGGCGCGGCGCCGACCCGCACCTGCCCACCGTCGCCCTCGGCCTCGAGTTCGACATCTCGGCCGCCTCCCGGATCCTCGGCATCCACCGCAACACCCTCAGCCGCCGCATACGCGGCATGCTCCGGGCCACCGGCCTCGACCCCGACCGCACCGCCGATCGCATCACCTTGTCCCTCGCTCTGCAGATCCGTTCCCTCCACGGCCCCGCGGCCGACCCAGCCCCCCAGCCCGCGCCCCTGCCCCTGCCCCTGCCCCTGCCCCTGCCCCTGCCCCTGCCCCTGCCCCTGCCCACCCTCGCCCACCTGCTGGCGCAGCCACCGGTTACCGCCTGGGCCGCTACCGCGCTCGCCCCACTCGGCCGGGAATCCACCGACCGACGCACCACCACGGGCGACGCCCTCATGCAGACCCTCCGCACCTGGGCCGCCGAGGACTTCAGGGTCGACGCCACCGCCCAACGCCTGGGCCTCTACCCGGCCACCGTCCGTGGGCACATCCGCGCCGCCGAGGCGCTCCTGGGATGGATGCTCCTGTCCGACCTCCCCGCCGGCCCGCTGCACGACGACGAAGAAGCCCCGGGCAAACAGTCCGGACTGCGAAACCTCGCCGCCGCGCTCCAGGCCCTCCCCGGAACACCCCGTCCCCACCTGCCCGACCCCCCTCGTGCGGGCGCGCCCACCCGGCGCACGGACCCGACCACGCGCCAACCGGCTTGATTCCCCTGCTCTTCCTGGCACAGCTCCGGCACGAAGCCGGTGACCCGTGGTTCGATGCGTCGCGCAGATGTCCGTGACGGAGTGGACCGGAGGGTGTGAGCGGCTTCGGTCACGCCTGCGTGGCGTCTGCGGCTCTGATGGCCCAGCGCTCGTGGTCCCGCCACTCACCGTTGATGAACTGGAAGGCAGCGCAGGAGCCCTCGCGCTGGAAGCCGAGGCGCTTGACGAGTTTCAGCGAGGCGCAGAGTCACGCGCGGCCCGTGCGGGAAGTCTCCGCTGGGTCATCTGGGGATCCTATGCAGTCTGCCCTCGTAGCCTCTCCGCCCACTGCGCAGACATCCGGGCAGCGCCGTCAAGCGACTCGGAGGTGCTCTGCGACCTGTCCGGCCGCATCGGGGCACATCGGGGGGCATCGGGACCGTGCGGCCGATCATGCGCGGCCGCCCGGTCCCGTCCACTCCCCTGTGCTGCTCGCGGGCGGCGGCCAGCCCCCGGAAGTCGGCGCGCATCCTCGGGCAGGGCCGGGCCGACCCTAGGCGCGCCGCAGTTCGCAGCCGTCCTTGGTGCAGGAGCGGCGCAGCCGGCCGGCCGAAATGGTCTCCATCAGGCCGATCGCCCAGCACATCGGGCAGCCGCGCAGCGCGATGAGGCCGACCGGGGCGAGGAGCAGGCTCGCCGGGCCGGTGAGCGGAAGCAGGGCCAGCGATCCGGCGAGGGCGGCGAACCCGAGTGCGCCGCGGGCCAGGTGGCGCGGGACCGAGGTGCTGGCGAAGCCACCGGGTCGGGGCGCGCGGCTGGCGGTGGCGGGAGGGCCGGTGCTCGTCCTGGTCGAGGTCGTGGCCGTGGGCGTGTCAGGTGTCATCGTCGTCTCCCCTGGTGTGTGCCGGTTCCTCGCGCAGCGCCTCGCGTACGGCCGAACGGGCGCGGTGCAGGCGCGACTTCATCGCGGCGGTGCTCAGCCCGAGCCGGTGTGCGACGGTACGGCCGGGTAGCCCCTGGATGTCCCGCATGACCAGCACCTGCCGCTGGTCGGGTGGCAGCGCGGCGACTGCGGCCGCTACGCGTTCGGCTTCCAGGCGCAGCAGGACGTCGTCCTCCGCGGACTGTGCGGTGGGGCCGTACGTGTCGTGCCCGTCCGGCCGTTCGTACCGGCCCGGACCGTCGTCGCGGCCGGGTCCGCCGTGGTCCCAGGCGGCCGATCCCCGGGGAAGGAGGTCCCGGGTGCGGCGCAGGCACTCGTTGCGGACGATCCGGAACATCCACGACGCCAACGCCCCGGACGCCCGCAGCATGCCGATCTTGCGGTAGAGGATGATCAACGCTTCCTGAGCGGCGTCCTCCGCGTCCTGGGGCGTGGAACACAGCGTGTGCGCGAACCGGCGCACGTGCGGATACGAGCCGTATACCAGGGCGGTGAGGGCCTCCACCTCGCCGCGCTGCGCCGCGGCGATCAGGCTCGCGCCCGGCCAGGTGTGGTCAGCCACGCCGACGCCGCCGACCGCGCAGCAGCGTCACGGTACACGCGCACAGCAACAGCACGGCGGCCGCGACAATGACGAAAGTGGTCATGAGGTCCTCCCGGTGGGATGGGGCGGACCGGTCGTCCGCACACTCATGAGAGACGCGGCGGGCACGAAAGGATTCACCCCCTGCGGAGAAACATACGTACCGCCGCGGGGCGCTGGCTCCCTGGCCGTACCGCGGACGGAGGCACCCGCCCTGTCTGGGCCCTCGGCAGAACTGCACAATGCGCACTGCGCGCTGTGCACTGCTGGTACTGGTGTCGGCCTCGTCCGGTGAACTACGTTGGGGGAATGACTACCGGGACGGCATCGCGCCACACACGGATTGGTGACCCGGTGCTCTCCTGAGCGCCACAGGGGCCAGTGCGGGCCCGCCGCTCGATCGGGGATCGCGCGCTGCCGCGCGGGCTCCGCCTCCGTCGTGTTGATCACAGGCTCCACATCAACCACGACAGGAGAACTCATGCCCCTCGAGACGCTGCACATCCCCACCGCGGACGGCCAGGCCGACGCTTTCGCCGTCTTCCCCGACCACCGTGGGCGGTACCCCGGAGTGCTGATGTACTCCGACGGCTTCGGCATCCGGCCCGTGCTGCGGGAGATGGCCCGTGAACTGGCCGGGCACGGGTACTACGTACTCGTCCCCAACATCTTCTACCGGCATCGCCCGGCACCGGTGATCGACCTGCCCGAGCACATCGGGGAAGACTCCCGGTCCGCGGTCTTCGCGCAGCTGATGCCCCTGATCGAGACGCACACCGCCGCACGTGCCCAGAGCGATGCCGACTCCTACCTCGGGTTCCTCACCAGCCAGCCCGAGGTCGCCGCCGGTCCGGTCGCGGTGACCGGCTACTGCATAGGCGGCCTCCTGGCGATGCGCACCGCCGCGGCCCACCCCGGCCAGGTGGCCGCCGTCGCCGCGTTCCACGGCCCCGTGAGCGCGGACGGGCCTGACCTCTACTCCAAGATCACCGCCCAGTGCCACCTCGGCCACGCCGAAGGCGATATGACGCCCCAGGCACTCGCCGAGCTCAACCAAGCACTGGATGACGCTGGTGTGCGCCACACCTCCGAAATCTATCCCGGCACCACCCACGGCTTCACGATGTCCGACACCGACGCCTTCAGCGCCTCCGGGCTCCAGCGCCACTGGGACCACCTGCTCCCCCTCCTCGACCGCATGGCCGATCACTGACCGGATGGAGAGCAACCCTTGGTGCACCGGCTCCAGGGGGTCGTTCCCGGTGTGGGCCCCTCCGTCAGGGGTCAGCCGAAGCGGACGGTGATCTCGGGGAGGGGGAGGTCGGAAAGGTTCAGCTGGAGCCCGGTCAGGGTCAGGTAGGTCTGCGCGTCGGTCAAGGTGGAGGTGGTGGACGGCGCCTGGGTCTTCCCGCGTGTGCTCACCAGCAGGTACCAGCCCCCGCGCTTGTAGCTGCGGGAGGCATCGGGGCGGTCGCCGTTCGGGTTCAGCGTCCAGCCCTGGCGCTCCAGGTCGGCGCAGATCGCGTTCATCTCCGACTCGGCGGCGGTCTTCTCCCGGACGGCCATCCACCCCGTCCGGTTCGAGTCGGCGCCGGCCGCGCCGGTCGGGCGGCCCTGCGCCGGGTCGAGGCCCGCCGCGCTGACCGCGGTCCGGATCACCTCGTCCACAGCGTCCCGTGTGAGGGGCGGTGACGTGGGCTCCGGTGTGGGCGCCGCCGTGGACGGCGACGGCGTGGGCGCGGGCGCGCCCAGGTGGATGCGCCCGTCGTCTCGTATCTGGATGTGGTCCGGCAGAACCACGGCGGCCAGACTCACGATCAAGCCCGTGGCCAGCCCGATCCACACCCTCTTCAACAGCGCGTCCAACGCGAGACTCCCCCCGAGTGATCAATTCAGAGGGAGTCTCACACATGCTGCCCGGAGTCCGGCAGCCCTTATCTCTTCGCACCCCGCCGCGAGGGCCCGTGATCGTCCACAGAAGGCCCTTCCTGCCGCACCGATGCGGCGACCGTTGACTCCGTCGTCTCGGTCAGCCGCGGCCCGGCCTTGCCGGCGAGGCGGATTCCCTCGACGCGGTGTGGCGCTACGAGCGGCGGCACGACGGTTGCTGACGGCCCCGCTGGGGCCCAGGCGCTGTCACTGTCACTGGCGGGTCCGCAACGGGGCGTGCCGGTGCTGCGCCAGCCGCTCCGTCCGGTGGCGCGGATCTCGGACAAGGCACGGTGAGCTGCATGCCGGTCCCCCTGTGCTGGGGATGCGATGTCCGAGCCTGGGCTTATCGTCGTAAGTCCTGGTGGGGTCGTGGTGAGGACACAGAGTGGCATACGTGGGGAACAGCCGATTGGTCGCGGCGCCGGAGGTACGCACCTATCTCGATGCGGTGTTCACGCCGGGCGCCCGGCTGGGGGTGCGGAGCGATGATCAACGGACCTTCGTCGAGGTGGTGGAAGTGGCCCAGGTGACGTCGATCCGCGTGCCAAGTGGCCGGCTCGTGGTGGACACCCCCTGGCTGGAGGAGGAAGACGGGGAGCCGCGGGAGCTCGCGGTTCGGATCCCTCCTGGCGCCTACCGGGTGGAAGCGGCATGGACGGAGGCGCCGTACGAGTTCATGGGGGAGCATTTTTCCGGCCGTGAGGTAGCCGCGACGCGCCTGTGCGTGCGGGAGGGCACGGTGACGGTATGGGAGATGGGCCTCGCCGAAGGCGATGACATCGAGCGCCTTCATCAGGGTGCCGAGGTCGGGTTCAACACGGACACCTCCATGGGCAGTTTCAGCGACGCGGCTTCCTGGCCTGCGCTGACAGCGCCGTTCCGCACGTTCTGGGAGCGACGCAGCAGGACGGCTCCCGGCACGCTCGTGTCCCGTGACACCGAGAGCCTGGGCGGCGGCGAGTTCGAGCTGGTCCGTGATGAGGCGCGGGGCGCAGACCTCATCACGTTCTCCGCCACTGAAGGACTTTCCGTAGCCTGGCTCGGTCGTACGGAAAACGGAGAGCTCAGCTCGATCGTCGTCATGGGCCACATGGGACTGGAGGCACTGGCCTGAGGAGCACCCGACCGCGGGTAGTCGCGCCCGGCGGGTTGGGCACTCCCGGCCCGGTGGTTCCGGCACGCAGCAAAGGGTGATCCGCTCATCCCCACGCAGGTACGCGGATGCGCGGATGCGCGAATCAGGGCGCCCCACAGCACCCCACCACCAACTCCACCATCGCGAGATGGCCGGCCGCCGCCACCGGCCGTCCCGCAGATCTACGATGCGGCTGCTTTGGTGAGCTTCGGGGACGGCGGCCCATCGGGATCGGGACGGAATTCCACCGTCTTTTCCCCGCTCGGGTACAGCTGGATGCCAGCGGCCTCGCCCGGTCCGGGATTTTCGACCGTCAAGTAGATGAAGTCGTCGGAGGCCTGGTCGCCGAGGAACTCCCACCGGCCGCTGAAGTCAGCGGGATCCGAAGACCCGTCGGTCACCACGTCCTTGGCCGAGAACCTTCCGTCGGCCTCGAGTCGCAGCTCGCTGCCCTCCTTGGCGTTGCGGTACACGCCAGGCAGCTCGTCGGGATCGACGCTCGCACACCCCGAGGTGAGGACCGCAGCAACAGTCAGTACGGCAACGAGCCAGCGCCCACCCGTCCCCCTCGCCACCGTCCCGGCACGCATGTTCATGGAGCCCTCCCCAGGGGTTGATGACCGGCCTTGCAGCCACCCTCTCTAGGTGAACATGCTCAAAAACTGCGAAGTCCCCCGGGCCCTCACCGGGTGTCCCCGGTCGACGGCTTGAACCCACGGCTTCACGCGCCGCTCGCGATCGCGCCGGCCCGCGTGCAGCACGACCGGCGGGTCGCCCCCTGGTTCAGGTCATCTCCGACGTCGAGCCGAAGGCGTCAGCAAGGCTGGTCACGATGGAGCCGGACCAGCCGCCGTCCCCGAACACGCTGGCCGGCAGGGCGAGCACGCCGTACTCGCGCTGGAGCGTCCGCGCCGGGATTTCAACCGGGAAGAAGTAATTGCCGGGACAGGTCCGGCTCGCCGTGGGTATCGCCCCGAGCACGTCGCCGGGCAACCGATCGAACAACCGCGCCGCCCGTGCGGCGAGTTCGTCGGCGACCTGCCGGGGCACGTCGCTGTGCTCGGTCAACAGATGCTCGGCGAGCCTCAGTTGATCCGGCGTCGGCGGATCTGCCCGGAACGCCTCGGCCAAATCGGTGTGCGCCGGACCCAACAGCACCACGCCGAACGTCCGTGGCCACATCCATCCCTTGGTGACCGAATGCAGCAGGATCGCACGCCCGGTGTCCAGCAGTCGCCGTGTACCGGTTGCGAACGGAGCTCCCAGGTCGTAGACGCTGTCGATCAGCACGCGCCGACGTGGTGATTCCCGCAGCCACGCCATCACCGCGGCGCACTCGGCATCGGTCAGGTACCGGCCGAGCGGCTTGCTGGGGTTGGCGAGCAGCAGGTACTCGGGCCGGTCGTCCGCCGAGGACCCCGGCAGGACCGGCGCGGGCAGCGTCGGGTAGGACTCGGGGGTCAGGCCCGCAGTGCGGGCCAGCTCGAAGTAGACCGGGTACACGTCGCTGGGCAGCCACAACCGCGCTCCCTCGGCGCGCAGCCAGTGGAACACCACACCGAGCCCGTGTCGGACCCCTCGGCAGACCATGGCGCGGCGGGACCACTCCTCCGGCAGCTCGAAGCGCCGCAGCCAGGCGCGGGCGAGATCGCACCGGTATACCGGACTCGTGTCGGTCGGCGGTTCGGGTCGCATCGGAGCGAGCGCCCGGTACACGTTGGTCTCGGCGGCGTCCAAGAGCGACGAGGAAGCACTGAGTTGCCGCTGCCGGTAGTCCTGGAACTCGTCGAACCTCATGCCGCCGGTCCTTCCGCCACGATCTCGCTCGCCCGGTCTTCCAGGGAGGCGTAGCAGCGTCCGTCGGCCAGGACGTTCCAGCTGCGTGCGATTCCGCTGGTGCGTTCCCAGAGCAGGCTGGGCTCGGTGTACGCGGCGATCCGCATCGGCCGGCCGCCCCAACTGCCGTCGTAGACCGGCGCTCCCCAGGGCAGGCGGCTCGCCAGTCCGAAGCCGTGCTGCTCGGCGAACCGGGTGACGACGGACAGCGATACCTGGTGCTCCCGGCTCCAGACGTTGGCGGCACGGTCGAAGTAGAGCGACTCGGTGCTGGTGGAGACGTAGAGCTCTTTGAAACAGACTTCCTCGACACCGAGAGCCGCGGCCCACGAAAGGTAGTCGCCGACGTCGGTCGCGTCGGCGACGCCGCCGTGCTGGAGTACGCAGATCAGCCTCATCCGCAGCCCCGGCCAGCGGTCACGTTCCTCGCGCCAGGTGTCGATCACAGAACTCACCGGCGTGCGCAGCATCATCAGCCGCTCGCTGACGGCGTCGTCCTGATGGTGCCGGGAGACCGCCAGCACACTCAGGCCCGCGGCGCTCAGGGCTGCGAGTCGGCCCGCCCGGTCAGCGTGCCGGCCCTTCGCCAGGGTGTGCGCGTTGGTGATCAGGACGACCTTCGGGAAGGCCGCCGAGCAGGCGGACACCAGCCGCAACTGCTGTTCGAACGGTATGAGCGTGGGCTCCCCGCCGCCGGTTATCACTGCACGCTCGGCACCCGCCGCACGGGCGCGCTCCAGCCAGTGGGCGACCGCGTCCCACGGGACCCGCGCCGGCGCCTGGTCGCTGGAGATCGAAGCCGAGGAGAAGCAGAACGAACAGCGGGCCTGGCAGGCGGAGGCGACCGGCAGAAGCGATACCGAGCGCGGTCGCGTATCGGCGTAGGGACCCTGTGCCGATGCGTGCAGGTGCAGGGAGGCCGCCATCGCATCCTCGACGGTCGTCGGGCGCAGCGTGAACTCGTCACCTTGTTGGTCGAGCTCATGCACGGCCGACAACCGGATGCACGCCTCATGCAGTTCCATGCCGAGGCCGGTCGACGCGTTCGGAACCAGCCTGTCGGGGTCCACCGTGGTTTCCAGCACCAGCAGGCGGTCGCCCGCTATGGCCAGACGGTCCAGCAAGCGTCGTGCCTTGCCGATGCCGATTCCCAACTCCGCACGGGTCAGCAGGTGGAACCGGTCTGGATGGGTGCTCTCCGGAATTCCCGCCTTGCCGTAAGCGAAAGCGTACTTGTCGAAGCCCTTCGCGAAGTTCGACAGCACGATGACGTGGAAGCGCTGGTCACTGTGGTTCATCCCGTCATCATGCATGAACGGGCTCCGGAGGACATGGGCCGAACTGCACTCGGAACGCGGTGTGCCCCAGCCGCTCGAGACGCTCGGGGCTCCCGTCAAGCCACCGCACACGTTGCCAACGAAAAGGCCCGTGCTTCATGGGCCGGCAACTGGAAAACTGACCGGATGAGCAGAGATGCAGAGGTCATCGTCCTGGCGCGCGGGGCGGAGGCGGTGATGGAACCGCTGACCCGGCCCGACGAGAGCAGGCAGTGGCACCAGTGCTTCCGGCGCGTGGACGACCACATGTTCGGCGGATGGACCGGCCCGTCCGAGGAATGCTACGCATGGGTGGTCCAGTTCGGCCGCAGCAACGCCTGGACCGGACTGCTGGCGCACCTGGAGTCCTTGCCCTGGCCGAACCCGGGGTCGGTCCAGGTCCTGGTGCATGACCAGGACGACGACTGCTTCGGGCTGTGGATGATCCATGACGGCCGGCTGGTCGAGGTATCCCTCCCCCGTACGGAACGGGTGCCGTTCTCGACCTTCGAGCTCGGCGTGCTCGAACGTACGGACCGCCCAGGCCGCTGAACGCCCCGGACGCAATCCCCGGGGCGTTCCCGCACCGGGAGGAGCACCCCTTCCGCCACCGACTCCCTCTCCGGCGCCGCGTCAGCGGCTTTCCCGCCGACCCGCGCGGCTCCGGCCCGGCCCATCGGCCTGGGTGTGGGAGGCTTCGTCGACGCGCTGTGGCTACCGGGCGAGACCGAGCGCTGGCCGACGGAGGGCACGGTTGCCGACTTCAAGATCTGGTGGGCTGACAGCCGCCAACAGATTCGGTTGATGCCCTGCGACGCTCAATACCTGCGGAGCGACTTCACCGCCACGGTCGAACGATTCCGTCCCCAGTGGCCGTCCGAGGTCGGACAGCCCGTACCCGACCCAGAGCCCGTGACGCCTTCGGAGCCTCAGGTACACCACTCGCCGAACTCCATGGTCTTCGACACCCGGAGTACTTAAGCTCGGCGGATGACCTTGGAATGGGAACAGGTAGTCGTCCACGCGGAAGACCCGGCGGCCTTGGGGCAGTGGTGGGCCGAGGCACTTGACTGGGTCGTCGTCCACTCCTCCGATGACGAGTTCGAGATCCGCCAGGCGCCGGACCGTATGCCGGGGCTGGAGTTCGTCCGGCTCGCCGAGAGCAAGAAGGCCAAGAGCCGGCTGCACCTCGACTTCAGGCCCGACGACCAGGAGGCCGAGGTGGACCGCCTGCTGGCCCACGGCGCACGGCGTGTCGACATCGGCCAGGGCGAGCAGTCGTGGGTCGTACTGGCGGACCCCGAAGGCAACGAGTTCTGCGTCCTCAGCCGGCGGCGCCAGTAGCGCTCCCGCGGCCCCGCGACAGCCGGGCGGCGGGGCTCCGGGTCCGCCGGGTCCGACCGGGTCCGACCGGGTCTCCGCTTCGGGCCGGGCGGTTCGGATCCGCACGGCACGTCTGGTCGGCCTCGTGTCCTCGACTGCCGCGGCAAGGAACGTCTCGCGCCGGTACGGCCTCGCGGCGGTGCGACGTCGCGCCGGTACGGCCTTGCTCCGTCGGCTGGTGCGCGTCGCGCGCCCTTGTCAGACCAGCGCCGCGCCGCCGTCTATCGCGAGCGTGGTGCCGGTGACATAGGCGTTGGACAAGGCGAAGAGATAGGCCGCAGCGGCTTCCTCGGCCGTGCCGACATCGTGGCCTCCACTCACCACATGGTGACGGCGCGGAACCGCTCCGCTACAGATTTTGACTCGATCCCAGCTCCACGACCTCATGCTGGGGTCCTGCCGGCCCCGACATTTCCTGAAACGCTCATCCTCCGTCAGAAGGATTGACGCGCAGGGGGTTTCGGTCTGGGGCCGGCGGGCCGAACCGGGTCAGCCCGCCAGTCGGGCGAGGGCCAGCGCGTGCGCGCGGTCGAGGGAGTCAGCAGCGGCGCAGGGGATGTCCGGCTGCACACCGACGCCCTCCCAGTTGGTGCCGGAGACGGGGTTGATGGCACGGCCCGTAGGGATACTGGCTTCCAGATGCGGGTGCACCGTCCAGCCCTCCCGCGGGTGCGCGCCGCCGCGGGTGCGCTCGCCGACGACGACGGCGCGGCCGAGCTGCTGCAGGTCGTACGCCAGCTCCTCGGCGGCAGAGAAGGTGGTGCCGCTGGACAGCACGTACAGCGGCTTGCTGCCGCCGAAGCGGGCGCCGGGAACGTACGGCAGGCTCCAGGACTGCTCACTGCGCTCGCCGTCGCGCCAGTACATGGTGTTGAGGTGGGTGCGCTCGTCCAGGAGATGGCTGCAGACGAAGGCCACGGTGTCCGGGTCGCCGCCGCGGTTGGAGCGAAGGTCCACGATCAGCGCCTGGGCGCGGGAGGCCAGGGTGAGCGCGGCGCTCAGCGCTTCGGCGGCCCAGTCCAACGGGAACAGCATCGGCGCCAGCTCCAGTACGGCGACCCCTCCGTCGAGCAGCTCTACCCGGGGCGCACCGCCCAGCGAGGTGTCGAATTCCCGGCGGATGCTCTCCAGGACGGCCGCCCCCTGCTGGGGAGGCACCGGGTCGGCATGGTGCTTCAGGCTCAGGTGCCGGTCACTGTTGACCGACTGCAGGTCCGCGGTGACCAGCCGGGCGAGCTCCTCGGCGCCGTCGACGTCGTAGGCACCCTCGGCGAGGCGCCGCCGCAGGAGGCCGGCGAGCTCCTCGGCTATCTCGGGGAAAACGTAGTGCTCGGTCAGGAGCCGCGCGGTCTCGTCGATGACAGGGGTCGGCCACGGCTTCACAGGAGTCGTCATGGCGGGGAGTAGAACACCGCCCTTGCGAAAGCGTCAAGCAAGTTAGACACTTTCGGTATGAGCGACCAGCCTTCCTACGCGCCGCCTCCTGAGGACGTCCTGGAGATCGGGGCACCGGAGCAGTTCGCGGCGCTCGCGCACCCCTTGCGTCAGCGGTTGCTCTTCGCGCTGGGCCAACAACCCGCCACCATCAGCCGGCTTGCGGCTCAGCTCGACGCCAAGAAGGGCAACGTGGCCCACCACCTCAAAGTGCTCCGCGAAGCCGGGCTGGTCCACATCGCCGAGACCCGCCAGGTCCGCGGCGGTACCGAGCAGTACTACCAGCGCACGGCCCGCCACATGGTCGTCGCGGAACCCCGAGCGGCCGGCACAGCCGCGATGCTCGCCGCGGTCGCCCAGGAGCTGGACCGCTCCCCCGTCGAGGCCCAACTGACCCTGCGCCACCTGCGCCTGAGCCCCGCGAAGGCAAGAGAACTCGGCGAGACCCTTGGCAAACTGGTCGACGAGGCCGAGGAAGACGCGGAGGACCAACCCGTGCACGGCGTGTTGGTAGCGCTCTATCAGCAGGCTCAGCCGACCAGCACCAGCACCACCAGCGCCACCACCAGCAGCTCCGCCTAGGCCGTGTCCGATGGGTCAGGTGAAGTGTCTCTTCTGGGCCTAGTGTGTGGTGCCGGATGAGGGGGATCGCTTGTCGCGGTATACAGCTGAAGCTGAGGCGGGGATGAAGGGGATCACCTTCCGCGCCTGGCGGGGAAGGCACTATGTGACGCTCGCTGAGCTGCTGGTCCGGCTCGGCAGCTTCGGCCTGGGACTGCGCTGGCGTCTGGAGTGCGACGAGACGTGGGACCTCACTGCGGAACTGGAGAGCCGTTCCGTGGGCGACGGGATGGACACGTTGACCTTGCTTTCGCTGACGGCTCCTGGCATCCAGCTGATCGACACTGAGGCTTGTGGGTTCGTTGAGGATGTGCTGGTTGTCGTCCTGACCGAGTTCGACAGTTCCTTCTGGGACGTCAGGGCTGTCGACGAGCGCGTACTCAGCGACCTTCGTCGCCACTATCCGGATGCAACGGACCTCTGATCGGGGCATTTCACCGCGGACGGAGCCATAGGACGATCGCGGCCACGGTGACCGTCCCGTGGAAGACCTACGCCCGCTTGTCGAAGCGCGTGGCGACGGCTCGGAAGCTCTTGAGCCGGTTCATGGTCCGCTCGACTTCATTGCGGCGGCGGTAGATCGTCTTGTCGAACCCTGTGGGCCGGCCGCCTTGGCTGCGCGGCGCCAGCGGTTGGTCCGCTGGTCTCTCGGCTCGGGGATCGTGTGCTTGATCTGGCGTCTGCGCAGGCGACGCACGTCACGGCGTGACGACTGAGCGGGCGGAACCCGCCTTCTCCGGAGCGGGGGGCTCAGTTTTCTGCGCCGGGGCGCGAGAGGCGCGAAGGGGGCGCGCTCGGATAGAAGATCAATTCGAGTGCGCCCTCGCCGGGCGATATGCCCCGATCCAAGATCTTCTGGTTGCTAAGGGCTGTCCCGTAAATGATCTTTGGGTGGGCCTGGGCGTGGCTGTTCGCTGTGTGGCTTGTCCGTCTATCCGGCGAGGGCGAGGTTGTGCA
>NZ_JBSGWY010000075.1:0-19272 GCF_053609145.1 Streptomyces sp. NPDC054961 | reverse complement strand
GGGCGCGGGCCCGCGCCGCCGCCCGCCCCCCCCCCCCCCCCGCGCCCCCCCCCGGCCCCGCCCCCCCGCCGCCCCCTCCACGGTCTCCCGGCCCGAATCTCCAGCGCCCGACGGATCGGGCGGGGCGCGTGGGGCGGCCCGGGCGGCTGGTGCGCGCCCCCGGCCGGCACGGGCGTACGCGCCACCGGCGCATTCGGGCTGTCGTGCGAGCGCTCCATCGGGAGCGGGAAGCACCCGGGGCAAGTTCCCCAACTGGCCGTCCGGGGCGGGAGAGTGCGGTCTAGCGTGGGTATCCGGTGATCAACACCGGATCCCGGGACGCCCGGGGGCCGGGCCCCACTGACCGAGGACGAAGATGTCCGGACTCCGCGCCGCCCGCCACTCCCCGTCGAGACACGCCGTCACCGGTCCCGGCCGGCACATACGGCCCCAGCTGATCCGCGCCGCCGTCCTGCCCACGCTGGCCGCCGGGCTCAGCGGAGCCGCCGCGGTGATCTTCACGCTCCAGCTCGGCGGCGGCGCGGGTGCCCGCGACCCCAGGCTCTGGCCGGTGCTCACCGGATGCGCCCTGCTCGTCGTCGGCGCGCTCGCGGCCGCCCTGCTCGGGGCCCAGCGCGCGGCCAACACCGTCCGCGACCGCTGCGAGGCGCTGCGCCGCTCCAGCGTCCGCGGCCGCCAGGAGCTGCGTACGGCCGCCGAGGGGCTGGAACGGGGGGAACTCCCCGCCCGCCCGGTGCGCGGCGGCCCCGACGGGCCGGCGGCGGGGGGCGACACGGCGGGACTGGACGAGTTCTGGCTGCTCTCCCAGGAGCTGCGAGGAGCCCGCGAACACGCGCACACGACCCTGGTCCGGCTCGGCGGCCCGGTCGCGCCCTCCGACAGCGACCGCAAGGTCGAGGTCTTCGTCAACCTCGCGCGCCGCCTCCAGTCCCTGGTCCACCGCGAGATCTCGCTGCTGGACGACCTGGAGGACACGGTCGAGGACCCGGACCTGCTCAAGGAGCTCTTCCACGTCGACCACCTCGCCACCCGGATCCGCCGCCACGCCGAGAACCTCGCCGTGCTCGGCGGCGCCGCCTCGCGCCGCCAGTGGACCCGGCCCATCGACCTGAGCGAGGTGCTGCGCTCCTCGGTCGCGGAGGTCGAGCAGTACACCCGGGTCAAGGTGGTGCCCCCGGCGGGCGGCACCGTACGCGGACACGCCGTCGCCGACGTCGTGCACCTGCTCGCCGAACTCGTCGAGAACGCCACGGTGTTCTCGGCCCCGGACACCGATGTGGTGCTGCGCGCGGAGCGGGTCACCTCCGGGATCGCGATCGAGGTGGAGGACCGGGGCCTCGGGATGCCGCCCGAGGAAGCACGCCGGATGAACGCCCTGCTGAGCGATCCCGACCAGATCAGCGTCCGGAACCTGCTGGCGGACGGCCGGATCGGCCTGTTCGTCGTCTCCGCGCTGGCCCGGCGGCACGGGATCGCCGTCGAGCTCAAGTCCAACATCTACGGCGGCGTGCTCGCCGTCCTCGTCCTGCCCCTGGAGCTGCTGGGAGCGCAGGTCCCGGGCGAGGCCGACGCCCTGGCCGGCCCGCGGGCCACCTCGTGGGGGACCGGGGAGGGGGCGGGGGCGGGCGCCCCGTCGCTGGAACCGGTACGCGTGAGCCCGCCGAGGAGGGAGCCGACCGTCCCGCCCCGGACCGTCCCGCCTCCGACCGTCCCGCCTCCGTCCGCCCCGGCCTGGGCCGCCGGCGTGCCGGGCACGGGGCCCCTGACCGGCCCCGTGCCCGTGTCCATGCCCGCCCCCCTGCCCGTGCCCGTGCCCGTCCCCGCGGTCGTTTCGGGGGCCGCCCCGGCGCCGGGTGCGGCGTCCGCGGCGGTGGCGGCGCCCGCGGTGCGCGTACCGCCGCAGCCGGCTCCCGAGCAGGCTCCGGTCCCGTTCTCCGTGCCGGCCGCCCGGAGCGGTGGGGAGCGGCCGCCGCTGCCCCGGCGACGGGCTCAGGACCACCTCGCGCCCCCACTGCGCGAAGCCCCCGTACCCCGGGCCGTGCGCGACCCGGGCGCGGAGCAGCCCGTCCACGATCCGGGCCTGATGGCGGCCTTCCAGCGGGGCTTCGGCCTCGCCCAGTCGGAGCACCACACGTGACCCCGGCCCCTCACCCGACAGCGAAGGAGCGCACCCCCATGGGCGGCGAAGTGACGACCACGACCAGTCGGCTCTCGGATCTCGACTGGCTGCTCAGCGGCCTGGTCCAGCGGGTGCCCTACACGCGCAGCGCGGTGCTGCTGACCGCCGACGGACTCGTCACGTGCGTGCACGGGCTGGACGCCGACAGCGCCGACCACCTGGCGGCGCTCGCCTCCGGGCTGTACTCGCTGGGCCGCAGCGCCGGATCGCGGTTCGCGGACGGCGCCGAGGTCCGGCAGGTGGTGGTCGAGCTCGACACCGCCCTCGTGTTCGTGTCGGCGGCGGGGTCCGGCACCTGTCTGGCCGTACTGGCGGACCGGGAGGCCGACGCGGGCGTGCTCGGCTACGAGATGGCGATGCTGGTGAAGAGCGTGCGCCCGTACCTGGCCGCGCCGCCGAGGCGGCCCGCCGCCGACGCGGAGTGATGGGGGCCGGGACGAGGGGGGCGGGGACGAGGAGTGCGACGGCCGCGTTCGGGGTCCGTGGGGCACCGGGGGAGCCCGGGGTGCCGCGCACGGCGCGCGACACGCCGTGGGTGGACGATTCGGCGGGCCGGGTGATGCGCCCCTACACGGCGAGCGGCGGGCGGACCCGGTCGGCCGTCGCCCTCGACCTGCTGTCACTGGTCACGGCGACCGGAGTACGCCCCCGTGCGCCGCTCGGCCCCGAACACACGCTCGCGCTCCGGCTGTGCGCGGGCGCGGCGGCCGTCACCGTCGCCGAGGTGGCGGGACAGCTGAGGCTGCCCGCGGTGGTGGTCAAGGTGCTCCTGTCCGACTTGATGGAACACGGGGCCGTCACGGTGCGGGCGCCGCGCTTCCCGGGCGGCGGCTCCTTCGCCGCCGACGACCAGTCCCTGCTCCGGGCGGTGCTCGATGGCCTGCGCAGAAAGCTGTGAGACACCCGCCCCGGCCCTCCCCGCGACCTTGAAGATCCTGGTCGCGGGCGGGTTCGGGGCGGGCAAGACCACCTTCGTGGGCGCGGTGAGCGAGATCGAGCCGCTGAGCACGGAGGAGGCCCTGAGCGGGCTGAGCGGGGCAGCCGACCCGCTGGCGGGGGTCGAGGCGAAGACGACCACCACCGTGGCGCTGGACTTCGGCCGGATCACCCTGGACGGGGGGCACGTGCTCTACCTCTTCGGCACGCCCGGCCAGCAGCGCTTCTGGTTCCTGTGGGAGGAGCTGTGCGCGGGCGCGCTGGGGGCCGTCGTGCTCGCCGACACGCGCCGCCTCGCCGACTGCTTCCCCGCCGTGGACTTCTTCGAACGGCGCGGGATCGGCTTCGTCGTCGCCGTCAACGAGTTCGACGGCGGACACCGCTACGCCGCCGACGAGGTGCGGGAAGCGGTGGGGCTCGGGCCGGAGGTGCCCGTCCTGCGGTGCGACGCGCGGCTGCCCGGCTCCGGCACGGGAACGCTCGCCGCACTCGTCCACCACCTGCTGTCGAAGTATCCGCAGTGATACGGAATTCGGGGGAGACACCATGACCTACTACGAGTCGACCGGGCACCTGCTGCTCACACCGGTGGACCGGGAGGCGCCCGCGCGCGTCGCCCGGCTGCGCGAACTGGGCCTGGGCGAGCGGGCGGACGGCGAACTGGACGCCTTCGCGCGCACGGTCGCGGACGCGCTGGCCGCGCCGTACGCCGGCATCAACTTCATCAACGAGGAGAGGCAGTTCTTCGCCGGGCTGCACCACGCCGCCGGCGCCCCGGCCAGCGGGTACCCGGCACGGGCGCTGGCCAGGGACCACGGCTACTGCCCGCACGTGGTGGTGCGGCGGCGCGCCCTGGTGCTCGAGGACGTACGGGACTTCGCGCGCTTCGCGGGCAACGCGGTCGTGGACGGGAGCGGGGTGCGCTCCTACGTGGGCGCGCCGCTCACCGACCGGCGCGGGATCGTCCTGGGGACGGTGTGCGCGGTGGACGTGGTGCCGAGGCGGTGGGGTCTGGCGGGGCTGGCGACGGTGAAGGACCTGGCGGCGGAGCTGGTGCGACGGGTGCACGAACGGGAGGACCGGCGGGACGCGCGCCGCGGGGACGAACCGCGGGCGGACGACCGGCCGACGGGCCGGTGCGGGTGAGCGCGAGGGGCGGGTGGGGGCGAGGGGCGGGTGAGGGGCGGGCGGCCCCCCACGCCTCGCCGCGGCACCCCGAGGCGGGCGCCGGTGCGGCGGGAGGCGCGGAGGAGCTCAGCTCCCGGTGAACGCGGCGATGCGGGCGCGCAGCGAAGCCGGGTCGAGGCCGTGGGCGGCCGTGTGCTCGTCGAGCGTGCCGTAGCGGCGCAGCTCGGCGCGGCCCACGCCCAGGCCGAGCACCCGGTGCGGAACGTGCGCCAGGGCGTCGTTGGCGGCTGCCGTCGAGGTGCCCGCGAGGTACGGCTCGACCAGGACCACGTCCGCCGCGCCGCGCCCGGCGGCGGCGCGCAGGGCCGCGTCGTCGAAGGGCCGCACGGTCGGCGCGTACAGGACGGTCAGGTCCGTGCCCTCGGTCGCGGCGAGGACGTGGTCGAGCAGCGGGCCGACGGCGACCACGACGCCCGCGCGCCCCTCCCGTACCGTCCGGAACCCCAGGCCGGTCACGGGCCGGGCTCCGGCGTTGGACTGCGCCGAGAGCCGGACGTACACCTTGTCGTCCCCCGCGGCGTAGGCGTGGCGCAGGAGTGCCTCGGCCTCGTCGGGGTGGCCCGGGACGTGGACGGTCCAGCCGTCCAGGGTGTCCAGCAGGGCCACGTCACCCGGTGCCATGTGGGTGTAACCGCCGGCCGGCCAGTCGTAGCTCCCGTTCGCGCTGACCAGTACCCCGCCCGTGCCCTGGTGCCCGAAGTCGAGCTTGATCTGCTCGAAGGGGCGTTCCACCAGGAAACTGGCGAAGGTGTGCACGACGGGCCGCATTCCCGTGAGCGCCAGCCCGGCGCCGACACCGATGAGCAGCTGCTCGCGGATGCCGACGTTGACCACCCGGTCCGGGTGGCGGTCCCGGGCGGGGCGGAAGCCGTCCATGGTGATCTCGGCGAGCACCAGGGCCAGCCGGGGATCTTCGTCGAGTGCGTGAGATGTGACCGAGATGAACCGTTCGCGCATGGTGTCCATGTCTCCCCCTGCTTCTTGATCCGTGCTTCTGCTGCTTCTTGCTGCTACTGCTTCTTCTCGACGCGGGCGACGACGACGTGCGGCCGGCCCGGGTGCGGCGCGGTGTACGCGGCGTGCAGCGCCGCGTGGTCCCGGCCGTCCACGGTGGTCGCCGACCATCCCGCCGCCTCGAAACGGGAGGCGATGCCGCCCGGCCAGCCGTGGGTCGCGGAGTCGTTGTCGATCACGATCGTGTGCAGCCGCTCCAGCCCGGCCGAGCCGGCGTACGCGAGCGCCTCGTGGTTGCTGCCCTCGTCCAGCTCGGCGTCCCCGATGAGCACCCACACCGCGGGGTCGGTCAGCCCCTGGGCCCGCAGCCCGAGCGCGGTCCCGACGGCGAGCGGCAGACCGTGTCCGAGGGAGCCGCTGCCGATCTCCACGCCGGGGATGAGGGTGCGGTCCGGGTGGTGCCCGAGGGGCGAGTCGTAGGCGCCGAAACCGCTCAGCCAGTCGACGGGGACGAACCCCTTGGCGGCGAGGACGGCGTAGTAGGCCATCGGCCCGTGCCCCTTGGACAGCAGGAACCGGTCCCGCCCGGCATCCTCGGCGGTGCCGGGGCCGACGCGCAGCACCCGGTCGTAGAGCACCCACAGTGCGTCCAGCGTGGAGGAGGCGGCGGGGCCGTGCTTCTCGGCCCCGGTCATGAGCGTGATGAGCGGCGCGAGGTCCTCGTAACCGAGCCCCGTGTCCGCGGTTGCCTGTGTCATGAGTCGATCTTCCAACCTCAAGTTCACTTGAGGTCAAGCCCCGTCGCGCCGTGCCGGTGCCGCCGCACAGGTGCGCGCGACCACTGCCCGAAGTGCGGTATCGTTCTCCTGCGCGTTCAGCCAGGGGAAACCCCAGGTCAACGGGCATCGGGACGTGGCGCAGCTTGGTAGCGCACTTGACTGGGGGTCAAGGGGTCGCAGGTTCAAATCCTGTCGTCCCGACCAGCGTTTACGCAGGTCGGAGGCCGTTCTCTCAATTTTGAGAGGACGGCCTTTCGTGCGTCCGGAGCCATGGTGGTCGCAATGTGGTCGCACGTCCGGTCTGTGGCCTGTCGGCCGTGGCACTGAAGGACGGTGGCGAGGGGGAGCAGAGTCGGCGCACAGCCTCACGGAGTCGGTGGATGTGGTCGCGTGGTGGTCGCAGCCACGGCGTACGGCCCGTTTGGTGGCTGGCCTTCTCAGCTCCGGTGAGGGTGTGGTCGATGGTGTCGACGGCTTTGCGGGCTGCCTGCTGGGTGAGGTGGCCGTAGATGTTGGCGGTGGTCGACAGGGTGGAGTGCCGCAGGGTCTTGGAGACGACGGTGAGCGGCACGCCGGCGGTGATGGTGATGGTGGCGGCCAGGTGGCGGAGGTCGTGCACCGAGATCCTGGGGACGCCCGCTTCCTCGGAGAGCCGGTGGAGTCGGTCCAGGACCTGGTGTGGGCCGAGAGGACGGCCATCGGGTCGGCAGAAGACCAGCCCGGCGAACGGATCGTCAGGAGGCCTGCGACCACACGCGACCACCACGCCCACTGGAGGCGCCGTGACCAGCGTTCTTCCCTTGTCCGGGCGCCAAGGCAACGCTGTGGCCGAGCAGCTCCGCAGGACGCCCAACAGACTCTTCGTCTCCTGGTGGTACAGCGGCTGCACCACCCGGCGGAGTGCCGGCGGCTGAAGGACAAGGCTCGCCGGATCTTGGACCAGAGCAAGAAGGAGAGCGAGCGGGGCCTCGGCCCCATGTGACGGCCCTGTACCTGTACCGGCCGGTGGCTGCCCACGCGATCTCTCCGCGTGAGGGAGATGCCGGCCGGTCTCGTGCGCCCAAGCGCCCACAGCCAGACGACACTCTTCGCGGGTCCGGCCCGCTGGTCAGGTGCTGAGCAGGCGGTCGAAGAAGGATCGGTACTGGCGTAGTGCCAGGCGCAGGTCCTCGGTGGCGACCTCCTCGCCGCGGTGCCATTGGCTTTCGAGTCCCTGCTTGTGGTCGGCGAATGTGGTGGCGAGCAACTGCATGACCTCGGCGACGAGCCCGTCTGCCGCGAGCACCGACTGCTTCGGGTCGTCGACGACTCTCTGCATGTCCCTTCACCTCCATGTGGTGGCGAACGGCCGCTTGCGGCTGCGGGGCACTCAGCGGCGTTCTTCGTCCGGCGAAGCGGTGTCGTCTTTCAGCAGTTCCTCGAACAGCGCCCGGTAGTGGACCATGGCGCCCCGCAGTTCTTCCGTCGTGGTGTCCCTGCTGCGGGCCCGCCCCTTGACTTCATGGGCGATGCGGTAGTGGTCCAGGGTCCGGGAGTGTTCGACCGAGAGGTCCCGCTTCTGCTGCTCGAAATTCTCGGTCGGGTAGCCGCGCTCGCTCATGAGTGTGGTCACGAGCCGGTCCGCCTCACCCACAGCCTGGTCGGGGCTGTCGACGAAATGTTCCTGCACGTCGGCCCAGTCCCGGGCGTACCGGTCCCGCACGGTGGAGGGCAGCGGCCTGATCTCCAGCGCCTCATGCCGCGCCTCCCTCTCCTTGAGATCGCGCTCGGCCGCTCCGCGGCTCTGCCCCGCCTCGACCGTGCGGTCATATTCGGGCCCGAACTGCTCCCGGAGGTGCCGGCGCCGGGTCATGGTCCGCATGGTCATTGCTGCGGCGGCCAGGACCACCACGGCGGCCACGATGATGACGATGGTCCACATCGCATCCTCCACTCATTGACAGCTCACGCAGGCAGCCAGAACCGGGGCGTGCGAGCGTCACCGCCGCGGGTGCCGTGCTTGGTGTGCCACATTCCAGAATTTCATATATCACCCGAAATGTGCTCTGGGCGGGCAGTGGAGGCGGTGGTGGCAAGCGGGTCAGTGGGCCGGGCGTCGGCGGCGCAGTACTGACCTCACGGCGAGGTAGGGCACGTCGGCGATCAGGAGCAGTGCGCTGGCGAAGACCAGGTACAGCATGCCTTCGACGGTCGCGCCGACGATGATCGGCACGAGCGAGGCGGTCAGCAGGAGGTAGGCGAGGACCATGGTGTGATGCCTCGGTTCGCGGTTGCGCGTGCCGGAGGCGCGGCAGGATGGCCGTGACGGCCGTGCTGTTTGCGTCCTCGGCGTCGGGGGTCGTGCGGGAACGGGGGTGTTCCCCGCGCGGTGTCCGGGGCGGCTACCAGCAGTGCCGTCGTCCGCCGACCTTGTGTCCGACGGATCCCAGGATCCACAGGATGATGCCGATGACGACCAGGACGATCCCGATGGTCCACAGGATGGCGATGCCGACCACGTAGCCGACGACCAGCAGAATGATTCCGAGGACGATCATGATGTCGCCGATCTCACGGAGCGATGCAAAGCCCCTGTTCCCAGGGTAGACGCGCCCTCTGCCTGTGGCTTCCCGGGCAGGACAGTCCTACCGTGGAGAGACAGCGAGCAGACCTCTGGAGCGCGCCATGCTCGTCATCCTCGGACTCGTCCTCCTGATCGCCGCAGTGGTCGTCGGTGTGGCCGGCGTCGTTACCAACGACGGTGGCGTGCATGAGCTGACCGGCGGGTTCTCCGTATTCGGCTACGAGGTCACCGGCTCCACAGGCACGCTGTTCCTCTACGGCATCGTCGTCGGAGCCGTGGCCCTGCTCGGACTGAGCCTTCTCCTGGCCGGTGCCTGCCCGCCGTACCTCTCGCCGCGGCCACGACGCTCGCCCGGGACGTACCGCGCGTCGGGAGACGGCGGCTGTCGACCAGGGGCGCGAAGACGTCGTCGACCAGCGTGGCATCGCCCCGCCCACAGGCGACGGTGGGCGAGCGGCCGACCCGGACGGAGAGCACCGGAGGCTCAACCCGTTCAAGTACCGGTCGGAGCCCCGGTAGGACGCCGCATACCGGCGCACGACTTACGAAGGGTGGCCACCGATGAGTATCGGCAAGAAGATCGCGCACAAGGCCGAGGCGGTCAAGGGCGGTGCCAAGAAGACTGTCGGCCGTGTCACCGGCAGCTGGCACCTGCGGGCCGAGGGCCGTGGTGACCAGGTCAAGGGCAACGCCAAGCAGGCCGGGGCGAAGATCAAGGACGCCTTCAAGCACTGACCACTGCGCCCGCCCTGCCGGCCTCATGGCAGGGCCACGGAGGTGCCACGTATGGCCATCAAGAAGGGTGCCGCCCAGGCCAGGTCCCAGGGGCGGCGTGTGTCCAACAGCCGCGCCGTGGAGGTCCTGTCCCGGGTCGGTCTCTGCGCCCGGGGTGTGATCTACGTGCTGGTGGGGCTGCTGGCCGTGCAGATGGGTTTCGGCGGCGACAGTGGCAAGGAGGCCGACCGGTCCGGTGCGGTGCGGACCATTGGTGAGCAGCCGTTCGGCCGGGTGCTGCTGTGGGCGCTGGTGGTGGGGCTGGCGGCGATGGCGCTGTGGCGGCTGTCCGAGGCGGCGTTCGGGCAGGCGGTGACGGGCGGTGACAAGTGGACCCGGCGCCTGGGTTCGTTGGGCTTGGCGGTCTTCTACGCCGTGATCTGCATCGGTGTGGTGCAGACCGCGCTGGTCGGCGGGTCCTCGGGGAGCCGCGGCGGCAACGAGACGTCGAAGGACTACACCGCCAGGGTGCTGAACTGGCCACTCGGGCGGGTCTTCGTCGGCGTGGTCGGAGCCGTCCTGGTCATCGTCGGCGTGGTGATCGTGGTGCGCAGCCTGATGCGGAAGTTCGAGGACAATCTCCGGACTGGCGAGATGAGCCCGACGACGCGGCGGGTCGTCGCGGGGCTGGGCATCGTCGGCGGCGTGGCGACCGGCGTGGTCGCGGCGGTGGCCGGGCTGTTCGTCCTGCTGGCCGCCGTGCAGTTCGACCCCGCCCAGGCCAAGGGCATGGACGAGACGCTGCGGTCGTTCGCCACCACACCCGCCGGGCCCGTGCTGCTGATCGCCGCGGCGGTGGGCCTCCTGGTGTTCGGCCTCTACTCGTTCTGCGAAGCCCGCTGGCGCAAAGCCCCCGAGCACGGCGCCTCGGCGGAGCAGCCGACCGAGGCCCCCGGCTCGGAGGCGCGCCCCAGTGCGCCCTAGCGAGGGCATCTCGTCCGATGCCGTAGGCCGCTTGTCTCCGTTCGGGCGCCTGCGCAGCGCGATCCGCCGCTCGCGGGCCGGACGCAGGTGGGGGCGGGGCAGCGATATCGACCTGTCGCAGCTTTCACTGGGATTCGCGGCGCTCGGATTCCTGACACTGGTGCCGCTACTGATCGTCGTGTCCGCAGCCGATCCGGCGAGCGGACGGGGGTTCGCGCAATGGCTGGGAGACGGGCTCGGCGTCTCCACAGCGGCCAGAGGCGAGATCGAACGATTGTTCGCCCTGCCGGGCCAGGCATGGCGGACCACGACGGCATTCGGCCTCGCCGTGCTCGCCGTATTCGGTCTGTCGTTCGGCGCGGCGGTGCAGAGCGGCTACGAGAAGATCTGGGACCTGCCCCCGGCCCGCTGGTGGGCCAGGTGGCGGCACGTGATGTGGCTCGCCGTCCTCATCGGAATCCTCTTCCTGTCCGCGATCACACCCCAGTGGCGGGATTCCCCGGCCCGCGGGGTGGTCACCGTGCTGAGCGGCACCCTGTTCTTCTGGTGGTCCCAGCGGCTCCTGCTCGGCGGCCGGGTCGCCTGGGCCACCCTGCTGCCCGGGGCGGTCGCCACCATGCTCGGGCTGCTCGGCCTCAGGCTGTTCTCCCGGCTAGTGTTCTCACCGCTGATCGCATCCAGCGCCGTCTCCTACGGCCCGTTCGGAACCGTGCTGGTCATCCAGTCCTGGCTGGTCGGCGTCGGCGTGGTCGTGTTCGGCGGGGCGCTGGCCGGCCGGCTGCTCCACGACGAGCTCCCCCGCCTGGCACGGGCGCTGAAACGGCGAGAGTGAGGCTCGGATCCACCGCACTCGGCCCCGCTCAGGGCAGCGCGGGCCGCTGCGGACATGACCGCCCGGTGGACGGGTGGGAGAATTTCCTTACCACGGGTAGAGCGCGCGTACAGGTGCGTTCATCCCGATACAGGACAGCAGGTCAGGTCATGACCAAGCAACCGAAGCCGTCCCAGCCCCGCGATGGCGAGGGCATCAGCCGGCACAAGGAAGCCAAGCAACACGGCTGGTCTCCGGATGTGGACGAGACCACTCGGCAGGAGAACCCGAGCGCCCACCGCTCCTTCCACCCGGAGAAGTACGCCCCGGCCAAGGGCCCCGGCAGGACGGTCTCCAAGGAAGAAGCGGGCAATCCCCACGGCAACCCCTCCAAGAGCAGGGGCGCCCGCGGGGAGGACCAGAGCAAGGGCTCCGGCGACAAGGGCATGCACGACCTCGGCCCGCGAGGCCGCTCACAGCGCCCCAGCGGAACCAAGGACGCCTCCGCCTCCACAGGTGTGGACCCCCAGGAGCCGCCCGGCACACGCAGCGCCGGATAGCGCACTGACAGGCGTCGTTCTCTCCTCGACGGCGGCCCGGCCGTACCCAGGTGCCGCCTGGCGCCAAGGTGGTCCCCGGCCCCGGTGAATCGAGGTCTGGCGGGCCAGAGGGGCATGTGGTGCCCCTTGGGGACCATTTGGGCACCAGCGCACTTGACTGATCAGAAGCGCGCCTTGACTCGGTCAAGGGGAGTGATAACCCGTCCCCCGTCAGGAGCTACGACGCGCTCGGTCGGATGACCCAGCAGGTAGAACCGGTCAGCGCGACGGACTCCACCACGACGACCTTCGGTTGGGCCCCCGCTCGAGCCTACGGCGGCCGGTGTCAGCGGCGGCCGATGATCCCCGCGAACAGTGCCAGGGAGACGGTGCCGGACTTCTTGGCAGCCGCGCCGACGGCGCCCCAGCTGCCGATGGACTGCCCGTAGTTGGCCGTCAGAGCGGTACCCGTGGCTGCGGTCTTCGGGTCGGACATGTCCGTGCCGGATGCCAGCTCCACAACCAGGGGAACTTGGGTGGAGAGGTTGACGGAGCCCTGGAGGACCTTTCCGGCGATCTTTCCGCTGCTGGTGGACGTGCCGACGACCTTGGCGCCCTTGGTGCCGATGTAGTTGAAGACGGCCGAGGCGTCGGAGGCGGCGGAGCCGCCGGTGGTGGCGAGGAAGGTGCGGCCGGCGGTCTTGGAGACGACGCTGGCCTTGGAGACCGCGTTGCCGGCGGTGCCGATGGTTTTCATGGCGGCTCGGCCGGCTTTCAGGCTCTTGGCGACCGCGCCGATCCCGGGGAGGGCCGCGAGGGCGTCGGCGCCGAGACCGACGAACGTCATGGCGTCCCAGTCGCCCTTGATGGACGCGTCCACCGTGTGCGCTCCGAGCGAGGCGACGGCGGTGACGACAGCGATCGGCCCCGCGATCGGGGTGAAGACCGGGATGAGGGCCAGTATGCCGGCGACCGCGGAGACAATGCCCAGAATGTCACCGAACAGGGACCAGAAGCCGCTGCCCTGCTCGGCAGCCGCCTTGCGCGCGGCCTCGGCCTTGAGCCACTCGAACTCCTGGCCCCGCATCGTGATGATGCGGGTGAATTCGCGGTCGGTGAGCAGGGCCTGGAGCTGGAACTCGGCCTGGAGGGCGATGGCGGTGTCGATGAGGTCGTAGAGGTAGCCGTCGGGGATCCGGTCCCGGGCGTAACCGTTGTCCTTGAGCCGCCAGTAGTTCCCGGTGAAGCTCATGCCGCCCATGGCGAGGGAGTAGTTGGGGCCGGTGTTGCGGGCGATCTCCGGGTGCATGAAGGACATCACGCCCTGCACCGAGTCCCTGAGCCTCCAGAAGTCGGATTCGTCCGGCGGGTTGAATTCGCCCCTTGCCAGCTCCTCCTCCGTCGGCTGCCAGTTCCTCATCTGCTCCGCCTGCTTCTCCAGGTCGGTGCGGAGTGAGGCGGTGAATGCTTCGGCCTGCTCAGCCGCTTCCGGGCTGGAGTTCAGGTACTCGCCATACTCCTGGTCCAGGCGCTGCAGGGCGGAGAGGATCTGGTTCTCCTGGAAGACGAACATCCGCAGCAGCTGGTCGATCTTGTAGCGTTCGGCGTCGGTGAGCGTGTTCGGGTCCCAGCCCCAGATCCTCAGGGCGTCCCGCTCGTTGCCGGTGTACATGTTGAGTTCGGAGTGGACGGCGCCGACGTACTTGTCGCTGCCCGGGTCGAAGCCGAGGCTGTAGAGCTGCTCGCTGATCTGGTACGAGATGCGCATAGCGGGCTGATCCCTTCTCAGGCGGCTTCGGCGAAGACGATGGTGCGGCAGACCTGGGCGAGGATTTCGACGCAGTCCTCCCACTCGGCGGTGTTCTCCGTGGCGATGGCGAAGTCCGCCATCGCCAGCCGGCCCGGGATGGGTACGAAGACGTGGAGCTGGCGCACGACGGTGGCGCCACCTCCCTCGCCCAGGAGGTTCACCGGCCGCTCCACCTTCCTCTCCTCGGTGAGCAGCACCGCCGGCCCGGCTTCGAGGCGGACGACACCCACCTCGGCATCCGGGTAAAGGGCGCCCATGGTGCGGGCCAGACGGTGCACGGTCAGCTCGTTCGACAGCTCACTGGGGCGCGCGGTCACCGTCAGCGTCACGGACGACAACTGCTTCTCCGGTTCCTCGCGCGTCGGCCCGGAGAGAAGGGTGCCCGCGTAGACGGCGCCCGCCGCGCTGAGCATCTCGTACATCGACTGCTGTGCCAGGACGGCGTGCGCGATTTCCGCCTCCGACGGCTGCGGGTCGACCATGTTCAACCGGTCGATCAGCCGGTTCGTGTTCACCTCCGCGGATACCGCGAAGTCGATGTCCTGAAAATGCTCCGGAACTCCGAAGCTCAGCGGCAGATCGATCGTGGCATCGGGCACGGAAGCACACTCCAGGGAGACTGGGGGAAAGGGCAGGACGTGCAGTAGCCGTCACGGGAATCGACCATGGTCGTGCTCGGCCGCGCCATCCTCCGAAAGACCCCGAACGCCCGACAAGGCGGCTAATCCGGCCAAGAGTGAGGAACAGCTCGTTCCTCGCCTTAACGGCGGGGATTCATCATGGAATGCAACAAAATGCCACTCGAATCCACCGTCAGTACCCGTCTTGATCGCACGTCACCCACTCCAGTGACCCATGACCTGAACCGTGTCGCCTCCGTCACTCTTGATCTTGTCGACGCCGCTGGTCGGGATGGGCGGAGCGGAGTGACGCGGCCGTGGGTGGCTACGAGTCGCGTCCTTGGGGAGAATCCCTCGTCATGTACTGCAATGCTCGTGGCGACGCGCGTGCGCTCCTGCCCCCGGGATGCCGAAGATGAGTCGCCCCGGCCTGGCGTACGCCCACCGGATGCGGCGTGGCTTTCTTCGGTCGAGTGACGGGGAACGCTGCTCACCCGTGACCGGCTTGCCTGCGCCGCCATCACGACCTCAGGTCGGCAGTGGGGGTGGCGAGCGTCATACATGGGGTGCGGCCAGCCCGCTTTGAGGGCTGGCCCGGAAGTTCGACAGGCGTGTGAGATGCACGCCGAATCCGTGGCGGCGACCCCGAGCGGGCGCCCGGGAGGCACCTCGGCGTGACGGGTGTTTGGGGACCAGTTGGGGACCAGGGCCACTGCCCGCAGGTGCGCGAAACGCGCATTCATGTACATTTCTCGCCCTCAAATAGCCCTGTATGTCAGGATTCTGACCCTGGGGCAGCCATCTGGGGGTCAAGGGGCCGCAGGTTCAAATCCTGTCGTCCCGGCTTTGCTTCATGCAGGTCGGAGGCCGTTCTCTCATCCGTGAGAGGACGGTCTTTCGTGCGTCCGGAGCCATGCTGGTCGCACTGCGGTCGCACGTCCAGCGCCGCGGCCGGGAGGCCGCGGCGCTGAAGGCGGGCGGCACGGGGGAGCGGAGCCGACGGACTACCTCACCGAGCCGGTGGAGGTGGTCGCACCGCGGAGTACGGCTCGTCTCGCGGCCGGCCTTCTCAGCCGGCTTGACGCTGCCGAAGGCCGGAATGATCGTTTCGGACGTAGTCGCGGTAGCGGGCCATGCTGGTCGGCTCCAGTACCAGCGCCTTCGCGACCGAAACCGCACGTGGTGTGCACTCCAGCACGGGCCGCACGTCACCTGGCCCTGGTCGGCCCAGAGGCCGACCAGCGTGAGGTGCCGGCCGCACGGTTCGAGACCGAACCCCGGCGGACGCAGGAGCGGCTGCACCTGCGCCCGCCGGTTTATCGGCCCGGCCCGCTCAGAGGTGGGTCCGCAGGCGGGCGGTGACGGCGATGGCCACGGCTCTCTCGGTCGCCTGGTCCGAGAAGTAGAAGTGGCCGCCCGGGAAGATCTGGAGATCGAAAGCGCCCGTGGTGTGCCCACTCCACGCGGCGCTCTCCTCGACGTCGACCCGGGGGTCGGAGTCGCCGATCAGGGCGACGATCGGCGTGCGCAGAGGCGCCGCGTCGGGTGCCGCCCGGTACGTCTCGATCGCGCGGTAGTCGCTTCGGATGGCAGGGAGGACCATCCGTACCAACTCGTCGTCCATCAGGATGTCGGCGGACGTGCCGCTGAGCGCCTGGATCTCGGCGACGACCTGGTCGTCGTCCATCAGGTGGACCTGGACCTGCTCACCGCGGACCAGGGAAGGTGCCCGGCGTGCGGAGGCGAAGAGAGCCACCGGAGTGCGCTCCCCGTCCCGCTCCAGCCTGCGCGCCACCTCGAAGGCCACGACCGCTCCCAGGCTGTGCCCGAAGAAGGCGTAGGGCAGCCCGTCCGGCGGCCGGAACGCCTCACGGATCCGGTCGGCCAGCAGGCCGACATCCTCCAACGCCGCTTCCGCCCGGCGGTCCTGGCGCCCCGGATACTGGACGGCCCGTACGTCGACGTCCGCGTCGAACCGGCCCGCCAGCGGTCTGAAGAAGCTGGCCGAACCGCCCGCGTGCGGAAAGCACAGCAGCTGGATCCGGGCGCTCGGCGTCGGCCGCAGCGGCCGGAGCCAGAGGCTGCTGTCGATCGTCAGTTCTGCCATCGGATGGCCTCTCTTCTCGTGTGTATGTGTGCACCGGGTGCCGGGCGGGTGAGGCCCGTTCGCCCCCGCAATGGCGGGCCTGGGGCGGAGCGGGCCGGGCTGGGCTGGGCCGGAGTCGGCCGGGACGGATCGCCGCGAGCCGCCCCAGGAGCGATGGGCTCAGGGGCCGCTCGATCGGATCGGCCGGCTGGATGCGTCAGTTGGCGCCGAGCTCGTTGTCGATGAAGGCGAAGATCTCGTCGTCGGACGCGCCGCCGATTTGGTCGAGGACGTCGGGCGTGTCGTCGTCCATGTCCTCGGTGCCGTTCAGCGCCGCGAGCAGCGTCTGGAGCCGCGCCGACAGCCCCGAGCGGACCTCGTCCGCGGACTGCTTCCGTGCGAAGGCCGCCTCGAACCGGTCGAGTTCCGCCAGCAGCACGTCAGCCGGATCCGGTACGGCCTGCGCCAGCAGGTAGGACGCCAGGACAGCGGGCGTCGGGTGGTCGAACACCAGCGTCGCCGTCAGCCGCAGGCCGGTGGTGTTGTTGAGCAGGTTGCGCAGCTCGACCGCTGTCAGCGAGTCGAGGCCCATGTCGAGGAAGCCGCGGTCGAGATCGAGGCCGCTCCCGCCGGAGTGCCCCAGCACCGTGCCCACGCACTGGCGCACCAGGTCGAAGACGATCCGCCGCTGCTCTTCCTCTGCGAGCCCGGCGAGCCGGGCGGCGAGCGTCGTTCCGCCCGCGTTCGCGCCCGTGTTCGTGCCCCTGGCGCCGCCGGCTGCCGTGGCGCCCGCCACCGAGCGGCGACGCCGGGTGGGAACCAGGCCGTGCAGGACGGGGGAAGCGTTCTCGTCGAGTGCGTTCAGGTCGAGGTGGGCGGGGGCGAGGGCGGGGTGGTTGGTGGTGAGGGCGGTGTCGAAGAGGTGGAGTCCCTGGTGGGTGGTGAGGGGGGCGATGCCGGAGCGTGCGATGCGGGCGAGGTCGGCCTGCGACAGCTCCTCCGCCATGCCGCCGCTTTCGCCGCCCCAGAGTCCCCAGGCGAGGGAGGTGGCTGGGAGGTTGTGGGCGTGGCGGTGGTGGGCCAGGGCGTCGAGATACGTGTTCGCGGCGGCGTAGTTGGCCTGGCCGGCGTTGCCGATGATGCCGGTGATGGAGGAGAAGAGGATGAATGCGGTCAGGTCGAGGTGTTTGGTGAGGTCGTGGAGGTTCCAGGCGGCGTCGACCTTGGGCCGCAGGACATCGGAGAGGCGTTCGGGGGTGAGGTTTTCGAGGAGGGTGTCGGCGAGGACGCCGGCGGTGTGGACCACGGCGGTGAGGGGGTGCTCTGCGGGAATGGCGGCGAGAAGCTCGGCCGTCGCGTCCCGGTCGGCCAGATCACACGCAGCGAAAGTGATCTGTGCGCCGAGGGCGGTGAGTTCGTCGGCGAGTTCGGTGGCTCCGGGGGCGTCGGCTCCGCGTCGGCTGACCAGGAGCAGGTGCTTGGCGTGGTGGTGGGTGAGGAGGTGGCGGGCGAAGAGGGTGCCGAGGGTGCCGGTGGCGCCGGTGACCAGGACCGTCCCCGCTGGTTGGAGAACGGTTTCGGTGTTGGTGCCCTGGTCATTGGTGGTGGGGGTGAGGTGGGGGGTGTGGGGGGTGTGGTTGCGGTGGGCGGTCTGGGGGTGGGTGGTGTTCAGAGTGGTGACGGTGGTGAGGGGGTGGTGGTCGAGGTCGAGGAGGGTGATGCGGTGGGGGTGTTCGGTCTGGGCGGTGCGGGCCAGGCCCCAGATGGCGGCGGCGGTGAGGTCCGGTGCCGGGTCGGTGGGGTGGGTGGTGACCGCGTGACGGGTGACCACGGTCAGATGTCCGTCGGTGTGGTCGGGGTGGGCGAGCCAGGCCTGGAGGGTGGCGAGGGTGCGGGTCAGGACCGCGTGGGTGTGCGCGGGGTCGGTGGTGGTGGAGGGTTCGATGGTGAGCAGGACGTGGGCGTGCGCGGGCACGGTGTCCAGCTCGGCGTGGACCGGCACGTCCTCCAGGCCGAAGGCCTCGGTGCCGAGGATGGCGTGGTCGCCTTCGCCGACGGTGGGCTCGGTGCTCGCCTCCGAAGTGGGGACGGGGGTCCAGGTGAGTTGGTAGAGGTCGTTGACGGCCGGCGTGGTGGCGGCGAGCTGGTCGGGGGTGATCTCCCGGACGGTGAGCGACTCCACGCCGATGACGGGCGTGCCGGCCGGGTCGGTGGCGTCGAGGGCGTAGGTGTTCTCACCGGTGGCCTGCCAGTGGACGCGCAGGCTCGTCGCGCCGGTGGCGTGCAGCGCGACACCGCTCCATGCGAACGGCAGGATGACGCGGTGCTCGGTCTGGTCCGCCAGGAGGGTGTGCAGGGCGGCGTCGAGGAGCGCCGGGTGGACGCCGAAGCCGGTGGTACCGGTGTCGCTTTCGGGGAGGGTGATCTCGGCGTGCAGGTCGCCGTTGCCGGTGCGCCAGGCGGTGTGCAGGCCCTGGAACAGCGGGCCGTACTCGTAGCCGCGCTCGGCGAGCCGGTCGTAGAGGCCGTCGAGGTCGATCCGCTCGGCGCCGGCCGGCGGCCACGCGCCGGTGGTGGGCACAGGCTCGGCAATCACGGACGTCAGACGCCCGGTCGCATGACGAACCCAGGCGCCCTCGCCGCTCTCCGACCGCGAGTGCACCGCGAGGACGAACCCCTCGCTCTCGTCCGGACTCACCGTCACCTGCAGGTGAACACCCTCACCCTCTCCCACAGCCAACGGCGCGTGGAGGGTGAGGTCTTCGAGGTGTCCGGCGCCGAGGTGGTCACCGGCGGCGATGGCGAGGTCGACGAACGCGGTCCCCGGCAGGATGACGTTGCCGAGGACGGCGTGGCCGGATAGCCACGGCTGCGCCGTGCGGGACAGCCGCCCGGTGAACACCGCACCGCCCTCACCGGCCAGGTCGACGGCGGCTGCGAGGAGACCGTGCGAGGTGATGCTCTGGCCCAGGCCCGTCGCGTCACCGGTGACGGCGGGCGCGTCCAGCCAGTGACGGCGGCGCTGGAAGGCGTAGGTGGGCAGGTCGACGATGTTGCCGTTGGTGAGGGTGTGGGTCTGTTCCCAGTTGACGGGGGTGCCGGTGGTCCA
>NZ_JBSGWY010000074.1:0-20315 GCF_053609145.1 Streptomyces sp. NPDC054961 | reverse complement strand
CCCCACACTACCACCCCCCCCCCCACACCCGCTATCCTTCGTGGTCTCGTGGGCTGGGATTTGTGTATAAGCCCCCGCTCCCCGGCCGCGGCGCCCGCGCCCGCACCGGCACCCGCACCCGCGCGCGGGGTGCGCGCGGGACGGGCGGGAGCCGGCGGGAGCTGGCCCTTCATCGGGCCCCAGTCGTTGGGGTCGGGGACGCCCGGCGGGAGCATCTGGCGGCGCTTCGGGGCGTCCGGGTCATGGGCCTCGCCCGGTTCCTTCGCGCCCGGCCAGGCCTTGGCCACGCGCGCCGCGAGGACGAAGTCCTTGCGCAGCGGGTGGCCCTCGAAGTTCTCCGGGAGGAGCAGCGGGACCAGGTTCGGGTGGTCCGTGAAGACGACGCCGAACATCTCGAAGGTCTCGCGCTCGTGCCATTCCGCGCCGGCGTAGACCGGCACCGCCGAGGGCAGCGAGGGCGCCGTGTGCGGGACGGTGGTCCTCAGCAGGAGGCGGCGTACGCGGTGGTTCTCCAGCGACACCACGTGGGCGCAGACCCGGAAGCCGGTTCCCGGCTCGTCCACCGCGCTCAGCCAGTCGAAGTAGGTGCAGCCCAGCTTGTCCCGGGCGATCTCCAGCGCGGGGATCCAGCTGGCGGTGGGCACGTCGACGGTGAGCAGCGCGTAGGAGAAGGAGGCCACGGCCTCCGCTCCGAAGATCGTGCCCGCCGCGTCCGGGAGGGAGTCGTAGAGGTTCACGCGTCCGTCCCGGGGGCCGGCGGGGCGGCGACCAGGCCGCTGGTGAGCTGGGAGACCGACGGGGCCGCGTACCGCTCGGCCAGCGACTCGCGGGCGATCTTCTCCTGGAGCTTGAGGATGCCCTGCAGCAGCGCCTCGGGGCGGGGCGGGCAGCCGGGGACGTAGACGTCGACGGGGATGATCTGGTCGACGCCCTTGGTCACCGAGTACGAGTCCCAGTACGGGCCGCCGCAGTTGGAGCAGGCGCCGAAGGAGATGACGTACTTGGGCTCGGGCATCTGCTCGTACAGCCGCTTGACGGCCGGGGCCATCTTGTCCGTCACGGTGCCCGAGACGATCATGAGGTCCGCCTGGCGCGGGCCGGGCGCGAAGGGGATGACGCCGAGCCGGATGAAGTCGTGCCGGGCCATCGAGGCGGCGATGAACTCGATCGCGCAGCAGGCGAGACCGAAGTTGAAGACCCACAGGCTGTAGCGGCGGCCCCAGTTGAGGACCACCTTCATGGGCTCGGGCGCGAGGCGGGAGAGGACTCCCAGCTTCTTCGGTTCCGGGAGGAGCTGCGGCTCCGGTGTCACGTCCATTCGAGGACGCCCTTCTTGTACGCGTAGAGCAGCCCGACGGCCAGGAAGCCGAGGAAGATGAACATCTCCACCAGCGTCGTGGCGCCGTAACCGGCGGCGGCGAAAACCGTCGCCCACGGGAAGAGGAAGATCGAGTCGACGGCGAAGATGACGTAGAGGAAGGCGTAGACGTAGTAGCGGACCTGGGTGTGCGCCCAGCCCTCGCCGACCGGGTCCACACCGCACTCGTACGTCAGCAGCTTCTCGCGGGTCGGGACGACGGGGCGCAGCAGGCGCCCGGCGCCGAACGCCACCGCCACGAACAGCACACCGAGCACGGCCAGGAGGCCGACGACCGAATACGTCCGGAAGTAGTCCGCGGCGAGCACGGATACGGTCGATACCGTTGGTTCGGGCACGTCCGTTCCTCGTTCCTCGGCCTATGTCGATGATCAGGGTGATCTGGTACGGACGGGAGTCTAGGGCCTGGTCCCGGCGGGGTGGGGTTATCCCCCGTTTACCTCGGCCTGACCGCACCATGGCACCGGACGCTCGCGCTTGACAGGGTGGGGCGCATGACCGCGAGCGATCACCTCCCCGATGACGGCACTCCCCCTCCCGTACGCGCTGCATTCGATGCCGTGACGTGGAAGGAAATAGCCTATTTGCTCACTAATCTTCCCCTTTCCCTCATCGGATTCGTTTATACGGTCGCCATGGTGGCGACCGCGGGCGGTCTGTCCGTGACCGCGATCGGGCTTCCGCTGTTCGCGGGCGGCCTGTTCCTGTCCCGTCAGCTGGGACGGCTGGAACGGGCGCGGGCGCGCCTGCTGCTGGGCGTACGGGTCGACGAGCCGACCCCGATGCCGGGGCCGCGGCGGGCCGGCGGGTTCTTCCCCTGGCTGTGGGCGAGCCTCAAGGACCCGGTGGCGTGGCGGGCCGTGCTGTTCGAGCTGGTGCGGCTGCCGTGGGCGGTGCTCACCTTCGGCGTGGCGCTGACCGGCCTGTTCGTCCTGTGGCCGGTGCTGCCGTGGGTGGCGCGCGGGCTCGCGAACGTGGACCGGGCGATGGTGCGGGGCCTGCTGTCCCCGTCCGACGAGCTGGAGCGGCGGATCGCCGAGCTGGAATCCGACCGGGGGGTGGTCGTCGACACCGCGGCGGCGGACCTGCGGCGGATCGAGCGGGACCTCCACGACGGGGCGCAGGCGCGGCTGGTGGCGCTGGCCATGGGGCTGGGCCTGGCGAAGGAGAAGCTGCTGGAGGACCCCGAGGGGGCGGCCTCGATGGTCGACGAGGCGCACGGCGAGGTGAAGCTGGCGCTCCAGGAACTGCGGGACCTGGCGCGGGGCATCCACCCGGCGGTGCTCACCGACCGGGGGCTCGACGCGGCGCTGTCGTCGGTGGCCTCGCGGTGCCTGGTTCCCGTGAAGGTGTCGGTGGACCTGCCGGCGCGGCCGGCGGAGGCGATCGAGGGGATCGCGTACTTCGTGGTGTCGGAGCTGCTGCAGAACGTGAGCAAGCACGCGGGTGCGCAGGCGCGCGGGGCGTCGGTCGAGGTGTGGCGGTCGGACCGGCGGCTGCTGATCCGGGTGTCGGACGACGGGCGCGGCGGAGCCGACGCCCGGGCCGGGTCGGGGCTGGCGGGGCTCGGGGAGCGGCTCGGAGCGGTGGACGGGGTGCTGGTGGTGGACTCCCCCGCCGGGGCCGGGACCACGGTGACGGCCGAGCTGCCGTGGCGGGGACGCGGGGCGGCGTAGCGCGGGGCGGCGTAGTGCGCGGGCCGCGGTCGTACGGGCTGCGGGCGTACGACCGCGGTCGTACGGGCCGCTTGCCGTACGTGGCGCGGGGCGTCATAGCGCGCGGGGCGCGGTCGTACGGGGGATAACCCCCCGCGGCAGAGACCGACGCACCGGATGGTTCCGCAGGGGGGCGCGGCGGGAGGGTGGGGGGACAACGTGGACGGAAGGCGGGTCGGGATGATGGAGAGCAACGTGCGGAGCGGCAGCGGGATCGGCAGGGCGCTGCGCGCGCCCGTCGAGGGGCGCACGTGGCGGGAATTCGGGTTCCTGCTGCTGGGTCTCCCGCTCAGCGTCCTCTACTTCTCGCTCGCGATCACCGGCGTGAGCCTCGGTGCCGGACTGCTCGTCACCTTCCTCGGCGTCCCGGTCCTCGCCGGGGTGCTCGCGATGTGCCGGGGCTTCGGGCGCCTGGAGCGCGCCCGGGTCCGCGGGATGCTGCGCCACGACATCGCCGAGCCCGGCCCGATCCTGGCGCGGAAGCCCGGGGTCCTCCCCCGCATGGGGGCGCTGCTGAAGAGCGGCAGCGCCTGGCGCCACGTGCTCTACTCCGTGATCCACTTCCCGTGGGCGCTGTTCAGCGCCATCGTCGCCCTCGTCTTCTGGTCCTTCGGCTGGACGATGCTGCTGTACCCGCTGTGGTTCTGGGTGTTCCCGGCCTATACGGACCAGCCCGGTCTCCAGCTCTTCCAGAACGGGGAGGACTACACGTTCTACCTGGACTCGCCCCTGGCGATCGCGATGACGTCCGTCGTGGGGCTCGCCCTCACCCTCACCAGTCCGTGGGTCTTCCGCGCCCTGACCACCGTCGACCGCGTGCTGGTCTCCGGGCTGCTCGGCCCCTCCCGGCTCGCGCACCGGGTCAGCGAGCTGGAGTCGGACCGGGGGGTCGTGGTCGACACGGCAGCCGCCGACCTGCGGCGCATCGAGCGGGACCTGCACGACGGGGCCCAGGCCCGGCTGGTGGCCCTGGCCATGGACCTGGGGCTCGCGAAGGAGAAGCTGACCGAGGACCCGCGGGCGGCCGCCCGGATGGTGGACGAGGCGCACGGCGAGGTGAAGATCGCCCTCCAGGAGCTGCGCGATCTGGCCCGCGGCATCCACCCGGCGGTACTGACCGACCGGGGGCTGGACGCCGCCCTGTCCTCGGTGGCCTCGCGGTGCGCCGTGCCGGTGCGGGTGGCCGTGGACCTGCCCGCGCGGCCCGCGGCGGCGATCGAGGGGATCGCGTACTTCACCGTCTCGGAGCTGCTGCAGAACATCAGCAAGCACGCGCAGGCCCGTACGGCCGGCGTGGACGTGTGGAAGTCCGGCGAGCGGCTGCTGATCCAGGTCTCGGACGACGGGCGGGGCGGGGCCTCCACCGAGGCCGCGGCCGGGTCGGGACTGGCCGGGCTGGCCGAGCGGCTCGACGCCGTGGACGGGGTGCTGGTCGTGGACTCCCCCGTGGGGACGGGGACCACCGTGACCGCCGAGCTGCCCTGGCGGACGGCCTGAGACCTCCGGCCGCCGGCGCCCCGGCCCGCGCCCACCCCTCCCCGCACCGCGCCCACCCCTCCCCGGGCCGCCCCCGCGCCTCCCGGGCCCGCCTCCACACCTCCCCGGGCCGCGCCCACGCCTCCCCGCGCCTCCCCGGGCCGCCCCCGCGCCTTCCCGGGCGGCCCCCGCACCTCCCCGCACCGCGCCGTTCACTCCTCCGGGGCCGGGCCGAAAGTCCTGACTTTCGGCCCTTCCCACCGGAGCGCTCCCTTCCCACCCCGAAAACACCGCATTCCCGTCCGTCCGGTGATCCCACTCCGCCTTGATCCCGGCTGAAGGCTGGGATGCTTGGCTGTGTCAGGGGTACGGACACCAGTGGATGCGGGAGCTGCAAAGTCGTGGAAAACAGGGTGCGGGTCGTCATCGCCGAGGATTCAGTGCTGCTACGCGAGGGCCTGACCCGGTTGCTGACCGACCGGGGGCATGACGTCGTCGCGGGCGTCGGGGACGCGGAAGCCCTGATCAAGACCGTGGCGGACCTGGCGGCGGAGGGCGCGCTGCCGGACGTGGTGGTGGCGGACGTGCGGATGCCGCCGACGCACACCGACGAGGGCGTACGGGCCGCGGTGCGGCTGCGGCGCGACCACCCCGGCATAGGGGTGCTCGTGCTGTCCCAGTACGTGGAGGAGCAGTACGCCACCGAACTGCTGGCCGGTTCCAGCACCGGGGTGGGGTACCTGCTCAAGGACCGGGTGGCGGACGTCCGGGAGTTCCTGGACGCCGTCGTGCGCGTGGCCCGGGGCGGTACCGCCCTGGACCCGGAGGTCGTGGCGCAGCTGCTCGGGCGCAGCCGCAAGCAGGACGTGCTGGCGGGGCTGACCCCGCGCGAGCGCGAGGTGCTCGGGCTGATGGCCGAGGGCCGGACCAATTCCGCCGTGGCCAAGCAGCTGGTGGTGAGCGACGGCGCGGTGGAGAAGCACGTCAGCAACATCTTCATGAAGCTCGGCCTGTCGCCGAGTGACGGGGATCACCGGCGCGTGCTGGCCGTCCTCACCTATCTAAGGTCTTGATCAACTGACACCCTGTCAGGTAAGGCCGGATTTCGGACAGACCGCCGAGAGGGCGGTCCAGAAACTGAGTACCCCGGGGAAGCGGTCCCTACGGTCGTAGGGTGGACCTTGGGCAGTGCTCACGCCTCGAAGGAGGTCCAGTTCAGTGACCAGCCAGGTCAGTAGCCCAGCCGAGCATTCCGACGGGACCGAGGGCGCGGTCGTCGGCGAGCAGCGGACACCCCCGGGCCCGAACAGCGACGATCCGAGCAGCGAAGGTCCCGGCGACGGGGCGGACGGGACCGACGGGACCGGCAACAGTCCCGTGGACGGCCCCGGCGACACCTCAGGCGGCGCCGGCAAGGAAGTGCGCCGCCTCGATCGGGTGATCATCCGCTTCGCGGGTGACTCGGGCGACGGCATGCAGCTCACGGGCGACCGTTTCACCTCCGAGACGGCGTCCTTCGGGAACGACCTCTCGACGCTGCCGAACTTCCCCGCCGAGATCCGGGCGCCCGCCGGCACCCTCCCCGGCGTGTCCAGCTTCCAGCTGCACTTCGCCGATCACGACATCCTGACGCCGGGCGACGCCCCGAACGTCCTGGTGGCGATGAACCCGGCGGCGCTGAAGGCGAACATCGCGGACGTGCCGCGCGGCGCGGAGATCATCGTCAACACCGACGAGTTCACCAAGCGGCCGATGGCGAAGGTCGGCTACGCGACCTCCCCGCTGGAAGACGGCTCGCTGGACGCCTACAACATCCACCAGGTGCCGCTGACCACCCTCACCGTCGAGGCGCTGAAGGACTTCGGTCTCCCCCGCAAGGAGGCGGAGCGCAGCAAGAACATGTTCGCGCTGGGCCTGCTGTCCTGGATGTACCACCGGCCGACGGAGGGCACCGAGACCTTCCTGCGGCAGAAGTTCGCGAAGAAGCCGCAGATCGCGGAGGCGAACGTGGCCGCCTTCCGGGCCGGCTGGAACTTCGGCGAGACCACCGAGGACTTCGCGGTGTCCTACGAGGTGGCCCCGGCCACCCGCGCCTTCCCGGCGGGCACCTACCGCAACATCTCCGGAAACCTCGCCCTGTCCTACGGGCTGATCGCGGCGGGGCAGCAGGCCGGTCTGCCGCTCTACCTGGGCTCGTACCCGATCACCCCGGCCTCGGACATCCTGCACGAGCTGAGCCGGCACAAGAACTTCGGCGTGCGCACCTTCCAGGCCGAGGACGAGATCGCCGGCATCGGCGCGGCTCTGGGCGCGGCCTTCGGCGGCGCGCTCGCCGTGACCACCACCTCCGGCCCGGGCGTCGCGCTCAAGTCCGAGACGATCGGACTCGCGGTCTCCCTGGAACTCCCGCTGCTGATCGTGGACATCCAGCGCGGCGGTCCCTCCACGGGCCTGCCGACCAAGACGGAGCAGGCCGACCTGCTCCAGGCCATGTACGGGCGCAACGGCGAGGCCCCGGTCCCGATCGTGGCCCCGCGCACCCCGGCGGACTGCTTCGACGCCGCGCTCGACGCGGCCCGGATCGCGCTGACCTACCGGACTCCGGTGTTCCTGCTCTCCGACGGGTACCTCGCCAACGGCTCCGAGCCGTGGCGGATCCCGGACGTCGCGGACCTCCCGGACCTGTCGGTCCAGTTCGCCTCCGGCCCCAACCACGAGCTCGCGGACGGCACCGAGGTGTTCTGGCCGTACAAGCGCGACGCGCGGACCCTGGCCCGCCCCTGGGCGGTGCCGGGCACGCCGGGGCTGGAGCACCGCATCGGCGGCATCGAGAAGCAGGACGGCACGGGCAACATCTCCTACGACCCGGCCAACCACGAGTTCATGGTGCGCACCCGCCAGGCCAAGGTCGACGGCATCGAGGTCCCGGACCTGGAGGTCGACGACCCGGACGGCGCGCGCACCCTGGTCATCGGCTGGGGCTCGACGTACGGGCCGATCACGGCCGCCGTACGCCGGCTGCGGCTCGCCGGGGTCCCCGTCGCACAGGCCCATCTGCGCCACCTCAACCCCTTCCCGAGGAATCTGGGGGAGGTCCTGAAGCGTTACGACAAGGTAGTGGTGCCGGAGATGAACCTCGGGCAGCTCGCGACCCTCCTGAGGGCGAAGTACCTGGTCGACGCACGGTCGTACAACCAGGTCAACGGCATGCCGTTCAAGGCCGAGCAGCTCGCCACGCATCTCAAGGAGGCCGTCCATGACTGAGCTGACCGACGCCCGGACCCTGCTCTCGCTGGTGCCGAAGGCCGCCGCCAAGCAGTCGATGAAGGACTTCAAGTCGGACCAGGAGGTCCGCTGGTGCCCCGGCTGCGGCGACTACGCGGTGCTCGCGGCCGTACAGGGCTTCATGCCCGAGCTGGGGCTGGCGAAGGAGAACATCGTCTTCGTCTCGGGCATCGGCTGCTCCTCGCGCTTCCCGTACTACATGAACACCTACGGGATGCACTCGATCCACGGCCGCGCCCCGGCCATCGCCACCGGCCTGGCCACCTCGCGCCGCGACCTGTCGGTGTGGGTGGTCACGGGTGACGGCGACGCGCTCTCCATCGGCGGAAACCACCTGATCCACGCCCTGCGGCGGAACGTCAACCTCAAGATCCTGCTGTTCAACAACCGGATCTACGGGCTGACCAAGGGGCAGTACTCCCCCACCTCCGAGGTCGGCAAGATCACCAAGTCGACGCCGATGGGCTCGCTGGACGCGCCCTTCAACCCGGTCTCGCTGGCGATCGGCGCGGAGGCCTCCTTCGTGGCCCGCACGGTGGACTCCGACCGCAAGCACCTCACCGAGGTGCTGCGCGCGGCGGCCGACCACCAGGGCACGGCGCTGGTGGAGATCTACCAGAACTGCAACATCTTCAACGACGGGGCGTTCGAGGTCCTCAAGGACCACGAGCAGGCCCAGGAGGCCGTGATCCGGCTGGAGCAGGGGCAGCCGATCCGCTTCGGCGCGGACAACGCCAAGGGCGTCGTGCGCGACGCGGCCACCGGGGACCTGGAGGTGGTCACCGTGACCGCGGAGAACGCGTCGCGGATCCTGGTCCACGACGCCTCCTCGGCGTCCCCGACCAACGCGTTCGCGCTGTCCCGGCTGGCCGACCCCGACACGCTGCACCAGACGCCCATCGGGGTGTTCCGCGACGTGGCGCGGCCGGTCTACGACACGCTCATGGCCGAGCAGCTGGAGACGGCCGTGGACCGCAGCGGCAAGGGCGATCTGGGCGCGCTGCTGAGCGGGAACGACACCTGGACCGTCGTCGGCTGAGTCGTGGCCGAGGTGTTCCCGGAGCCCGGACCTCCTCGGGAGGTCCGGGCTTCCGCATGTCCGGGTGCGCCCCGCGCCTGCCCGTTTCGTCGGCGTGCCCCACCTCCCACATGCTTACTTTCCAAAAGTTAGCGCTTACCGTAGGGTGGCATTCAGGAAGGGCCCGGTCCCGGGGCCCCTACGGAGGAGATCCCCATGAGCATCGTCGTCACCGGAGCCACCGGAGCCCTCGGCCGCCTCGTCGTCGCCGACCTGCTGACCCGCGTCCCCGCCGACCGGATCGCCGCGGTCGTCCGCGACGCCGACAAGGCCGCCGACCTCGCCGGCCAGGGCGTCGAACTGCGCGTCGCCGACTACGACGACCCCGCGAGCCTGGCCCGCGCCTTCCGGGCGGGCGACCGGGTGCTGCTGATCTCCGGGAACGAGATCGGACGCCGGGTCGATCAGCACACCGCCGTGATCAAGGCCGCGGTCGCGGCCGGGGTGGCCCAGCTCGCCTACACCGGGATCCTCGGCGGTCCCGAGGCGGACTTCGAGCTGGCCGCGGAGCACCGGGCGACCGAGCGGGCGATCCTCGACTCCGGGCTCCCGTACACCTTCCTGCGCAACGGCTGGTACCACGAGAACTACACCCGCGACCTGGCCTCCCACCTGGAGCGCGGCGCCCTCGTGGGCAGCGCGGGCGAGGGCCGCGTGGCCTCCGCGGCCCGCGCCGACTACGCCGCCGCCGCGGCCGTGGTGCTGACCGGCGAAGGGCACCTGAACCGGGCCTACGAGCTCTCCGGGGACTCGGCGTGGACCCTGGCCGAGTACGCCGCCGAGCTGTCGGCCCAGGCGGGGCGCGAGGTCGCGTACACCGAGCTGCCGACCGAGGCGCACCAGGCGGTCCTGGTCGACGCCGGACTCCCCGAGGGCTTCGCCGCGGTGTTCGTCGACGTGGACGCGGCGATCCGGCGCGGCCGCCTGGGCTCCACCAGCGGCGACCTCGCCCGGCTCATCGGCCGGCCGACCACCCCGGTGTCCGAGGCGATCGCGGTCGCGCTGGCCGCCGCATGACGGACGCGGCCGGGCGCGGGCTCGTGTGAGCCGCCACGAGGGCCGCGAGGTGTCATGAGCATCTCGTTGTGACGGTGATGACTTCTCGCTCGTGCGGCGCTAACGTCTTGACGTTGGCTTGAAGAGCACTGGAGGTCCCGTGAAGGCAGAGAACGACCAGCGCGCGGGATTGCTCTACGGATTCGGCGCGTACGGAATGTGGGGCCTGGTGCCCCTGTTCTGGCCGCTCCTCCAGCCGTCCGGAGCCATCGAGATCCTCGCCCACCGCATGGTGTGGTCCCTGGCCGCGGTCGGCGTCGCACTGCTCTTCCTGCGCCGCTGGGCCTGGATGGGCGAGCTGCTGCGACAGCCCCGCAAGCTCGCGCTCCTCGTGGCCGCCGCCGCCCTGATCACCGTGAACTGGGGCGTGTACATCTGGTCCGTCAACAACGGCGCCGTCGTCGAGGCGAGCCTCGGCTACTTCATCAACCCCCTCGTCACCATCGCGCTCGGCGTGCTGGTCCTCGGTGAGCGGCTGCGCCGCTCGCAGTGGGCGGCGGTGGGCATCGGCCTCCTGGCCGTGCTGGTGCTCGCCGTCGGCTACGGGCGGCCGCCGTGGATCTCGCTCGTACTGGCCTGCTCCTTCGCCACGTACGGCCTGATCAAGAAGAAGCTCGGCATGGGCGGCCTGGAGTCGCTGACCGCCGAGACCGTGGTCCTGTTCCTGCCCGCCCTCGGCTACCTGCTGTGGCTCGGCGCCCGGGGACAGTCCACCTTCACCGCCCAGGGCCCCGGGCACACGGCGCTGCTCGCCTCGACCGGGCTGGTCACCGCGATCCCGCTGGTCTGCTTCGGCGCGGCCGCGATCCGGGTGCCGCTGTCCACCCTCGGGCTGCTCCAGTACACCGCCCCGGTGTTCCAGTTCTCGCTCGGCGTCCTGTACTTCCACGAGGCCATGCCGCCCGTCCGCTGGGCCGGCTTCTCCCTGGTCTGGGCCGCCCTCTCGATCCTCACCTGGGACGCCCTGCGCACCGCGCACCGGGCCCGCGCCGGACGCCTCGAAGGCGCCCTGGACCCGCTGCCGGCGCCCCTCGCGGCGTCCGGCCCGGTCCCGGCGCGCGAGCCGGCGTAACCGCGCCCGGCCTTCCGCCGGCCCGGCCCCCCGCCGCTCGGCCCCGCGAGGCCCGGCCCCCCGCGCCCCGGCCTCCCGCGGCTCAGCCCCCCGCGGCCGGGCCCTCCTGAGGCGCGGCCCTCCTGCGGCTCAGCCCCTTCGGCGGCCCGCCCGTCCGCCACACGTCCACGGGCGACGCGTCCACCGGCGGCTCCTCCCTCGGCAGGCCCGTCGTGGCGAGCCGCAGACCGCGCGGTACGTGCGCGACCACCAGGGCCACGGCCTCCCCGGCCGTGGCGACCTCGCCGATCTCCCGGGAGGGATCGCGCCCCACGACGCGGAACCGGCCGTCGGCCAGCGGCATGACGAAGGGGACCGCCACCTCGTAGGGGAAGCGGGTGGTACTGCTGAAGTGCACGTGGCAATGGCTCGTGTACGGGTAGAGCTGCCGCAGGAGCGGGTCCTCGTAGGCCGCCTCCAGCACCGCGACGGTGCCGAGACGCCAGGCCACGGGACCGAGCCGCTCCAGCGTGCGCGCCCACGCCTGCCGTGCGCCCAGCCACTGGGCCTCCACGGCGGCGGCCGCAGGGGTCACTTCGTTCACGTTCATCCCCCCAGTGTGCCCGCGACGCGGCCCCGCGCCCGGTCACGCGCCCGGCTGCGTCCGTTTTCCGAACGCGCCTGACCGAATTGTGGTCTTGACGGACTGTCACGCTCTCGCTGAACATCAGGCTCGCACTGACGCACGATGCTCACCTGTTCTTCCCCGCACGTTTCCGCACACATCCCCAGTACGGAATCCCGGAGCCCCCACATGAGCCTGTCCGTCTCCCGGCGCCTCGCCGCCGTGACCGCCGTCGCGGTCGCCGGCCTGTTCGCCGCCACCTCCCCCTCCGCGCTCGCCGCGCCCACCGCGGTCACCGCGGCGCCGACGCCGCCGGACATACCGGTCGCCAACGTCAAGGCGCACCTGACGCAGCTGCAGTCCATAGCCACCGCCAACGGCGGCAACCGCGCCCACGGCAAGGCCGGCTACAAGGCGTCGATCGACTACGTGAAGGCCAAGCTCGACGCGGCCGGCTTCACGACCACCCTGCAGACCTTCACCTCCAGCGGCGCGACCGGCTACAACCTGATCGCCGACTGGCCCGGCGGGGACCCGAACTCGGTCCTGATGTCGGGCTCGCACCTGGACTCGGTGAACGCCGGCCCCGGCATCAACGACAACGGGTCCGGTTCGGCCGCCATCCTGGAGACCGCGCTGGCCGTCTCCCGCGCACAGCTCCAGCCCACGAAGCACCTGCGCTTCGGCTGGTGGGGCGCGGAAGAGCTGGGCATGATCGGCTCGAAGTACTACGTGAACAACCTGCCGGCCGCCGAGAAGTCGAAGATCTCCGGCTACCTGAACTTCGACATGATCGGTTCGCCCAACCCGGGCTACTTCGTCTACGACGACGACCCGACCATCGAGCAGACCTTCAAGAACTACTACGCGGGCATCGGCGTCGCCACCGAGATCGAGACCGAGGGCGACGGCCGCTCCGACCACGCGCCCTTCAAGAGCGCGGGCATCCCGGTCGGCGGCCTGTTCTCGGGCGCCGACTACACCAAGACGGCGGCCCAGGCCCAGAAGTGGGGCGGCACCTCCGGTCAGGCCTTCGACCGCTGCTACCACGCCTCGTGCGACACCTCGGCGAACATCAACGACACCGCCCTGGACCGCAACTCGGACGCCATCGCCTACGCGATCTGGAACCTCGGGGCGGCCACCCCGGTCCCGCCGGGCCAGTCCTTCGAGAACACGACGGACGTCGCCGTCCCGGACTCCCCCGCCGCCGCGGTGACCTCGCCGATCACGGTCTCGGGCGTCACGGGCAACGCGCCGGCCACCACCAAGGTCGACGTGAACATCGTCCACACCTACCGCGGTGACCTGGTCGTCGACCTGATCGCCCCCGACGGCACCGTGTACAGCCTGCACAACCGCACCGGAGGCAGCGCCGACAACCTCGTCCAGTCCTACACCGTCAACGCCTCCTCCGAGGTGGCCAACGGGGTGTGGAAGCTCCAGGTCAAGGACGCGGCCGCGCAGGACGTCGGCTACATCAACAGCTGGAAGATCACCTTCTGACCCTGGTGGTCCCCGCGCAGAAGGACGATCACCGCAGCACGGGCCCGGCGCCCGTCGCGGCCACGGCCCGTGCTCCGCTACGCCTCCTGCGCGCCGCCGCGCAGCGAGGCGGGCAGCGGCTCCTGCATCCGGGCGCGCAGCTCCTGTGCGACCGCCGCGACGTCCGCGCGCCCCAGCTTCGCGGCCTCCACGAGATCGCCGAGCTCCTCCGGCGTCGGCAGCAGCTTCGCCCCGGCGACGCGCAGGTACGAGCGGGTCGCGGCGGCGGCGTAGAACTCGTTCATCGGGGATTCCAGCGCCGGGCACACGGCCAGGGTGTGCAGAAACGCGGCGGCCCGCCACGCGGTGTCCGGGGCGGGCTGCTCGGGGACCAGGACGAGGTCGTTCTGGTGGCGGGCCACCGCGGCGGCCACTCCGGAGGGGTCCCACACGGCGGGATCGGACGGGAGATGGTGGGCCAGAGCGGTCCAGGCCCACTCCATGGTGATCTTCAATGGCCGAACCGCTCCTGGAAGTAGGCCCAGTGGTCGGCGAACTCCTCGATGCCGGAGAGGAACTTCTTCCGGTCCTCGTCGAGCTCGCGTTCGGTGACTTCGGTGATCAGCGCGGTGACCGTCGTCCCCAGCGCCGCCGCGCGCGCCTTGAGGCGCTCGTGGAACTCTTCGTCCAGGCGGATGGTGACGTGTCTCGACATGCTTTTCACGGTACAGCGGCCTTGCTGTACCCAGGGCGGGAACGGCACAAGGGTGGGCGGGGACACAGTCCCCGCCCACCCTTCACCCGCCTCCGCTACGCGGGGGCGCCCTACTTGTTCGCGTCTGCCGCCGTCACCAGCGCGTCCTTGGTGACCGCGCCGACGTAGACCTTGCCGTCGTCCGTGATCAGCGCGTTGACCACGCGGGTCTTCAGGACGCGGCCCTCGCCGAACTTCCCGGAGACCTTCTCCCCGATCGAGTCGAGGAACTGCTGCGCCTGCGCGGGAGCGTTCTTGTCCTTCGTCGCGCCCTCGAGGTCCTTCAGGCCGTTGGCCGAGCCCGTCTCGATCCGGGCGATCGAGGTCCAGCCCTCGCCGAGGACCTTGGTGTCGCCCTTGCCGGCCCCGGCGCCGCCGACCAGTCCGTCCAGGCCGGGGAGGGCGTCCAGGGCGCCCTTGCCCTTGTCCTTGCCCTTGTCCTTGCCCAGGCCGTGCTCGCCGGCCGCTCCCTCGCTCACCTTGGCGTCCTTGGGCGGGGTGAAGGCGAAGGTGTCGGCGGCGGGCTTGGCGAAGTCCACCTTGGTGAATCCCGCGTCCACGATCGGCTTGCCGCCGTCCGTGGAGAGCAGCTGCACGCGCAGCGGCACGCCGTTCTTGGCGTCCACCGCGATCTTCACCGAGGCGACCGTGGAACCGGCGCCCTTCGGCTTGAGGACCAGCTGGTAGGCGTCGCGGCCGGCCACCTGGGCCGTGTCGCCGACGCTGACGTCCGTGGTCGTGCCGGCGGCCTCCAGGACCTCCCGGGCGATCTCCTGCGGGGAGGCGCCGAGCCGCTCGCCGGCCTTGCGCTCGGAGCTCTTGCCCGCGTCGGCCGGGGCCTTCTCGTGGAAGGCCTCCTTGGACTTGGAGTCGTATCCCCAGACGTCGGCGCCGTTGTGGACGAGCGTGTACTCGTCCTTGCCGTCGACGAAGGTCAGCTTCTGGCGGTCCGGTCCGTCGGCGGCCACCCGGAAGGTGTGCGTGCCGGCGGCCAGCTGCGTGAGCTTGTCCTGCGGGTCGGCGGAGCCGCCCGTGATGCCCGAGCCGCCGCCGAGCAGGCCGGCCGGCAGGGACGGCAGCCCCAGGTCCGTGCTGATCTTGGCGCTGCCGGACAGCTGCTCGACGTCCGAGGCCGCGATCTTCTCGATGAGCTGCTGGGCCGTGACCTGCGGCAGGTCGGGGCCGCTGGCGTTCGCGAAGGCCGGAACCATCGCGATCGTGCCGGCTACCACTCCGAACACCGCGACCGGTACGGCGTACCGAGCGGCCTTGCGGGTCTTTGCGTTCGTTGCCATGTCTGTCTGCCCTACCTCTGTGTGTACGGCGGCGACCTACCCGTCTTGCGTGTACACGTCCACCCCGCGCCGCCACTCTCACCCGATCTGGTGGGGATGTGTCTCCATCTGACCAAAGAAGAGGGGGTGAGGGCGTCAGCCCCGGGAGCCAACTGCGCGTACGCCCCAGGGATGACACGACGCGGGCCGGACCTCCCCCACCCGTAGGGGATGCCCGGCCCGCGCCTCTGTCTTCGGTAAGACCCGCGCCGGGTCAGCCCGCGCGGTGGACCACCGCGTCGCACAGCTCCACCAGGGCCGACTTCGCGAAGCACTCCGGCAGCGGGGCCAGCGTGGCCCGTGCGTCCTGGGCGTAGCGGATGGTGTCCTTGCGGGCCTGCTCCAGGGCGGGGTGGACCCGCAGCCGCGACAGCACCTCGGCGTGCAGGGCGTCGTCCGTCAGATCGCCGTCCAGGAGCCGTACGAGGTCCAGGTCGTCCGGGTTGCCGTCGCGGGCCGCCATCTCGCGCAGCCGCAGGACGGGCAGCGTCGGGATGCCCTCGCGCAGGTCGGTCCCCGGGGTCTTGCCGGACTCGTGCGAGTCGGAGGCGATGTCGAGGACGTCGTCGGCCAGCTGGAAGGCGAGGCCGAGACGCTCCCCGTACTGGGTGAGGATGTCGACGACCATGTCGTCGGCGCCGGACATCAGCGCGCCGAAGCGGCAGGAGACGGCGACCAGCGAGCTGGTCTTGCCGGCCATGACGTCCAGGTAGTGCTCGACGGGGTCGCGGCCGCCGCGCGGGCCGGCCGTCTCCAGGATCTGGCCCGTCACCAGCCGCTCGAAGGCCTCGGCCTGGATCCGCACGGCCTCGGGCCCGAGGTCCGCCAGGATGTGCGAGGCGCGGGCGAAGAGGAAATCACCCGTCAGGACGGCCACGGAGTTGCCCCAGCGGGCATTGGCGCTGTCGACGCCGCGGCGGACGTCCGCCTCGTCCATGACGTCGTCGTGGTAGAGCGTCGCGAGGTGCGTGAGCTCCACGACGACGGCCGAGGGCACGATCCCGGGCGCGTAGGGATCGCCGAATCGGGAGGCGAGCATCACCAGCAGCGGCCGGAACCGCTTGCCTCCGGCCCGCACCAGGTGCTGTGCGGCCTCGGTGATGAAGGGGACTTCGCTCTTGGTGGCTTCCAGCAGACCCGCCTCGACGGCGGCCAGTCCGGCCTGGACATCGGTCTCAAGAGCCTGGTCCCGCACGCTCAGTCCGAACGGCCCGACGACGGTCACGAGGGGTACTCCTGTCTGCTGACGATCACGTTGACGATCACATGGATTGTCGATGTGTCGCTGCCATCACTCAAGCCAGCGTATCCGGTCTGTTTTCGATCACCCAGGGCGCCCGTCCGGCCACCGCGCGCCCACCCCTCACGCACCGCCCGATGTGTACCGGTATGTTCTATGGAAGCCGAAACAATCGGAGAATGCGTTTTGTCCAGAATTTCGACCGATATCGACGAGCCCTCGGACCCGGAGGCCGACCAGCCGCCGCCCGGCGACGACCACGCCTTCTTCGGGCACCCCCGGGGGCTCGCCACGCTCTCCGGGCTGGAGGTCTGGGAGCGCTTCTCGTTCCTGGGCATGCAGGCCATCCTCGTCCTCTATTTCGCGGACGCGGTGGCCAACGGCGGTCTGGGGATGGACCCGGGCACCGCGGCCTCCGTCTCGGCGGCCTACGGAACCATGGTCTACCTCGTCTCCGTCGCCGGCGGGTGGCTCGCCGACCGGATCCTGGGTTCGTACCGCGCCGTGCTCTGGGGCGGCATCCTGATCGCCTGCGGCCACTACGCCATGGCCGTGCCCACCGCCGCCATGACCTGGGTGGGCCTGGGCCTGATCAGCGCCGGCACCGGACTGCTCAAGCCGAACGTGGCCAGCATGGTCGGCAAGCTGTACCGGACGGACGACCAGCGGCGCGACGCCGGCTTCGCGCTCTACTACATGGGCATCAACATCGGCGCGTTCGCCGGCCCGCTGATCACCGCCTGGCTCGGCGAGAACGAGGGCTGGCACTGGGGCTTCTCGGCCGCCGCCGTCGGCATGACCGCGGGTCTCATCCAGTACGTCGCCGGGCGCCGCCACCTGGCGGGGCGCAAGCACTCCGCCGAGTTCGCGCTGGCGCCCGACGCGATGCGCTCCACCGTGTGGAGGATCGTCGCCGGGGTCGTGGTCTTCGCCGCGCTCGCCACTCTTCTGGCCGTACTGGGCTGGCTGACGATGGACCGGTTCGTCGACCTGCTCACGCTGGTCTCGGTGATCGCCCCGGTCGTCTACTTCGCGGTCATGTTCCGCAGCGACCGGGTGACCTCCGAGGAGCGGGGGCGCCTGCGCCCGTACGTGGTGCTCTTCCTGGCCTCGGTCGCCTTCAACTTCATCCTCTTCCAGGCGTACTCGACGATGATGCTGCTCGCCTCGACGAACGCCCGCACCGAGATCCTCGGCTTCACCTTCCCGGCCGGCTGGTACGCCTCCGCGCTCGGCGCGTTCGAGGTGCTGCTGGCCCCGGTCGTGGCCGCGCTGTGGGTCCGGATGGGCCGACGGCAGCCGCACGCCTCCAACAAGATCGCCATCGGGGTGATCCTGGGCGGCCTGTCCTTCCTCCTGATGGTCATCCCGACCTCGGGGCACAGCGGCGACACCTACCAGATCGCCGTCTGGTGGATCGTCGGCTCGTACCTGCTGCTCGGACTCGGCGACGTCCTGCTGGAGACCTCGGGCATGTCGGCCACCACGAAGCTCGCCCCGAAGGCCTTCGGCAGCCAGACGATGGCGCTGTGGTTCCTCTCGCTGGCGCTGGCCAACGGCATCCAGGCCCAGGTGGTCAAGTTCTACGGGGAGGTCTCCAACCCCGTCTACTTCGGCGTCAACGGCGCCATCGCGGTGGCGGCGGGCCTGGCCGTGGTCGCGCTCGCGCCGTGGCTGAAGCGCACGATGCACCCCGTCCACTGACCGTCCCCGAGGCGATTGGCGAGAGCTTCGATGATCATCCGCACCGATTTCCCCTACGGGACCACCCACGAGGACGTCCGGATCCCGATGCGGGACGGCACCGAGCTGTACGCCCGCATCTGGCGCCCGGTCACCGACGAGCCCGTCCCGGCGCTGCTGGAGTACCTCCCGTACCGCCTCACCGACTGGACCGCGCCGCGCGACTGGCAGCGCCACCCCTGGTACGCCGGCCACGGCTACGCCTCCGTACGGGTCGACGTGCGCGGCCACGGATGCAGCGGCGGCGACCCGGGCGACGAGTACGACGCCCAGGAACTCGCGGACGGCGTCGCGGTGGTGGAGTGGCTCGCGGAGCAGCCCTGGTGCACGGGGTCCGTGGGGATGTTCGGGATCTCCTGGGGCGGCTTCAACAGCCTGCAGATCGCGGCGCTGGCCCCCGAGGCGCTGAAGGCCGTCGTGACCGTCTGCTCCACGGACGACCGGTACGACAACGACGTGCACTACATGGGCGGCTCGCTGCTCGCCGTGGACATGCACGCCTGGGCGGCGACCATGCTCGCCTTCGCCGCCCGCCCGCCGGACCCGCTCTACGCGGGCGACGGCTGGCGAGACCTCTGGCTCTCGCGCCTCGGCGCGGTCGAACCCCTGATCCACACCTGGCTCTCGCACCAGACCCGCGACGCCTACTGGCGCCACGGGTCCGTGTGCGAGGACTACGGCGCGATCGGCGCGGCCGTCCTCGCCGTCGGGGGCTGGCACGACCCCTACCGGGACACCGTGCTGCGGCTGGTGTCCGCGCTCCCCGCCGACCGGGTGCGCGGCCTGATCGGCCCCTGGTCGCACCAGTACCCCGACCGCGGGCTGCCGCCGGGGCCGGCCATCGGCTTCCTCCAGGAGACCCTGCGCTGGTGGGACCACTGGCTCAAGGGGGCGGACAACGGCGTGATGCGGGAGCCGCTGCTGCGCTCGTGGATCTCCGGGTCGCACCCGCCGGCGACCACCTACGAGGTGCTGCCGGGCCGGTGGGCCGGCGATCCGTCCTGGCCCTCGCCGAACGTGGACCCGGTCACGTACGCCTTCCAGGGCGCGCCGGTGGTCGTGGCCTCCCCGCAGCACACGGGCCTGGACGCGGGCCGCTTCTTCCCCTTCGGCAACGACGCCGACCTGCCGCCGGACCAGCGCGAGGAGGACGCGAAGTCCGCGTGCTTCGAGTTCCCCGTCGGGGAGGGCTCCGGCCCGGTGGAGATCCTCGGCCGGCCCGTGGTGCGGCTGCGCATCCGGATGGACGTGCCGTACGGGCAGGTCGTGGCGCGGCTGTGCGACGTGGCTCCGGACGGGTCCTCGACGCTCGTGACGCGGGGCGCGCTGAACCTGTCGGCGCGCCAGGGGCGGGACAAGGCCGTGCCGTGGCCGGTGGGCTCGTACGAGGACGTGACCTTCGAGCTGAACGGCATCGGGCACTCCTTCCCGCCGGGCCACCGGATCCGCCTCGCCCTGTCCTCGGCCTACTGGCCGTGGATCTGGCCGCGGGCCGGCTCGGAGGCGGGCTGGACGCTGGATCCGGCGGGGAGCGCGGTGGAGCTTCCGGTGCGGGACCCCTCCCGCGCGCCCGACGGCGAGCCGATCCTGTTCGAGGCTCCCGAGCAGGCGGAGCCGCTCGGGGTGTCCTACCCCGAGACGCTGGACGGGCCGGGGCCGGAGCGGCTCGTCGTACGGGACGTGGCGCGGGGCGTGTGGCGGCTGGAGGTCGACCCGCGGTACGGGGGCACGCGGGTGTATCCGGACGGGCTGGAGTTCAGCGAGGAGGCGAGGGAGGTGTACGAGATCCAGGAGGCGGACCCGCTGTCGGCGCGGACCCGCTCGGACTGGACCGTGCGCTTGCACCGGCCGGACCTGGGGTGGGACGTGTCCGTGGAGACGCGGTCGGAGATCTCGTGCGACGAGGGCGGGTTCCTGACGTCGAACGAGCTGGTGTGCCGGGAGGGCGACGAGGTTCTCTTCCACCGCACGTGGGAGCGCAGGCTGCCGCGCACGGCGAGCTAGTGCCGCGTCGGGCAAGGTTTGCCCCTTGAGGAGCGGCGTCCGGTGCGTGCTCTCGGCGTGCCGGCCGCAAGCGCTCGTACGGGACGTACTT
>NZ_JBSGWY010000073.1:16878-21443 GCF_053609145.1 Streptomyces sp. NPDC054961 | reverse complement strand
CGTCGCAGACGACTCGACGGTCTCGGTCACGTTGTTGCTGGTCATCGATGCATCTTCCATGATCGGGAGTTACACCGAACGTTTTACAGTCCCGTCGTCGACGCCGACACGCGCCTGGTCGTGGCAGTCGGCAAGCCCCTGCCCGGCAATCGCAACGACTGCAAGGCCTGGACAGAGTCCGGCGCGAAGAACGCCGTCGGCAGGACGACCACGATCGCCGACGGCGGTTACCCGGGTAGCGTGAGTGTGAGGCGCAGTAGCCGTAGCCGGCCCAGCCGGCCAGGTCGGATCGTTTGACGGTGGGGCGTGAGCGGGCGCATTCGACGGGAGTGGAGTCCACGACCCACACGTCGTCGTGCCAGAGGTCGGTGTCCCGGGCCAGGGTTCGGATGAAGCGGCTGATCAGCGGGTTCGCGGCCCGCAGGCGTTTGTTGTAGCCGGACTGGCCGGGCAGGTAGGGGAACTCGCCGGCCAGGTGGGTGCGGGCGAACCGCAGCCACCGGGCTTCGGTCCCGGGACGGCCTGGATGACCGCCACCGTCAGCAGTTCCGCGTCCGCCAGCCTTGGTGGCCGTCCGGCCCTCCGCGTTCCTGCCAGAGAGTCATCGATCTTCACGTAAAGTGCTGTTCCGAGGGTTCGAGATCTATCGTCACAAACGGATCAACGAGCCCTTGCTTCATGCGCCCCAAGACTTCGGACTTACTCGTCTAGTGCCGCATCAGCCAACGTTTGCCCTGCCTGTACGGTCAGGGCATGGATGCCAGTCGCCAGCCGACTCTTGATGAGATCGAAGACCGCTTCGTAGCGATTGTCGAAGGTCGGTTGACCCGGGACGAGGTCGACCGCTGGGCCGGGCGATGGGTGACTGACAACGGGCTCGATTGGGACGACGTCTCCTGGTGGGCGCTGAGTCTCCTCCACGGAATCGATCTTCCAGTGGATGAGAGCGGCGGCTACCTGCACGACGACGAGCAGGTAAGCGAATGGCTTGCCGAGCTGAGGAATCGCCGGACGATGTGACGCGGTCGAAGCCGTCCGCCGATTCGGGTCACTGCCAGGCTGTGTGCAGGGCTGAACGGGTGCGGGTTCGTGAGATCGGTGACGACGAGGGCCGGCGGTTACTGCGGATCGTTCGTAGAGGCACCGGCTCGGTCGTGACGTGGCGGCACGCGCAGATGGTGCTGCTGTCGGCGCAGGGCATGCCGGTGGCGAAGATCGCCGAGGTGTCGTTCACCAGCGATGACCGGGTCCGGGATGTGATCCACAACTTCAACGCTGACGGCTTCGAGTCGCTGTATCCGAAGTACAAGGGCGGCCGCCCCAAGACGTTCACGCTGCCCGAGCGGCGTGAGATCAAGAAGATCGCGAAGTCGAAGCCGACCGAGCACGACCTGCCGTTCTCCACCTGGAGCCTGACCAAGCTGGCGGACTTCCTGGTTGCCGAGGGGGTGGTCGACGACATCAGCCACGAGGGCCTGCGCATCCTGCTCCGCGAGGAGGGCGTCTCGTTTCAACGCTTGAAGACCTGGAAAGCCTCCCGCGATCCGGAGTACGCGGCCAAGAAGGCCCGCGTCGAGCATCTCTACGCGATCGCCGACGGCGAGGTCATACCCGAGGATGGCGAGCCTGAAGTCATCTTCTGCCTGGACGAGTTCGGCCCACTGAACCTGATGCCCCACCTGGGCCGACAATGGGCCGAGCGCGGCGGCAAGCACAAAACCCCGACCGTGAACCACGCCGACGACGGCGGGCGACCTACAACCGCTACGGCGGAGTGCGGCACCTGTTCGCTGCCCTGGACCTGGCCAAGGACAAGCTCTACGGCCACATCAAACCGGTCAAGAAGCGGACGCAGTTCCTGGAGTTCTGCCGCTACCTGCGCAGCCTCCACCCGGACAACGTCCGCATCGCGATCGTCTGCGACAACTTCTCCCCGCATCTGACCACGAAGAGGTGCCAGCGGGTCGGCACCTGGGCGGCCGCGAACAACGTCGAGATCGCCTACACCCCGACGAACTCGTCCTGGCTCAACCGCATCGAGGCCCAGTTCACGGCCCTACGCTACTTCACCCTCGACGGCACCGACCATGCCGACAGCATGATCCGCCGCTACATCATCTGGCGAAACCGCCATGCCGACGACCGGCGCCTACGCACCGTCGTCGACAGGGCGAACGTTGCCTGATGCGGCACTAGTCCTGCGGTGCCAGGGAGCGCAGGACGCAGAACTCGTTGCCCTCGGGGTCGGCCATGACCACCCAGCTCCGGTCCGGGCCCTGGCCCACGTCCGTCCTGGTGGCGCCGAGGCCGAGCAGCCTGGTCACCTCGTCCTCGGTGCTGGCGTCGATCGGGCTGACGTCGAGGTGGAGCCGGTTCTTCACAGCTTTGCCCTCCGGCACCTGGACGAACACCAGGGTGGTCGGCATCTGACGGGCCCGGACCTCTTCGACGGTCGGCATCCAGGAGCCGATCTCGACGCTGTCCTCGCTCCGGTCGATCACCTTGAAATCGAAGACCTCGCACCAGAAGGCGGCGAGCCGCTCCGGGTCATGGCAGTCAACACTCAACTCGGTGAACCTGCTTGTCATGCTTCTCCCAGATAGTACGAACGGGGCTCAGCGTAGGCCGCCCGTCCGACGGATCCGAGATCTTTTTGACCAGGGACATCAGACGGTTTTGATCCGGAGGAAACCGCCTAGCGGCCGTCCCTGCGGAACGGGCTGGGCAAGCCCTCCGCAGACCGGGCAAGCCTGCTCGCCGGCGAGCTTGCCCTATCGCGTGACCGGCCGTCGGTCACCGGTCACGAGGGCGGTGTGACCGATTGGCTTCGCACCATCGGTCACACCACACGTCAGTGCCGTGACCGGCCCGTGCAACTGCGGAACCGATCACCCGGTAGCTGCCCAGGCGACCCTGAGCCTGCCCCTGGTACCGGACGTGGCCGTAGTGGGGTAGCCCGGATGCCAGCCGCCACCGACAACGCGGGCTTGCGCGGGGTCACCTAAGGTTTGCCTACGCTGCCGGCGGCAGGCTTACCCGGGCGTCAGGAGGCTTGCCCCGGGTCGCCTTGGGCTTGCCCGGGGCGGAAGCGGTCGCGCCAGCGACGGGCCTTCTCGGCCGTCGCGGCGGCCTCCACTGCCGGGCGGTCGCGCTCGGCCTGGTCCTCACCCACGAGCGTCTTGTCCTCAAACGGCCGGCACAAAGTCGGGTGCCACCGGTGGCCCGGCTCCGGGGCGTACCTGAAGCTCGTCCATCGGTCGTCGTCGAAGTTCGTCCCGCACTGCGCGCAGACGGGGCGACTGGCCTCGTGCTCGGCCTTCTTCTTCTCGGCTGCGCGGCGAAGCGTGTCGGAGAGGCTGCATGTGGGTGCGGCCGAAGCGCAGGAAGACGGGTCCGTCGGAGCCGTGGGCGTACGTGGCCGAAGGCATGGTGGACCTCCTGCGGGGGTGAGCGGGGTACGGGGCGGGATCAGGTATGCCATAGAGGTCTTGCCGACGGACCTGACCGGCAAGGACGTGTTGTGCCTGGCCTCCGGCGGCGGCCAGCAGGGTCCGATACTCGCCGCCGCAGGGGCGCGGGTCACCGTATTCGACACGGGCTACCCGCGGCTGCGGAAGGCCGGCGGGCCACGCCGGCCCGGGTTCGCGCGCCGGAACGGGCTGGACACCCCCCGACACCGCGCAGGCCCGCAGCCCGAGCCGCCACACCGTCGGGTGACGTGGCTCAGCCAGGCGAGTGACAGCGGCGACCGCCGGCTGCTACCGGGCGGGCCGGTGTTCCAGGATCGGTGCCGCCGCCGTCTCCGGCGGATTGTGCCGACCGAGTCAGTGCCGTGCGATCGGTTCGACCACGGCTGTGTTCGAGGAGTCCCGTCCCATGCGTTCACGAGTCATCGCCCTCATGGCCGCCGCCGTCGCGGCCACTGCGGCGCTCGCGCAGCCCGCCCACGCCGCCCCGCTCATCGACGGGTTCTACCGGTTCGCGTCCCTCACGGACGGCAAGTGCCTGGTCTGGCCCAAGCTGCACGGACCTGTCGGCACGGTGTCACTGGGCGACTGCGCGGACACCACGTACACCTCGGCGAACTGGCACGTACAGCAACGGCCCAACGGAACGATGGACGTCTCCGTGTCGGACTCGGCCCCGCGCGGCTGCATGAGGTTGACGGACGACCACAAGGTGGGGATCAGCGACAACTGCGACAGGTACGCCGAGTGGACCGTCTTCTACGGTTCTGCCGGGCCCGGCAGCACGGTGTGGGCCGACATCGAGCACACCCCCGGCGACCGGTCCGCCTCCTGGGGAAGGCTCGTCGACGATCCCGGCGTGACCGCCCGGCTCGTGGTGAGACCGGCCCCCATCGAGCCGCACCACTGGGCCTTGCAGCCGGCCGGCTAGGGACCTGCCAGCGGTCGCATGCGGAGCGGGCGCGGAAACGGAAGCCCCACCCCACAGTGCGGCCCCCCCCCCCCGGGTGGGGGGGGGGGGGGGGGCCGGGGATTACGAACCAGGCCCCCCCCCCCCCCGCGAACACCCCCCCGGGGCGGGGGGAGAGCCCAGGGTTT
>NZ_JBSGWY010000073.1:0-16868 GCF_053609145.1 Streptomyces sp. NPDC054961 | reverse complement strand
GGTAAACGGATCCCCCACCCCCCTGGGCCCCCCCGCCGCCGTGGTCGGGGGGGGGGGCGCAGCAGGGTATCTCAGACCAGGCCCGCCAGCAGCTCGGCAAACGGCTCCGGGCGGCTGAAGTAGCCGACGTGTTCGCCCGCCGCTCTCGACGCCGAGCTGCACGCCGCCCTGGCCGCTTTCGACGCTGCGGCCGCTCCGTGGCGTGAGGCCCTCGAGGACCTGGACGAAGACGTCCTCGCCGAGGCCGCCGCCGAAGCGCGGGCCTTCGGCGCCGGCCCGGCGGCCGCCGTCGACGAACTGGTGCGCGGCCTGCTCGGGCAGTTCGCCGACTGGCAGCAGTCGATCGGCGAGCTGGGCCGCGCGCTCGCCACGGCAACTGAAGGCCGACCGCTACCCGGCTGGTCCACCGAGGCCGGCCGCACCGAGGACATCGGGTGGCGCCAGGCCCGCACCACGCTGCTCGAGGCCGTCGCACGCCACCACCACGCTCACCTGCTCGCCGCCATCGTCGAGCTCGGCGGTGAGCTGGAGCTCCCAGCTACCCGAAACGGGCGCTTCAGGGGCGCGGTCATCCCAGAAGGCTGCGCGGTCAGCGCCGGCCGCCGCCGATGCGGCGGTCGTCGGCCAGTGCGGTCAGCGGGCCGAACTCGCGGGCAAGCTGGTTCCACGTCAGAACCTCGCCACAGCGGGCCGGGAACTCCTTCGGGTTGAACTCGGGCATGGTCCAGGTGCCAGTGCCCCGGTCCCGCAGCCACAGGTCCCCGTCACCGTCGACCACAGTCGGCGGGACCGGTACGGGCTCGGCCTGATCGGTGGGCTCCCAGGTGACCCGGCCCGGGTGGGAAACGCGGCGCAGCTCGGTGGTGGCCAGCCGCGCGGCCAAGTCACGGGTGGACTCTTCGGCGTCCTTGACCGACGTGAGTCGGAATGCGTCGTCAAGTACGGGCAGGGCTGGATTCTTGCTGCGCTTTGAACTCATACGCTGACTACCTCCGGTGGGGGGCGTCACATCCGTTATGGCACCCCGTAGAGGAACACGGTATCCGAGGCGGGAGCCGGGCCGGCTACGGCCACCGTCCAGGTGGAGGCGCTGGCACACCGGGCGGTGGGGCTAGGTCGTGAGCTGGTCCTGGACGTGGCGCAACCCGTGGTGGTAGTGCTCAGAGGTCGTTTTATCCCGCTGTTTTATCCCGGGATCAGCTGTTTGGTCTGGGGTGTCGGGTCACGCCAGGAGATGGTGTTCTCGCTGGTGAGGCGGCGGGCCATGAGGTCGGTCATGGCGATGTGGATCACGGCTTCGGAGCGTTCGGGGAGGGTCTCGCAGTCGCGGGCCAGGCGGCGGTGGAGCATGAGCCAGCCGTAGGTTCGCTCGACCGCCCACCGTTTCGGGATCGGGGTGAAACCCCTGGTCCCGGGCTTGCGAGTGGCGATTTCCATGTCGATGCCGAGGGCCGTGGCATGTTCGACGAGGTGCTGGCGGTAGCCGCCGTCGACCCGCACCTTGCGGATGCCGGGGTGTTCGGCGGCGACCTGGTCGAGCAGTGCGGTGCCGGCGATGGAGTCCTGCACGCTGGCCGCGGTGACCAGCACGGCGAGGAGGAGCCCGAGGGTGTCGGTGACGATGTTCCGCTTCCTACGACAATTGCCTGAGCAGGCCGTTGAGCTGGGCGAAGACACCTTCGTCGGCCCATTTGGCGAAGTAGCCGTAGACGGTGTTCCAGTGCGGGAAGTCGTGTGGGAGATAGGGCCACTGGACTCCGGTCCGGTCCGGATACAAGATCGCGTCCATGATGTCGCGCAGGTCGTGTTCGGGCGGCCGGCCTAAGTCCAGGGCCCTGCCGCGGCGCTCGAAGCGCCAGGCCGAAAGCACCGGCTCGATCAACTCCCAGCGGGCATCGGACAGATCACTCGGATACGGACGTCGCTTCGCCATGCTTTCAGGCGTACCGCCATGGACCGCGTGCGCCCAGGCGCACAGCCGCGACGGCGGAAGCACACCATTACCACGACGCCGCACTCCAAGAATCATCTGATTAAGCAACGAAACAGATGAAAACAACCTCCAAGAAGGGCTTGTACGGCACTCCAGGACCGTGCTGCGCCCCGTCTATCGCCCTTGTCCGCCGCCTGTGGCCGCGCAGATACCCGAGAGCGGGGCATGCACCGGGAGGGCCCGCAGCGCCCCGTACAGCGCTGCTGACGCGTATCCCGGTGACGCTGGGGGCGGGGTCGCCCGTGCTGCGCCCTCTGCGCGGCCATCGTCGACCGCCTCGCCTTCAACGGCACCATCATCGAGACCGGCACCGATTCATACCGCCTCGCCAGCACGCGAGCCCGGGCCGAAGCTGCGGCCAGCTAGGTTCCGCCAGGAGCGTCGGCCACTTCTCCAGTCTCAGGGGGAGTTGGCCTGCGGCCCATCGGAACGAAGCAGGGCCCGCAACTCGTCGGGGGTGACAGGCCCTGGATCAGGCACGGGCTGGCCGACGTCGGCGGGCCAACTGGGACGGAAGCGTTCGACGAATTCTGCGAAGTCGGTCCGCAGATATCGCGAGTCGGACGGCTTCAGCCGGATCTGTTGGCGGCTGTCTGCCCACCAGATCTCGAAATCGGCAACCGTGCCTTCCGCTGGCCAGTCCTTGCCCTCGTCCGGCAGCAGCATGACGTCGACGAAGCCTCCGACGCTCAGGCCGATGTCCACGAAGATCCCGATCGCTCCGGGCTGCGGTACTTTTACCACCGTGCCCTCGAAGACCTGCCCGAAGCGCAGGTCCCTCTGTATCCGAGCCCACTCGACATCTGTCACCACGAACAGATCATCACAGCTTCGTCCATCCACCTCAGCGACACGGGTGCCGTCATTTCTCGGTTCTGTCACGGATCTTGGGAGCAGTCGCAGAGAGTGATGGACGTTCGAATCTGCTCACGGTATGGCTATTCGAGGGCTAGGTAGTCAGGTGACGGATGAACTAGCTCGGGATGATCCGCCTCGTACCGATCGCCGTGGATCGCCAGCATCGCCCGGTGCCAGGCCTCGTCGTGAAAGATCAGTCCTCGATTGGTCGCTTCGGCGGGCTCGTACGGATACCGCTCCAGGGCGGCTTCCCCGGCTTCTTCTGGAGACAACCCACCATGATGCCGCATGGCCCGCGCGTAACCGCGCCGCTCTGAGAGGGCGTTAAGTCCGATCTTCGTTGGTTCGTGATCGCTCGATCGTGGTACTGATCGCTGTCCGGGCCGTCTGGTGGGCATGTCCATGTTGAGATGCGGGCGTGAAGAGAGAGCCGTACCTCAGCGACTTATCGGATGGGCAGTGGGCGTTGATCGAGCCGATAATCACGTCCTGGAAACAGGGCCGGGTGGCGCGGTCGGCGACCGGGGATCCAGGGTCCTGTGACCTGAGGGAGGTCGTGAACGCGATCTTCTATCAGAACCGGACGGGCTGTCAGTGGCGCATGCTGCCGCATGACCTGCCGGCCTGGTCGGCTGTGTTCTACTACTTCAGGCTGTGGCGCGAGGACGGGCTTGACCAGCGGATTCAGGAACTCCTGCGCTGCCAGGTGCGGGAGAAGGCCCGCCGATTAGAGGACCCGTCCCTCGTGATCATCGACACCCAGTCCGTCCGCGCCGCGGCGGGTGTCCCCGGGACCACGACGGGGCTGGACGCGAACAAGAAGGTCTCGGGGCGCAAGCGGGGACTGGCCGTCGACGTTCTGGGGCTGATCATCGGCGTCGTCGTCATGGCCGCCTCAGCGCACGACAACGCCGCCGGCACCGCCCTGCTGGACCAGGCCGCCGAGCGGTGCGGGATGCGCCTGGAGAAAGCCCTGGTCGATCAGGGATTCAAGGACGAAGTCATCGTTCACGGCGCACTGCTGGACATCGACGTCGAGGTCGTCCGCCGCAACCCTGCCGACCAGGACAAAGGGTTCGTCCCGTAGCCCAAGCGGTGGGTAGTAGAGCAGACCAACGGCACACTGATGCTCCACCGGCGCCTGACTCGTGATTACGACCACCGGCCCGACACCTCCGCCTCGCGCGTCTACTGGGCCTCCACCGCGAACATGGCCCGGCGCCTCACCACGCCCACCCCGGCCTGGCGCGACACCATCGGGCTGGCCGCGTGAACATCACCGAACTTCTGGTGGACCATCACATCCGCGAGAACGAGGCCGTAGCCCCCGCAGACGAACTCCACCATCAGATCGCGCACTTCACCGCCGCCCTGACCGAGACCGAAGCCCGCCTCACGGACCTCGCCACCACCCGCAAGATCATCACCGAACTCGCACCTACCGGCACCTAACCCGGTCCGCCCGAGTCGAGCACTGCCTACCAGGCCATCGTGGACGCCTTCAACCAGCACCCCGACCAGGCGTTCCGGGCCCGCGAGCTGCACGAACTCCTCGACATGCCCACCGACGACGCATCCGTCAACATCACCCGCAGCCGCCTCGGACGCCTCACCCGCCAAGGCTTCCTCACCCAACCCGGACGAGGCCGCTACCAGAAACGGACTTAACGCCCACTGAATACTCATCGACCCATGTTCTACCAGGGCCAGCAGGTCAGAGGGCAGGCAGGCGAAACTCGCGCACGTGCTACACCACCGCCCCCTTAGCCCCGCAACCCCGCCCGGTGAGACCCGCACCACATCCCACCCGGTGCCCAGACCCGTCCCGAGCGTTAGCCAGCGGCCGCGGCCGCACCCTCGCCGAACCGGGCCACGTCCTCGGCCGTGACGTCCAGGCGCAGCCGCTTGAACCGCAGCGCGTGGCGGTAGACCCCGCCGCGGTCGACGGCCCGGTCGGCGCTGATCTCCGCCACCAGATCCGGGCGGACCAGGACCGCGTCCAGGACGTCACGCGGCCCCCATGCGGCGAACCGCACGCCCTCCCACGGGCCCGGGCCGGCCTCCGCCAGATGCTCGGCAGCCTGCCGGGCCGCATCGGGGCGCAGCGCGACGGTACGGCCGGTCGTGTCGCGGGTGCAGGAGCGTGCGTTGGGTTTGTCAGGTGTCGCTGTGGTCACGCGGCGGCCCTGGGTCCCGACGTGTGTCGATGACGTCTAGGTCGGCGATGTCCATCAGCCGTTGCATGAGTTGGACGGAGAGGAGGGCTCTGGCGTGGCCTGCTTTGTCCAGGGCTTTCTGGGCGGATGTGAGTGCTTGTGGATAGTGGGGGTCGTTTTGAGGCAGCCTGGCGAGGTCACGCATGCGGTAGGTGGCACGGTCGAGTGCGTCCAGGATCAGCTGCCGGTCGGATTCGTCTACGCGTATGGTGCGATCGCTCACGCGGGTTCTCCTGAGCGGGCCTTCTGGGCGCCGTACCGAGATGCCGTGTGTTGTGCCTTCCCTGCGCGGCTCGCGCCGAGGAGGCTCGTTGCTCGCTGATGTGAGGACGATGGCGAATCCGTCACGGATGCCTTCGTAGATCGCTTCGGTTAAGGCTTCTCTGGCTTGGCGAGCGAGCTCCGGGAAGTCGGTGACTGCGTGGCCCTGCTGGACATCGTCCAACGTCACTTCCAGCAGATGGCACCAGTTGCCGACCACCCTGCGGATGAGGGCTACGCGGGCGACCCGGGCGCTGCGATGCTCGTGTGCCCTTGCCGCTGCGGCTTCCGCCTGTGCCTGTTCGCGCTGTCGTTCAGCTTCTCGGCGTGCTGCCTTCTGGGTCTGTAGCGGACCCCAGTACGCGGCGGCGCCTGCAACCACGGCACCGCCCAATGCGCCGAGCAGACCGTAGACCGCGTCCTGCATGCTCCCCGCCTCCGGTTGCGCCGCGGCTTGCGGCAGCTCTTTGTCCCGACCGCTCTGTCATGCCGCTTCGTCCTGCGTCCGGGTTACGCGTACTGGTTCCAGCGCCCGAAGCGGGCGAGGAGCGAGCGGGTCTGGTCGAGGTTCAGGCCGAGCTGCGCTGCCACGGTTTCGGGGTCCTGGTCTCGGGCTTCGTGGGCGGGTGCGTAGCTGGTGCGTTGTGCGATGAGTTCGAGGCGTCGGGCTGCTTTGAGGGCGGCGGTTGGGGAGTCTTGGGCGAGGTTTTCGATTGCTGTCGTGACGGTTTCGAGGAGGGTGTCGAGTTCGAGGGGTAGGGGGATGGTGCTTGCGCCGATGTTGAGGATGTGGTGGTCCCAGTCGTCGATGCACTGGTCCGCGATGTCGGTGCCGGCGTGGTGGAAGGGCTGGTCTGCGATCTCGTCCCAGTTGATGGGGTGGGATGGGCCGGTCCAGCCGCATGCGCATTCCGCGCGCAGGACGGCGGCTTGGGGCCGCTTCGGCCAGGTGCCTCCGTCGTAGACGCTCCAGTGGCGGACCTCTTGGCCGTAGCTGGATGCGCCGTCGAAGTACACCGGCTTGGGGACACTCCCGTCGGCCAGGAGGACGCCCGCCCGGCCCTCGTGGGACTTGCCGAACTCATCCGTCGTCCACGTCTCGTCGCCCACCACGGCCCCGCCCCTCCACACACGTCCTGGCGGCCCTTCGCCAGCTCTGGGTCCGACCATCGCGCACCTGTGCTCGGCCGGAGAGGGAATCCGGCAAAGTGCCTCCCGACGATGCCGACCGAGGTCACGGGTGCGTTGCCTCTTCGTGGTGGCCGGGGGCGGCGGAGAGTGGGGTCCGCGTCGGGCGCGCGTTGCGGATGGTCGAGCAGGCCTCCTGCGCTGTGGCGCTGCGGATCTCGGACGTGTTCCCGGATGGCTCCTGCATGCCGTGGTGACCTCGCGGCCTTCGCGGGATAGGTGGGGTGGGTAGGGTCGCCGAGGTGATTTCAATACAGTTTGGGATGGTTATGCCTCGTCAGGTGCGGCTGTGTGTGGGTGTGGTGATGGCTGTTCTGCTGGCCGGTGGGCTTGCGGGATGCAATCCGGGAGTGACGGCGGGCGGTGACGGCAAGCCGTCTCGGTCCGGTCAGGGTTCGGGTGGAGCGCAGGGTGCGCCGGGGGTGCGGGCGCTGCCTGGTCTGTCGACGGCGTCGGTGGCCCGCGGTCAGCTCGCCGGGCTGAAGGTGGCCGGTCAGCAGTCGATGGCCGGATACTCCAGGGCCAAGTTCTCGCACTGGGCCGGGCAGGGTAGTGCCTGTGACACCCGGGAGGTCGTTCTTGAGCGGGCCGGCAGCAAGGTGAAGCGGGACAGCGAGTGCAAGGCCGTTTCGGGTACGTGGGTCTCCGTTTACGACGGGATCACCTTCACGGACGCCGGGAAGCTCGACATCGACCATATGGTGCCGTTGGCGAACGCCTGGCGGTCGGGCGCCGGCTCCTGGACGCCCGAGCGCCGCAAGGACTTCGCCAACGACCTCACCCGCCCCCAGCTCCTGGCGGTATCGGCGGCGACGAACCGGGCCAAGGGCGACCAGGGCCCCGATGAATGGCAGCCCCCGGCCAAAACGTACTGGTGCACGTATGCGACGGCCTGGACGAACGTGAAAAGCACCTACCAGCTGACGGTCACCCAGGCGGAGAAGACGAAACTGACCGAGATGCTGGAGACGTGCCCCTCATGACCCTCCGCAGTCGGGCAACGATCCGGCCCCGGCCACGGCGCGAATGCAGAAGGGCCGGTAGCCCTGGCCGCCTACATCAAAGCAGGCCCTGGCGGCGCGATGACCGACGAAGCCGGCGTCATCACCGGCGACGTCGCCCTGATCGGGTGGAGTCCGAGCATCGGGCCGAGGATCGCGGGTTGCAGGTCTTGTGTGAGGGCGACCAGGGCGGTGGTGCGGGCAGGCCGGTGGCGCCCAGCCTGCGACCCGGTTGTCGACGGAGACTGATCAGCCCGTGCCCGGGAGACGAGCTCCACGTCCCCGGGTCAGGGAGTGTCCCCGCGCCAGCGGAACGGTCCCTGAAGATCCGCCTCGTCGGGCGCGTAGAAGGCGCGGCCGCCGGGCCCGTACAGGCCTCGGTCGGTGACCAGGAGGCAACCCTCAGCCCGGTCCTCGTCCCGCCAGTCACTGACGTCGAGGAGCCGACCGTCGAGCGGGCCGCCCACCAGGCCTACCAGCGTGCGGCCGGGCACCGGCTCGCACAGCTCGCCGTCCCGGCCGTCATACACCTGAGGCACATCCATGCCACTCACCCCACCAGCCTGCCCCCACGCCCGCCCCGCCCACCCGGCAAACGGATGAAATCCCATGGGGCGGAAGCCTTGTGGCGGCCCGGTGGTACTGCTGCCCCCAGAGCGCTCTGGGCACCGGGCCTCACCCACGCACGCCACATCGGCACGGCCTGGAAAAGACACTAGCCCCCGGCCGGGCGGGAACTCTGACACCGGCACCGCCGGCCAGGCGCGTGAAGGCAGCTCCGTGCCGGCCGGCACATCCGGAAACCCACGAATACCAAGGTCCGGGTGCCCTGCCCCGGAGGCTCGGGGCGCCCGGGGCAGGGCACGTGCTCACTATCCCAGCGAGCCCGGCAGAACCGGTTCCGCAACCCTCACCAACACGAAAAGGCGTGTGAGCGGACCACCCGTGCATGGGCCTTCGCGGCCGGGCTACCGGCCGGAAAGGGCCGTGCGGGCCGTCACCTGGTGAAGGGTGACGGCCCGCACAGCCAGTGAGCAGTTCCCGCCCGGCACCGGGGGGGGTTGGGCGGTCGCCCGCCGACAGGCGGCCGCCCGACCTCCGCCTGGGTCAGTGGCGGCGGCCCCAGGTCTCGGTGTCGACGGTGCGGCCACGGTCGTCGCGCAGGGTGGCGGTGTCGGCGCGGTTGTCCCAGATGTGGTCGCGCTTGCCCTGGAAGAGGTCGGTGCGGGTGTCGCGTCCGGCGCCGGTGCGGATGCGGATGGTGGCACGTCCGGCGATGCGGGTGCCGTTGAAGCGGTAGCGGTTGCCGTCGGAGTCACGCAGCGTCCAGCCGCGCAGGTTGACGGCCTGGCGGGTGGTGTTGGTGATCTCGACCCATTCGCCGTTCAGGGACCGGTTGGAGCGGTCGTCGCGTCCGGGGCTGTCGGCCTGGACGCGGGAGATCTCCACCCGCGGGTGCCGGTCGTGATTCCGGTCCGCGGCGGTGGCGGGGAGGGCGGCGGCGCCGACCACGGCTCCGGCGGCCAGAACGGTGGCGGCGATACGGGGGCGGTCGAAGAAGCAGACATGTGATGGCCCCTCAAGAACAGGTCCTCACCGGCCGATACACCCTGGTAGCGGTGCCGGTGCCGGTGCCCGGCCCGTTCGCCGGGCCGAGGAGCCACACTCTCGGCCCTCCGACCGGTCGGCCGCAGCCCCCGCCGTGACCGGTTACCGGACACGGACCTTCGCGTGACACTCACCTGCACACCACACACAACCCGTGCAGCCATGGCCCTGACATTCACTGAGGGCTACACCGACCCGCACCCCACACAGTGCGGACGATCAACACGCTCCGGCGCACCACCAGCGCACATTGAAGCTCCACCACTCAAACGGATCAGCAGATTCCGTAACGGCCGTTCACCACGTTTCTTCGCACACACCCACCAGCGATCACACGCATGTACGCACATATTCCGCGGCGCGTGGACGAAGCGGAGGGCAGGTCACGGTGACGCGCAGGACGTACGGCTCGCCGGTCCTGCAAGAGCGAATGCCCTCAGGTCTGGTCGATGAGGAAGCCGCGGAGGGCGGGGGCGGGCGGGGTGTAGCGGCGGGGAGCGCGGATGGGGAGTCCGGAGCCGGTGCGGCCTGCGGGTGGGAATGGCGGAAGGGAGCCGCGCAGGAATCGGGGGAGGCGGTGGCGTGGCGCATCCTGCATGGGATGCGGCCACCCTCTGCCGTCCGCCGCGACGGCCCCACGCCCAGCCTGGTCCGCTCCCGGGGTCACGGCCTGGTGGAAGGCGACGGACGGCTTTAGCGCGAGGCAGCCAGCCGGCGCACCGCGGGGCCCGTGAGTTCGGCCGTGGACCAGGCCCGGCCGGAGCGGACCAGCAGCCCGCCGCGCTCGAGGTGGGCCAGTTGGAAGGCGACGCTGCTCGAGCTGGCGAGCCCCACGGCAGAGCCGATCTCGCGGACCGACAGACCCGCGCCGTGCGCGGCGGTATGGGCGGCGATCGCCTCGAGGATCCGCAGCCGGCGCTCGGTCAACCGGATCACGCCGCCCACCCCCAACGGCTTGCGCGGGCCTGGCGCAGCAGCTCCATCCGGCCCGCAGACGACCGGCCGGGGACCGCCCAGTACGGGTGGGTGGCCAGGGCGCGGGAGAGGTCCAGGAGCTCGCGGCGCAGGACGGTAGGGCTCTGCGTGGGGGTGAGGCGGGCGAGGGCCTCATAGGTGCGGATCCAGGCGAGCTGGGTCCGGATCAGATCGGGGGGAAAGTGCTGGTGGCGCATATTTCATTAACACTGATGTTCGAATTTCGAGGCAAGTCGGGCAGGGTCGCGGAAGGGCGCGGTGTGGGGCGGCAGGCGACGCGCAGGCCGGGCTGTGGCCACTGGTACGCGCGGTACACCACGAGGGTGGAGTTGTTCAGGTCGACGTCCACTTGATAGATCACCCGCCCGTCGGCCCAGCCCTGGCGGGCCAGGACCGTAGCCAGGCGCCAGGCGCCGGACGACCACACGTACAGGGCGGGGCGGACCATGCCGGGCCACGTCCGGATCCGGGGCCGGGGGCCGTCCTCGGGCCTCCACGGCCGGGCCCCGACCGGTTCGGTGATCTCCGCCCCGCGCATCGGCCGGCCTACGCCGCTTCGCCCGCCGGGGGCCGGCCCTGCTGCTTCAGCAGCTGCCGCGCCGCCACGACGTCCTCCCGGGCCACCGTGGCCCAGTGCGGGTGATCGACGACAGCCGCGGCAAGGTCGCGCAGTTCCTGCCACATCCGCTCCACGCGATCCTTCTGCTCCTGCGTCCAACCGGGGCTGGCGGCGACGTCGCCACGGGGCGAGTACCGCTCGCCGACCGTCCAGCCCTCCATCGGCTCGACACTCCACGGAAGGGCCGCGAGGTACGCCTCGTGTTCGGCGCGGGCGCGGTGAAGCTCGGTCTGGAGCTTGAGGAGATCGGCCGGGAAGGGCGCAGTGTCAGTTACCCCCAGATCGTAAGTCCGTTCGATTTACGATGGGAAGTCGCCGCACCGGCCCGCACCTCCTGTGGTGTCAGGAGCCGCGGGGCAATGAAAACTCTGCCCGGGGGTTCCGTGGGGGGGGCCAGCTCCTGCGTGGTCTACTCGCGGCATGGCCACCTCGAACTTGGACTACTGCGACTCTGGATTCTGGGTCCGCGACGAGCAAGCCGAAGTGTGGCTGTACCTGCTGGCGCAGGAGGCGAAGGCGGTCGCTGACGCCCCTGAGTGGTTGGCCGGCGCCTGCGACGATTGGGAGATGCAGGCCACGACCGGCTTCGTGGGGTTCGTCTCGTCCTGTCTGGACGAGCACCTTGGGACGGAACCCGCTCGGGTCGCGCTCGCGCTGCACCTATCTGAGTGCGTCCTGCAGCGACTGCTCGCATGGACCCCCGCCATCCCGAAGGATCTCGTCAACTCCTACGGCACAGGCGGCCATGACGAAGGCTTCGACGTGGACCTGCCCGTCGAACCCATGCTGGCGTGCGGTCGCGCGTTCACAAGCCTTCTGCGAAGACAGCTCCCGCCAGGACACGACAACTGGGCCTGCTGACCTCGGCCGTAGGGCCGTCTCCCGGGGAGCAGGCGGCTCTGCCGACGCCGAGCCGAGCACCAAGGTTGTCCATCAGGGCCAGGCATCACGCTCGGTCACAACCTCCCGGATCCCCTGGTCAGACGGCGGGAGTCCTCAAAGTCGTGGCCCCGGAAACCGTGGCCGTCCTTGTGCCAGTCCAGGAACAGCACACCACCCCCATACGCGCCGGACCCGGCCCGCCCACTGATCACGGGCATCCTGTACGAGCCGTCGTGGTCCTCGCGCGACGTCGCCCGCTCCATCCGCTCCTTCAGGTCGTGCAGTCGTTGCGGTTTCCCGCGAGCGGTCGGCCGACTACGACGACCAGGCGGGTGTCGGCGTCGATGACGATCTGGTGGTTGGTGGAGTACCGGTAGTTCTTCGACTGCGCGGCGATGGTGTGGTCGCGGGTGGGGACCAGGGTGCCGTCCACGATGAGCACGGTGTCCTTGGCGAACCGCTTTCGGGGCTGGAGCGCGAGCATCGGCCCGAGGTGGTCGATGATGCGGTCCGCCGCCGACTTCGAGACCCCGAACAGCGGGGCGAGCTGTCGCATCGTCAAGTTCGTGCCCCAGTAGGCCGCGACCAGCAGTGCCCGGTCCTCCAGCGGAAGGCTCCACGGCCGGCCCTTGCGGACCGCGTCCGCACCCTCGCGCCGCAGCACGGTCACCAGCTTCCCGAAACAACGCGGACTCAGCCCGGTGAACGGGGCTATCCAGGACGGCTCCGACGCCGTGATCACACCAGCCACACCAAGATCACCTCACCCGCGACCAGCAGTTACGGGACAGCCCTTAGGGCTTGCAGATCATTAACACGTCGTTTTGATCTTGCTGCTGGCTTCGCTGCTCTGAGCCAGAATCCGCGTGTGGAGGACGGTGAGGGCGGCTGGCGGAGTAGCGGCGGGTGGGATGACGATGCCGTGGGCTTTGAGCAGTTTCCTGATCTTCAGGAGGGTGCGGTGCATGGCGGTGCGGCTGCTGGCGAACAGCACGGCGAGGGGTTCCGCGGCCAGATTGACGTGCAGGTGGAGCACGGCGGCCAGGACTTGGTCGTGAAAGGCGAGGTGGGGCGGGCGGCCGCGCCGGGTGTCTCCGTCCGGTGCCAGTGCCTGGACCAGGTCGTGCAGCTGGTCGGGAGACATGCCGGTCAGCGAGGCATCGGTCAGCAGGGCCGGCGTCCATTCCGGTTCGCACGGTTCCGGAGTCCGGGCCGCCGGGATGAGTGGGGCCGGATGGGGGTACAGGACGTAGTTCCAGTCGCCGTGGAAGGCATGCCGGGTCAGTGGCAGAGCCGCCATCTCCGCATCACCGATCGTGACTCCAGTCGGGTAGGCATTGGTGTCCAGCTCGGCCGTGACCTGCAGTCCGGTGCGGGTGGTGGTTGCGGCGATGGATTGGACGATGACTTCGTGGCTGGTCAGCGGGCGGCCGCGCCAGTTCATGGTGATGTGGGAGAAGAGGCGGTGTTCGATCTTGTTCCACTTCGATGTGCCCGGCGGCAGGTGGCAGACGGTGATCGTCAGTCCGGTTTCGGCAGCGAGGCGGGCGAGTTCGAGTTTCCAGGCCCGGGTGCGGTAGCCGTTGGATCCGCCGGCGTCAGCGGTGATCAGCAGCCGTGTCGCACGCGGGTAGGCAGCGTGGCCCTGGCCGTGCCACCAGCGGCGGATGGATTCCACCGCGAACGCGGCGGTGTCGTGATCGGTGCCGACGTTGACCCAGCCGGTGTTCGCAGCCAGGTCGTAGATCCCGTACGGGATCGCCTTGCCCAGCTTCGGGTCGGCGAAGTCGTGCATGTTCACCGGCACCGGATCACCGACCGGACGCCACTGACGGCCGTCGTTCTTGAACTCGCCGACGAGCTCCTTCTTCTTGGTGTCCACGCTGATGACCGGCTGGCCGGCGTCCCGGTGCTCGCGGGCTTGCTCGTTGAGGTAACGAAACTGCGCGTCCCGGTCGACGTGCTGGCTGCCCTCGAGCGTTTTGGCGTTGGCCTGCAGGCTGAAGCCTTCCTCCCGCAGCAGATCCGCGACGCTGTCGGCACTGACCCGGTGCCCGGCCCGGGCCAGTTCCCTCGCGAGTGCCCGGGTCGACTTCAGCGTCCATCGCAGCGGCGACATCGGGTCACCCCGCACATCCGGCTCGACCAGCGCCAGCAAAGCCGGCCGCAACCCCGGATCGAGATCCGCGACCCGCTTGCGGCCCCCGCCCGGACGCCGCACCCGGCCCAGAGGCTCCTCACCGGCCTCCAGCTCGAACACACCCTTGCGGACCGTCGTCTCACTCACCCCGGCCGCCCGTGCGGCAGTCCGAACGCCGCCGTGCCCCAAGACACGAGCCTCGGCAGCCATCAACAACCGACGCTGCCGCTCGTCCAGATGCGGGAACAACACCGCGAACTTCACAGAGAGTTGGTTACGAGTCTCGTCCGGGATGCGCATACCACACCAACGAGCCCCAGCACGGGAAGCAACACCTTGATGATCTGCAAGCACTTAGTAGTGCTTTGTTACTGAGGTTTTCGGGTTGTCGTCGGGTGATGACGGGTCATGATCCTTGCGGTATGCCGGTGGTATACGTTATCCGGAGGGTGGGGGCCTGACTGCTGAGCGTCGGGCGTTTCGTGAGGGGATCCGGCTTGAGGCCGGCGTGCGGTTCGCGGTGGGTGAGAAGACCGCGGTGATCGCGAAGGATCTGCGGGTGAGTGTGCGGTCGGTGGAACGCTGACGTCGTGCCTGGCGCGAGGGCGGCATGGAGGCCCTGGGCTCGGCCGGAGCGGCGAACTCCCCGACCGTCACCGATGCCCAGTTCGCCGTACTGGAGGAGGAGCTCCGCAGGGGCCCGGCCGCGCACGGTTTCGAGGATTGGACTCTGGTCCGGGTCCGGACGGTGATCCGCCGCAGGTTGCGCCTGACGTTGTCGGTGGCGACGGTGTGGCGGCTGCTGAAACGGCATGGCTGGTCCTGGCAGGCACCTATCCGCAGAGCACTCGAGCGTGACGAGCGCGCTGTGGAGTTGTGGAAGAAGGAGGTGTGGCCGCGGCTAAAAGCCTCACGGCGGCGTGTGGGGGCTGGATCGTCTTCGAGTTGCGCCGTGAGGCGCTGTGATTCGTGTGGAGGTGAGAGACCTTCATCGCTGACCTGTCGTAGCAGGGAGGTGGAGCTGAGGGCAGCCTGATCCGGGTGATGCCGGGGAGGGCGGGAGCGGCCCTGACAAAGCCGGGACGTGCCAGTACTGCCAGATGGTGCGGGTCCGGCGAGCGGGACGGAGAGGAGTACGCGAGGAACCGGCGTCTTTACGTCTCTTAACGACTACACCGGCTCGAACCTGGTGGATCTGGGCCGGAAGCGGTGCGCACTCGCCGTCTGGTGGCGGCGGGGAACTCCTTGGCCGGTATTTCGAAGCCGGTCGGGAGGCCACGAGGAAGGTCTACGGCGTACTCGTGGCGATGCCGCAGGGACACAGTCGGGCTCCTACTTCGACGAGCGAATCACAGTGAACACGGGAACCACCGGTCTCAACTCCTCTCTTGCGGGCGTCCAGTCAGCTGGTGGGGATAGGCGCATCGACCGCCGAACGGGCCGGGTGGGGCGGAGCCGCCGTAGTACTCCGAGCCGGGGAAAGCCCGAGCACATGGGGAAGGGCGGCAGCGGTATCGAGAAGGGAAGGGGACTGCAATGCCGAAAGACGCACCGCTGAACAGCGGTGCCCTGCTGGAGTCGGCCCCGGTGGGGCCGCGTCAGCGGGTATCGGAGATGCAGGCCAAGCTTCACCGTTGGGCGGCGGCCGATCCCGGCCGCCGGTTCGATGATCTGTTCAACCTCGTGCACGACCCGGCGACGCTGATCGTGGCGTTTGACCGGGTCGCCGGCAACCGGGGAGCCCGTACTCCCGGCGTGGACGGCCTGACGGCCGCCGACGTTGAGGAGCGACTCGGGGTCCCCGGATTCCTGGACGGCCTACGGGCCCAGCTCAGGCAGGGCTCGTTCCGGCCGCTACCGGTGCGGGAGCGCAAGATTCCCAAACCGGGCGGGTCGGGGAAGGTGCGGCGGCTGGGGATTCCCGTGATCGCCGACCGGGTCGTCCAGGCCGCGCTGAAGCTGGTGCTGGAGCCGATTTTCGAGGCCGACTTCAAGCCGGTCTCCTACGGCTTCCGGCCCAGACGGCGGGCTCAGGACGCGATTGCCGAGATCCACTTCTATGGCACCCACGGCTACCGTTGGGTGCTGGACGCGGACATCGCGGCGTGCTTCGACGAGATCGACCACGTTGCACTGATGGACCGCGTTCGGAAGAGGATCAAGGACAAGCGAGTACTGGCACTGGTGAAGGCATTCCTGAAGTCCGGTCTCCTCACGGAGCTCGGTGAACATCAGGAGACATTCACCGGCACGCCGCAAGGGGGGATCATCTCCCCGCTCCTGGCGAACATCGCCCTGTCGGCGCTCGATGAGCACCTGCACCGCGCCTGGGAGCCGGATGGAGAGTTGTCCACCAGCAGTCGGCGTGAACGACGGAGTGCCAAGGGCCTGCCCTCGTGGCGGCTGGTCCGCTACGCGGACGACTTCGTCGCCCTGGTCAAAGGGACCAGGCAGGATACCGAGGCACTGCGTGAGGAGATCGCCCAGGTCCTCGCACCGATCGGGTTGCGGCTTTCGGAAGCCAAGACCCAACTGGTGCACCTGAGCGAGGGGTTCGACTTCCTGGGGTTCCACATCCAGTGGCGCCGCAAACGCGGAACGGACAAGTGGTACGTCTACACCTTCATCGCCGACCGGCCACTCCGGACGGTGAAGGCGAAGATCCGTAACCTCACCCACAGGACATCGCAGCAGGACCTGACCGTGGTCCTGGTGAACCTCAACCAGGTCACCCACGGATGGGCCAACTACTTCAGGCATGCCGTCGCGAAGCGCACCTTCAGCAACCTGGACAACCTCGTCTGGTGGCGAGTCATCCGGCTGCTGCAAGAGCGGCATCACTGGAACTGGACGGACGTCCGCAGACGGCTCACCACCCCCACCGGGCGGTGGCGGCCGATCAGCGCGGGCGAGATCGAGTTGCGGAAGATCAGCGCGATCCCGGTCACCCGGTATCGCTACCGCGGCAACACGATCCCCACCCCCTGGACCCCTGCAACCACCTGACGGCAGAGACCGTGGAGAGCCCGTTGCCTAAGGGCTGTCCCGTAAATGATCTTTGGGTGGGCCTGGGCGTGGCTGTTCGCTGTGTGGCTTGTCCGTCTATCCGGCGAGGGCGAGGTTGTGC